>NZ_JAMPMI010000025.1:0-105603 GCF_028478065.1 Providencia sp. PROV255 | reverse complement strand
TCGAAGCCTCGTGATGAAAATCGCGAGGCTTTTTTGTATTGATAACATACTGAATTTTATCGATAATGCCTATTTTAGGTTAACCGATATTAATATCAAAAATACGTTTTAAAGCTTTTTTACCATTGGAAGTAAAAGTAATTTCTCTATAGCCTTTTGCTTTATCTATCCATCTATTTTTTTCAAAGAATTGTAGTAGCAAGGCTCCTGCAAGTCCTCCTAGGTGCATACGCCTTTCACTCCA
This sequence comes from Providencia sp. PROV255, assembly GCF_028478065.1. Classification (NCBI taxonomy): domain Bacteria; kingdom Pseudomonadati; phylum Pseudomonadota; class Gammaproteobacteria; order Enterobacterales; family Morganellaceae; genus Providencia; species Providencia sp. PROV255. The sequence continues at coordinate 105,359 of NZ_JAMPMI010000025.1, read as the reverse complement.
ATCCAAGCAAGCGCATGCTATTTTTCGTTTTGTATGAGGAATAATATCTATCCCAAATTTTTTAAATTGCGCCATACCAATATCTGATAACTTGTTTTCTTTAGCGGTAAACCAACCATTTTTATCCATAAATTCGTAGATCTGAACAGCAACTTCCCCTGCTAAGTGATCATAGCAAGTACGTGCTTTTCGCAGATGAATAGGTGTTGCTATTGTTGGGGTATACTCTAATTTAATGGATACCCCCATTAATGTTTCTAATAATTCGGCAATATCTGAGCCTGCAAGTCGGTAATACCGGTGCCTTCCTTGAGATAGACAGCTAATTAAGTGGCTATTTAATAGCTTAGTGAGGTGTGCGCTCGTTGTTGATGGTGCTATATCTGCAACTGCACTTAATTCTGTTGCTGTCCATGCCCTACCATCCATTAATGCACACAAAATGCTGACTCTTGAAGGGTCAGCAATCGCAAATGCAACTTTTGCGATAGATTTCTCTAATGGTTCTTTTTCTTCAATGAGAATACTATTTTTGCTTGGTATCATATGGTAGGTTTTCCCACTTCTTTGTAACTTCAGTAGTTAATATATTATTGTCTGTTATTAATATTAGCCTGTTATTATGGTCGCTATATTGGACTAAGATATTAATTTGGTGGCGTGCAAGCAGAGAAACAATTTCTCCAAGTTCGCCTGGGCGTTCTTGTTTTAATTTGCGGATCACAGGTTTTGAAATACTTTCAATCTTCAGCCCTACTGTAGCCAGAGCATTGCTTGCTTTTTCTGGCTGGGTGACGAGAAAGTGAGCATGGCTTTTTCCTTCGATAGAAAAAACACCACCACCTTCAAGGCCAATACCATGTTTCCCTAATGTTGTCGCCAATAGTGCTAAAGCACCCACTTGGTTTTCAATAATCACATGAATATCATACATTAAAATTATCCTCTTTATTGAATGAGTAATCCTTTAGGGTATTAGCAATTCGAATTCTATAATGAGAAAAAATGGTTTGTTGTCCTTCAACTTGTGCTTCAATATGCATGAAATGTTTTTTCCAATTTTTTACGGCTTCTTCTGTTTCCCACCACGAAAGTGAGAGAATTTTTCCTTCAGTGGTTATACTTTGAAAACGTTCAACCGAAATAAACCCTTCTATGCGCATAAGTTCAGATTTTAGTTGACCGGCTAGTTCAAAATAACGATTTTTTTGTTCTGGTACTGGGATGGCTTCGAAAATCACTGCGATCATGAGTCTCTCCTTAATATTGAGAGCTCAACTATAAAGGGTTAATTAAGAGATACTTCGATGGTGAGCGAAATATTGAAAATAGCAGGGGAATTTAAAAGAATGGGAAGTAAGGAGAGGGTTACTTTAAGGACTGATATAAACTATAACCCGCTATTGACCCTGCAACATCATAGGCAAAATCATGCCAACTCCACCCCGTACCAGCAGGCCTGCTGTCATAAAGCTCTTTTGCTGCGCCAAGAGAAACTGAGAATAGAATACCGAATATGGCAGCATCGCGGTGTTGTATATTTTGTTTGTCTGCATAAGCGTTACCCGATGCAGCCATAGCGGCTGAAAATGCAAAATGTTGTGCTTTATCTTTGCCTTGCCAATTGTCATTGGACCAATGAAAACCACTGCATCCTGTGATGGAAAATATAAGTAAGCTAAAAATTAATGGCTTAAACATATTAGGTATCATTATCCAGATGATGAATGTAAAAAGCGTCACTTAAGTGACGCTAAATTGAGATGTATTATAAAATCCGACTAATTAACCGATCCACTCGTATTCGACGTAGACGTCGGATTAATTTTTTCACTTTAACAGGATAGGTTTGAATACTGTCTAATTCACGAAAATGGCTAACAACCTTAGTATGAGTTCGAATACACTCTAGCTCGTGATTGCGTTGCTCTTGCAACTGTTGTTTTGGGTCGTGAATTAATACTGCGTTTTCAAGATCTAACCCCCAAGCGCGTGGGTTTAAGTTGTTACCCGTGATCAATTGCCAGTGATTATCAACCCACATTCCCTTTAGATGATAGGTATTGTCTGCGTCTTTCCAGAGCCTAACTGTTAACTGCTGGCTATCAATAAAGCGTTGCAAGCGACTAACAAAACGGCGCAGATTGATCTCATAAAGGTATGGTAACGCACCAATTATTTTAAAGGGTTCTTCAGGTGGGATGTAGAAGTCATTGGCAGTTTTGTCGCCAATGATAATTTCTACTTGTTTGCCATCACGGAGTAACCGACTAATAACTCTGACTAACACCGCAGGTAAATTAAAATAAGGCGTGCAGATTGTTAGTTTATTATTTGTTGCACCCATTAAATGAGTGATAACACGGTTTAAATCGTTTTTCTTGCCGAGGCCAACAAAGGGAGTGACAGACAACTCATCATTTGATGCGTTTCCTGAAAATTGATAGGACGCTCCCCGTAAGCCCAAACGAAATTGCTTAATTAGGTGCTTAAACTCAGCTGTTTTTGGCCGATTCGGTGTATTTAATAGATGAATGGCATCAGACTGTAGTAATGCGTCATCAATAAATTTTTTCATTGATGCGGTAAGTTGGCTGTTTTTGATAAGGTGATAACGGTCATAACGGTATTTATTATGACGCTGTAAATAGACGTCATTAATACTTGCACCGCTATAGAGCAGAGTATCATCAAATAAAAAGCCTTTTAGGTGCAGAACACCTAGTGCTTCCCGTGTATTTACAGGAATACCGTAGATAGGAATTTCAATTTCAGGGTAATGTTTTGCAACATCGTAATACCAATCGGCGTTTGTGGCATTTGCAGCAGCCCCTATCCGGCCTCGTTGAGCACGGTGCCAGTCTACGAGAATTTTGATATCCAATGATGTATTAGCTTGTTTTGCAGCATATAGAGCATGAAGTACGTCTTTACCTGCATCGTCTTTCTCTAAATACAAAGCCGTTATGTAGATAGTATTTTGAGCCTGAGAGATTTGTTTAAGCAGTTCATCACGAAAATCTTCTGTCTTATATAGCGTTTTTACATCAGCAATTTCTTGAGATAGTTTTGGCAAACTGACCAAATATTGTTGATGTTTTGCTTGTTTTAATTTTGACAACATCACAGTGTGAATTTTCTCTTATTAGTCTAATAGCAACTCGCTTTGCGCACATTTTTAAGCGAATGATCTATGGATGATAGCATATTTAGCCAAACCATTTAGTATAAATTGACGACTTGTTTAATTACTATACAAGTTGAGCCGTATTCTTGGATATTTCTATAAGTGCAGTGTCAGATTAACTACTCCATCTTCAAACTGAACGTCAATTTCAAAGCCGAGTTTTTTCGCTAGGCTAATCATATTACGGTTTTCAGGCATGGTTATTGCCGTCAGTTTTTTAATGCCGTGGCTCCGAGTATAGTTAAGTAACTTTTGCATCAGTTGATAACCGAGCGTTTGCCCCTTCATGTCGGAACGAACCAGTACTGCAAATTCAGCTTCTTGGTTATCAGGATCCGCCATAGCCCGTGTTACACCTATAATTTCAGGAGCTGTATTGGGGTTTCTTACCGCAACAAAAGCCATTTCCCGATCATAATCAATCTGAGTCATATTGGCGAGATCATCATGGGTAAACTCACTAATTTCGCTAAAGTAACGATAATAAAGATCCTCTTTAGTAACTTGTTCTATAAAGGATTTTAGCAAAGGCTCATCTTCAGGGAGGATCGGACGTAGTAAACAGGTAAGGTCTTCTTTTAAATGAATCGTTTCTTCGAGTTCACTAGGGTAAGGGCGAATTGCCAGCCTAGATGTTGTTGCATCATCTGTTGGGCTTAGAGTCATGGAGACATCAAGTAAAGTGAATTCATCCCCTGAGGCAAGTAATGGGTGAATGTCTAACCTTGTAATATTTGGGCAATCAATAATTAAATTTGAAACGCGCACTAATAAAGCTGACAACCCTATGATATTTAAAGGTTCTAAAGCACTTCGAGATTTGATTTTGTAACTTTTGATGGCATTGATAACTTGGTAGCGAGCTAAAGCCATATTTAGCGGGGGAAGAGCGACAGCAGCTTGGCTCTCTTGTTGCCACTCAATACCACCTTCTCCTAACATGATGAGAGGGCCAAAAACAGGGTCTAGCTCAACAGCGATTCTGAGTTCTTGAGCGCCAGCTCGATTGGCCATACTTTGTACCAACAGGCCTTCAATTCGTGCATTAGGGAAATTTGTTGAAACACGTTCCATAATCGCTTTAGCTGCATCTTCTACCTCTTTAGCATTGCGTAAATAGAGCATGACCCCTTGTACTTCTGACTTATGAACAATATCAGGAGAGCGTAATTTCAAGGCGACGGGATAGCCAATTTTTTCTGCAATTTCAATGGCTTCATTACTAGAGTGTGCTATCCATGTGGGTAAGCTATTTAACCCGTAGGCTTTTAAAATAGGTTGAACTTCATGTGTATCCAAGTGTAGCTTATTATTTTCCAGTGCTTGTTGAATATATTCATGAGCTTGTTGAGTATTCGCTGTAATACCAATAGGTAAAGCCGGAGTTTCTTTGAGTTGTTTTTGGTTACGGCGATATTCCACCATATGCATGTATGCTGTGATTGCCCCTTCTGGAGTACGGTAGGTTGGGATCCCTGCTTCACTAAATAGCCTGCGAGATTCTTGAGATGAATATTCTCCACACCAGTTGGTTAAGATGGTTAGCCATTTCCCTCGTGGGTGCTGCTTAATCGTTTTAATAATTTTTTCTGCCATGGCTTTACTTTCCGTTATCGCACTGGGAGTGTGGATAAGCAATAAAGCGTCATGGTCGTGGCTGTCGAGCATTTTGTTCAGTACATTGATGTAGCGCTCAACAGTGGAATCATCCCCCAAGTCAATCGGGTTTTTCGTCGATAAATCAAGGGGTAACAGGGAGCTTAATTCATTTTCTGTTTCAACACTTAACGTTGCAAGTTTGCCACTACGCAAGAGAAGTTCGTCTAATGCCATCGCTGCGGGTGCAGAACCGTTGCTCATAATAGAGAGGCGTTCACCGCGTAATGGTGTCATATAGCTTAATGTTTCAACCGCAGAAAACATTTCGTGAGTATCTTGCACGCGAAGTAGCCCAGCACGTTGGATAGCGGCGTCATAAGCGGCATCTAGGCTCGGTTTATCGCCTAGAAGTTCTTGTGCTTTGCGGGTTCGACCGCTTTTTATTACTAATATAGGTTTATTACGTGAAGCACTGCGAGATGAGGATAAGAAACGTCGCGCATCACTAATACTTTCGAGATACAGCAAAATGGCACTGGTTTTGCTATCACGGGCTAAATAATCGAGTAAATCGTCAATATCAATATCGATGCTATCACCAAGGGCAATAAAATAAGAAAAACCGATGTCTCGGTGCCTTGCCCAATCCAGAACGGTATTTGATACAGCAGCAGATTGTGAGATAAACGCGAGTTTCCCTTTTAAGATTGGAATCGGGGAGAAACTGGCATTCAATCCTTGCCATGGGGCGAGAAAACCGAGGCTATTCGGGCCTAATAGGCGAATTTGATATTGCTGGGCGACTTTTTTTAATTCATTAAACTGAATGGAAGGGGATGATAAAATAATAACCACTTTACAGCCGGCTTCCCCTAATTGCTGTAAACAGGCGATATTACGTGAGTAATGCGTGCAGATAACGGCAAGGTCGGGTTTGAGTGGCAATTTATCTATGGAAGGATAAGCAAGTACGCCAAGGACAGAGTTTCGGTTTGGGTTAACAGGTAAAATAGGGCCTTTAAAGCCGCTGGTAAGTAGGTTTTTCATCATCACCGAACCTGCACGGCCAGGATTTTCAGATGCTCCAACGACAACGATAGACTTTGGCCTGAATAAAGATTCTAACTGACTGACTAAACCCATAGTTGATAACCCTTTGCTTTGCTGAACGAGATAAGCGTTCAATAGGTAAAAAGTGGCTGAGTGATACTTATGAATACTATGCCTTATCTTTGCGATTGCGCTAGTTTATCTGGTGAGTTTAATTAATTTATACAAGCACGTTCACGTTTTATCAGCACGATTATCTAAAAGTTATCATTTAATGGTACTAGGCTCGAAAAGAAAGAGAAAAATAGTACCAATAAATAGTTAGAGATGAGATTCAGTGAGTAGCATCTGTGCGATAGGGTGATGCGGCTTTCCTTCAAGATATTTTTGACGGAACAAATTGAAATGGCTAAAGAGTTGTTGTGAAGCGTTTAAATCTCCCGCTAATTCTAAAACGGTAGCTGCAACTTCAGCGGTACAATGTTGCTCTTCCCTTGATGGTGTACGTAGTAAGTAATCACTCCTTGCTTTGGTATTAATTGAAAGCATTGGAATATCATTAAGATAAGGGCTTTTCCGAAACATTTTACGTGCTTCTGGCCAGGTCCCATCGAGTAAAATAAATAAAGCGGGTTTATCCGACAAAGTAGGCTCGTTGACTACGACGCGTTCATTTTGAGCGTAGCTTTCTGGGAAAATGAGGTAAGGTTGCCTTGTGGTGTCTTGTAATGCTGCCAGTAGCTGCGCATCAGGCTCTGTCCTTGACCACTGAAAGGCCAAAGTGTTGGGCAAAACATCCGCAATCAATTTTCCCGTATTACTTGGCTTAAATACTTCACCATCAAACATAATCAAGCAGAATTGACTTTTTGCTTGTGACGATACGGTATCTTGGCACAGGCATTGTGGGATAGGTAACAAGCAATATTGGCAACGTTTTACTCGGCAGCCTCGCGCTTTAAATGGTTTAGTTGATAATGCGAGGCGCTGTTGACGCAAGTGATAAACGGCATTCGAAGTCATGTTGAGTGATATTTTTTAGGTCTAAAATGAAGGCACATATTGTACGCAAAACGATTTCTATGCGATAGAAGTATATTCAATAACTTTTAGATGAGATAATAGTGTGAATCGGTAGCGTAGCCATGCAACATCATGTAATCTTCGCGCCATAGCTTAGTAGGGGATAGTGATGAACGACTCGAATGATTTTAGTGGTAAAAACGGCAAAGTAAAAGTGATGTATGTCCGCAGTGAAGAGCAGGACAATAATAAAGGTAATGACAAACGCCGAGGCGGTGGCCGTGACGATAGGCGTGGTAATGACAAGCGTGGTGGCGATAGACGAGAGGGGGCCCGTCAAGATCGTGGTGGCTGCTCAAATCGCCCTGAAGGAAGTCGTGAAGGGCGTCGCTCCGATAACCGAAATGAGGTATCTCGTGAACGTTCGCCATGGCGCACTGTTTCAAAGCCAGATAGCGAAGAATTAGCGAATGACCACGGCGGAATTGTTGGCAAGAGTCAAATAGATCCTGAACAACTACGTAAGCAGCGCCAGGAAGAAACTCGTATCTATGGTGAGAATGCCTGCCAAGCTATGTTTAAAAACCGCCCTGATGCGATTGTTCGTGCATGGTTCTTACAATCCGTTACGCCGCGTTTTCGAGACGCGTTAAAATGGATGGCGGCAAATCGCAAGGCTTACCACGTGGTAGATGACGAAGAGTTATCGAAAGCATCAGGAACCGAACATCATGGTGGTGTCTGTTTTATCATCAAAAAACGTGGTGGAATGAGTGCGGATGCGTATTTACAACAAGCCGCAGAAAAAGATTGCGTATTGGCACTTGAAGATGTGGGGAATCCACATAATCTAGGTGGAATGATGCGTAGTTGTGCCCACTTTGGCGTAAAAGGCGTTATTTTACAAGATGCTGGCATGTTGGAGTCAGGTGCAGCAATTCGTACCGCAGAAGGTGGGGCTGAGCATATTAAGGCGATTGATGCTGATGGGCTGACTGACACTTTGGATAAATTCCGTAAAGCAGGCTACACCATTGTGACGACTTCCAGCCATAAAGGCAGTCAAGATCTCGCAAAAGCGAAGTTACCCGCCAAAATGGTACTAGTTTTAGGCCAAGAGAGTGATGGTTTAAGTGATAGTACGTGGGATCAAGGCGATATGAGTTTGTATATCGGTGGAACAGGTAAAGTGGAAAGCTTGAATGTCTCTGTTGCAACGGGAATTATGTTGGCCCAGTGGTGGCAACAAAACCAAGTTAAATAATCCTTACGTTTTATAAGAAAAATAAAGCCATACATAAAGGATGCATATCCCAGTTGTATGGCTTTTTTATTTCTGTCATGAAGACAACTTACTGAATCAGTAAGAGTATTTTGCCAATAGCCTCCCATAAAATTATATGGGGTTGGGCTGATTAATGAGCACCACCGCCGTCTTTCGAACCTGCCCCAAATGGTGGCTTAGCGAACCAGACAATGACCATTAGTAGGATGAAAATTCCAGCTGAGAGCCAAAATATCTCATTTGCTGACATAATCAGTCCTTGGTCAGTGATCGTTTTAGCGAGGTATGCCGAACTTTGCTGCTCATTCATACCAATTTTTGCCAGCTCGCTGTACATCTGTTGGGCATTTGGGTTGTATGGGTTAACAAATTCAGTGAGGTTTTCATGATGCATTGACTCTCTTTGGGTCCACATGGTCGTTGTGATTGATGTCCCGATGGCTCCAGCTAAGGTACGAGTGAAGTTAGATAAACTGGATGCAGAGGCCATTTTTTCTGGTGGTAGGCCAGATAATGTAATGGTTGTCAAAGGCATAAAGAAACAAGCGATAGCTAAACCTTGCACAAATTGCGGCCAAGCGGCCTCGGCAAAACTCATTCCAGGTTCGAATGTATAAGCACGCCAATAGTAACAAACTGCATAGATAATAAAGCTGAATGTCACTAAATAACGCATATCAATTCGGTTACCAAAACGCCCTATAATTGGCGTAATCAGTAGCGGTAATAACCCTACAGGAGCAGAGGCTAGCCCTGCCCAGGTCGCAGTATAGCCATAAACCTCTTGTAGCAATTGCGGCAGTAGTACAATCGTCCCGAAATAGAGCATGTAAGCCAAACTTAGGGATAAACAGCCAATCGTAAAATTGCGTTCTTTAAACAGGGATAAGTCGATGACGGGATGGTCATCGGTGAGTTCCCAGACAATTAAGAAGGCGATAGCGACAACGGCAATAACGGTTAGGACGATAATTTCAGTCGAGTTAAACCAATCCAGCTCTTTGCCTTGGTCAAGCATGATTTGTAAAGCACCAATACCGACAACCAATAGTACCAAACCAATAGTATCAATACGCTGAATAGATATTTTAGTTTCACGGCCTTTTAAGGTACGCATGATGGCAAAGATGATTGCAATACTAAATGGCACATTGATAAAAAATATCCAGCCCCAATGGTAATTATCACTAATATAACCACCAAGAATCGGTCCGCAAATAGGTGCAATAACGATAGTCATTGACCAAAGGGCGAGGGCCATGTTGCGCTTGGCAGGAGGATAATTATTAAGCAGTAGGCTTTGAGACAAAGGAATGAGAGGCCCTGCGACTAAACCTTGTAAAACACGAAATAAGATCAACATCTCTAGGCTGCCAGAAATACCGCACAGCCATGAAGTTAAAGCGAACAAGCCAGTGGACCATAAAAATAGCCTGACTTCACCGATTCTACGCGCTAACCAACCAGTAACAGGGATGGAAATTGCATTAGCAACACCGAAAGAGGTTATTACCCATGTTCCTTGTGAATTGGAAGCCCCTAAATTTCCAGCAATGGTCGGAATAGCTACGTTAGCAATTGTAGAATCAAGAACTTGCATAAATGTTGCCAATGAAAGGGCAATCGTCATCCATGCGAGTTTAGATCCCGTTAAAGGTGCTGTCGTCACGATTGCACCTCCACCTATTGATTCTCTAGGTTATTATTAATTATCTCAGTAACTATTTTGTCTGCAGGAGACATATCCACAGCTAATGCAGCAGTATGATAAGCAGGAGTAGCGCGCATCCCTTTAGAAAGCACTTTGCCGTTTTTATCTAATGTATCAACCGTAACTTCGGTGGATAAACCGATACGTAGTGGATGCTCTTCAAGCTGAGTTTCATCTAAGGCAATACGCACGGGGAGGCGTTGGACTACCTTGATCCAGTTACCACTGGCATTTTGTGCAGGTAATAAAGAGAATGCGCTACCTGTTCCCATATCAAGCCCAACGACAGTACCGTTAAACACGATATCTTTACCGTAAAAATCAGTCGTGACTTTCGCAGGTTGGCCGATACGCATGTCCGCAAGTTGTGTTTCTTTAAAGTTCGCATCAATCCACATACCATTGGAAGGGACAATGGCCATTAATGGTGTTGAAGGGGTAATTTGTGAACCCACTTGCACACTGCGACGTGAAACATAGCCATCAACAGGGCTGACGATTTTTGTCCGTTGTAGGGTGAGCCAAGCGTTTCTAACTTGTGTCGCGGCCTGTTCTACTGCGGGTTGTTTTTCAATTGCGGTATTCAAAACAATGGCTTGATTAGCATTATATTGTTCTATTGCCATGTCTAATGCTGCTTTTGCACTGACAACGGCTTCTCTCGCGTGTTGTAGTTCTTCTTTACCGATGACATGGCTACTGCCTAAAACTTCGCGACGTTTTAAATCATTCTGTAAGCGGTTTAATTCAGACCGTTTTACGTCAATATTGGCTTGTAGCTGGCGGCTATTAACCATGTGCTGGCGAGTCTGGCGTACACTGTTCGCTAATTCTGTTTTTGCTTTATCGAGTGTTAATTCTGCATCACGTGGGTCTAGTTCAACCAAAACAGTTCCACTTGTCACGAAATCGGTATTATCCACATTGACTGTCATAACGCTCCCAGAAACTTGGGATTGTATTTGTACTTGGTTACCCGCGACATAAGCGTTGTCAGTTGATTCATAGTGGCGAAGAACGAGATACCAGTAGACCACCCAGCCAACGCCTATAATAATAAATAATAGAGTCAAAAAGATAAGCGCACTTTTGCGTTGTCTTTTTTTATTTCGTTGGGGAGTTTGCGTTTGTTGCATTTCCTCAGGGGAACTCATACTCGTATTTCTCCACTTCTATGGATAAGGATCACGGTTGTTTCCAGTAGTTAGGTATTAACCACTGGAAACTGAGACTACAAATGATTTTGCTGTTTGATGGGATATCGTAAAGCATAAGGCTGAAAGGATAATGAAATATTATTGGCTGAAAAGTATTTTTTCAGCTTTGAGCTAAAGAATGGCTCAAATACATTAACCTTACAATTTCTGTGGTCAATCTTTTATAGTATCTAGTTTTGTCAGTAATTTACGCATCAGCGTGTCAAGCTGTTGTTTTTCATCAGTATCTAAAACAGACCAAATATCAATTAATGCGCTGTGTTGAGGTGGCAATAGACCATTTAAAAATTCAGTCCCTTTTTCTGTGAGGTGTAGATGAAGGCAACGTCTATCGTTGTGACTTTCTTTGCGTTCAATCCAACCATTTTTTTCCAGTTCATCTGCAATTCGTGTCGCATTGGTTCTTGAGGAACCAAGAGCAGCACTGAGTTCAGATGGCTGAATACTGCGGGAGTCTTTTGTATCAAGGATCATGAGTGCCATAAACAGTGTTTCATTGATACCTTGAGACCTTAACATATTATTCCGAGTTTCAAGTAATTTTCCATGAACATGCATGCATAAGCGTGTTAGCAGAATTTCTTGATACGGAATAGGACTTTCATGTGAATCTTGTTGTTCTACACGAGCATTGAGTAGCTCTTCAGTCGGTGTAAATGAACTTTCCATTATTGGGATACCTTATTAGTTTCAGTTGGTAAGATTACAACTGTCATCAACCATCTAAATGGTATATTAAAAGATAGAATTAGCAATTATACTTAATTAATATCGCCGATTTTATTTTGATAATGATACATGATTCATAAATTTTATGAATGTAATTCGCCAGTTTTAGCATAGCCTATCGACTATTTCACTCAGAGTGCGTTAATTTTGACTATAAAACAACCAACCTAATACTAAATTAAAGGCTAATTCCAATCATACAAAACAATATATAATCACATGACATTAACTCAATACCATTTTTTAGTTACCCAATAATTACAAGTTAGATAGATATTTTCAATGCGTAGGTGTAATTACTTATTTTTGTATAATTAAAACATTATTTGATGAAACAGTAATTTAATTTATTAACAGGAATACTACCTTTTTATCGAGTCATTGTATTTGTTTAACTGTGTCATTCACTAATATTTACTTTGTTTACTATTACAGTTGATAACTATCAGTTCTGTGATGGGCTGTTTATTTATTCAATATTCAACGTATTGGATGGATAAAATTGAACCGTATATTTTTAATGCATTATAACTTTTTATATATTGATGTGTGGGCTCATTAATTTTTATCTAAAAACGTATTGATATCGGTATGAGTCATATTTAGTCATCAGTTGTGGTGATGACGGGATCAAAGCGAATCCCTATAGACCAAATAATTAAACTTATGGTGGTCAAGATTGCACCTGCAACCGCAACACCCTCCCAACCCGCATGTTCATAGGCATAACCTGAAAGGAGAGACCCTAGAGCGCCTCCAATAAAATAACTGGTCATATAGCCAGCGGTTAGGCGGTTACGAGCTTCTGGTAATATACGATATAACGTACTCTGACTAGTGACATGGACGGCTTGCACTGCAAGGTCTAACACTAATACACCAATGATAAATGCAACGAGGGAATATTTAGCTAAGCCGATAGGTATCCAGGACAATAGTAATAATACCAATCCAATAGTCGTAATGCGCTTTCCTTTTCCTTTATCGACAAGATGCCCTGCTTGGGAAGCCATAAGTGCACCTGCAGCACCGACTAAGCCAAATAAACCAATAGTCCCTTCGGAATAATTGAATGGCGGGCTGGCTAACAAGAAAGCCATTGCGGTCCAAAGTAAACCAAAATTAGCAAATGATAGTGCACCGAGAGAAGCGCGTACCGCGAGCACTGGAGTGCCGAAAAATAGCCGGCCAATAGAGCAAATCAGCTGAAAGTAGTTTAAGTTAGTTTTTTGATGATAACGTGGAAGTTTAATGGCTAGAACAATCATTAATAGCATCAATAGCGCAAAGGCCACCCAATAGATAGCACGCCAGCCACCGACCATAGCAACAGCACCCGATACAGTTCTCGCAAGTAAAATACCTAGCAATAAACCACTCATAATCATTCCTACCGCTTTGCCTCGTTTATGTGGCTTAGCAATAGATGCCGCGAGAGGGATCAGAACTTGTGCAACAACAGAAAATAGCCCTGTAAGGGCGGTACCTAAAAGGATTTGCCAAATATTATTTGAAAGCGCTGTAATTAATAACCCTAATGCAGAAAGAAAGGTCATGGTTAAAATTAAGCGTTTACGCTCAAATAAGTCGCCCAAAGGGACTAAAAATAGTAAACCTGCGGCATAACCGAGTTGGGCGGCGGTGACAATAAACCCAGCCATATTGGTTGTTAAATTAAACTGCCCCGCAATGGTCTCTAAAAGCGGTTGAGCATAGTAATTACTGGCAACGACAAGGCCAGTGGCAATGGCCATTAAAATAGTGAGGCCCGTTGTCAGCTCTGCAGTTTGGGTCTGTTTCATGAGGATTACCTATTATTAGCTAGGTGACTACTATAAACAAAATTTATTACCTTGGTTTATTTCTTTTTGTCATTGATGCAAAAAAGCCACCGGTTAGGGTGGCTGAGGTTATTAATCGGTTTGTTTATTTTTACTTAGCGGCTGCTTGCGCTTCCTTTACCCAACCATCAAAAGTGGATTGATGGGCTTTGATCCACGCATTTGTGTGGCGTTGAATATCCGATTGTGAGGCTTCACCATTATGCATTCTTAAGTTCTGTGCATTGATATCGGCAATAGGTAGCTTCATCACTTCAAATAATTTTGCTGCTGCTGGGTTATCCGCAGCCCATTTTTTATTGGCGACGATATGCATGGTATTTGGTGGGAAACCATAATTTTTTCCGTTAGGTAATGTGGTGTCTGTTTTTTCACCATTTGGCATTGAAGAGAATGGCACTTCTAACCAAACTACATCACGACCCGGCTTGAGGACATCACTTATCCAATAAGGCGTCCACGTATAATATAAAATAGGCTTACCTTCTTTATATCGGGTAATGGTGTCAGCCATCATCGCCGCATAGTTACCTTGGTTATGGTCGACCGTTTTTTCTAGGTCATAGGCTTTTAAATGGTTATTGATGGCCGCTTCACAGCCCCAACCTGGGTTGCATCCCGTTAAATCCGCTTTACCATTGCCATTTGAATCAAAGAGCTTGGCAATTTTAGGATCTTTGAGTTGTTCAACATTGGTAATATTGTATTTTTCAGCCGTTTTTTTGTCGATGAGGTAGCCTTGAGCCGCATTAACAACATAATTCCCTTGACGATAGAATACATTATCGCCGCCAGCAGCGTCATATTGTGCGTTATGTAAAGGAACCCAGCTGGTGGCTAGGTAAGTCGCATCGCCGTTCGCAATGGATGCGTAAGCTACGTTATAGTCGACTTCTTTGATAGGCTGAACATCATAGCCAAGTTCTTCAAGGGCTTTCGCCACAATCAGTGTTTGGAATGTTTCTTCACTGATCGTGCTTTGCACTGGGTTAATTTTGATTCCTTTACCCGGCAGGTCGTTAGCACCGGCAAATGGAACGGCAAACATGGCTGTTAGTGCAGATGCAAGAATGATTTTATGTTTCATTATATTGTTCCCTCTGTTTTTTCGCAGCGAGCTTGGCTTTCATGCTAAGTGCCAAGTTAGGTGCCATATGAATGGCACTCAGGTGAATGGAGGATGTTTTGATTAATGGTTTTTTTTACAAAATGGGCGCATAACTAACCCAATAGGCCCTTTTTGGTACCAGCGGCATGATGTTTTGCCACGAGTATCTTGCCCTAAAGATTGGGTAAAACGGTCTAAGATGATAGCTAGAATAACAATACCGACCCCTCCGACAGATGCGAGCCCCATATCAAGTCGACCAATACCCCGTAAGACCATTTGGCCTAAGCCCCCAACAGCAATCATTGAAGCGATAACGACCATTGACAGTGCTAACATCAAGGTTTGGTTGACCCCAGCCATAATGGTTGGCATCGCTAATGGTAATTGCACTTTAAACAACATTTGGCGAGGGCTTGCACCAAATGATTCAGCGGCTTCAATTAAATCAGCTGGAACTTGTTTGATCCCTAAAATGGTCAAACGAATGATGGGCGGTAAAGCAAATATAATAGTGACGACAACACCAGGTACATTACCGATACCAAATAACATAACAATCGGGACTAAATAGACGAATGCTGGTGTGGTTTGCATCGCATCAAGTAATGGACGAATAACTTTAGCGGCTCTATCACTACGTGCCAGCCAAATACCCAGAGGCAATCCTATGACAATACAAAACAGCAAAGAAGTGAGAACCAGAGACAGAGTCACCATGGCTTCTGACCAAGCACCAATTGCTCCGATGGCTATCATCGAAACAAATGTGGCCACCCCCATCGCGCGTCCTGCTAATTGCCAAGCGAGTAATGCGAAAATGATAATGGCAACAGGGGATGGTAGCGAGGTGAGGAATTGTTCAAACCCACTTAGAATAAAATCAATGGGGGCACGAATTCCTTGGAATACAGGACGAAAGTTAAGTACTACCCAATCGATAGCATGTGCAACCCACGAATCAAGAGGGATCAGTGTGTGCTGGAAGGGATCCATAATATTAAACTGATCGGGGATGATGCTATCTGTTGGAGTGGCATCAAGCCAATCACTTGAACTGGTGTCAGCAGGTGTGGTTGTGTCTGATGCATTTCCCCAAGGATCATCCCCAGCGGTATTTGTTTCGCTAGAGCTTGTTGCTGCCCATGGGTCATCCGCCGGTATATTCTCAGTACCTTGTGTTGGCGTATTCGTGGCTTCAGTATCCGCCCACGGGTCTTGTTGGGTATTCGTTGCTTCTTGATTCTGCTTACTCATTTGGTGTCTCCTTATCCAGCGCCTGTAACAGCATTCCTTTTGAAATTACGCCCAAATAGCGGTTTTTTTCGTTAATAACCGGAACAGCACAAGGGGCTTGTGCCACGGTAGAAATAACTTCATTTAAGGATGTATCACCTTGAATTGGCTCGATATCAGTTAATATTGCAGCTTCAATACCAGCTTTTTCATGGAGTGCTTTTTCTAAGGATTCAACAGAAACCACACCGGCAAAGGTATGTCCTCGAGAAATTAAATAACCGTGATAGCGGTCTTCATCGTTGAGGACTTTTAGCGCTGAACGAGGGCCAAAACCCGGTGCGATATGCAATAGTGCATTAGGCCGTCTGCGTGCAATGTCCTTCGCACTGAATACTTGGCTGATATCTACACCGCGGAAGAAGGTCTTAACATAGTCATTTGCTGGATTATTGAGAATTTCATCAGGTGTGCCGACTTGAACGACAACGCCTCCTTGCATAATGGCAATACGGTCGCCAATTCTCATAGCTTCATCAAGATCATGAGAAATAAAGACAATCGTGCGTTGTTTATCCCCTTGTAAGGATAGCAATTCATCTTGCATTTCAGTACGAATGAGTGGGTCGAGAGCGGAGAACGCTTCGTCCATTAACAGAATATCAGGGTCATTAGCTAGCGCTCTGGCTAACCCGATACGTTGACGCATCCCACCAGAGAGCTCATCTGGGTATGAATTAGTCCATTTTTCAAGATTAACTTGCTCAAGCGCACTCATGGCTTTTTTATGGCGTTCTTCTTTTGGAATGCCAGAAAGTTCCATACCAAAAGCAGTGTTATCGATCACGTTCATATGTGGCATCAGCGCAAAGGATTGAAACACCATACTAATTTTTGTTCGCCTAACTTCGCGCAGTGCTTTGTCTGAAATATTGGAAATATCCTCTCCATCTATCATGACTTGCCCGCTGGTCGGTTCGATCAGGCGATTGAGGAGGCGCACCAAGGTCGATTTTCCTGAGCCAGAAAGTCCCATGACAACAAAGATTTCGCCTTCTTCAATCGTCAGATTAACATCTTGAACACCTACGGTAAGGCCTGTTTTTTCAAAGATATCATCTTTATTCATACCTGACTCTAATAGCTTAAATGCTTGATCAGGATTGTCCCCAAATATTTTATATAAATTTTTAACTTGTAATTTTATTGCCATATATTATTTACCCAATTTTCAATCAACAAGGAAGACAAATTACCTATATTGAAAGTGATGAATTCTATAGTGATAGTTAACATTATGTTTCCTATCTATGATTATCCTTTGAAAATTATTAGGGCAGAGATTCCTGTATTCGGTTTAATGGGTTAGTTAATTATGGATTAAATTCAAATTTCTCCATTTGAGTTATTAGTAAAATTTGCAAGCAATAAACCCTAGCATAATAAAATCAGCTGACAACCCTAGGTTAAGTATAATTAATCAAAAATAATAGAGATGAAATGTGATGCGATTAATGTAAATAAAAACGATGTTAAGTTATATGATGATAGCTTTTATAGTTTCTATATTAAAGTTAACTTACTGTTGGGATTGAATTTAATTGAAAATAATTCACACTAATTTAATCAATATGCGAGTTGCCGATTTTATTCGATTTTTATGTGGAATAAATGCTTGGTTGATAGATGAAAAAATAGAAATTAATATCAAATTCATTAAATAAATTTATGTAAAATAAGGTGATAATTGATTGAATTAAAAATAATTGCCAGATTAACTCATTAAAAATGAGCAATTAAACAGATATACATATAAAAAACGAATTAATTCGGCTGTTTTTTGAGCGAAAAAATACCATGACAAATAAAATTATTATAATTCATCATGGTATGGATTTGGTTGTGAGTGATTCTTATTGATAAATTAAATTAACAGTTCAATTAGAAGTTCCAGTCATCATCTTCGGTACTGACTGCTTTACCAATAATATAAGATGAACCGGAGCCCGAAAAGAAATCATGATTTTCATTTGCATCAGGAGATAAAGCCGATAATATCGCTGCACTTACATCGGTGACGGTATCAGGAAATAAGGCTTCATAACCTAAATTCATTAATGCTTTATTGGCATTGTAATGAAGGAATTTTTTGACATCTTCCGACCAACCTACTGTGTCATAAAGTTCTTGTGTATATTTCACTTCATTTTCATATAAATCGAATAATAATGAAAAAGCAAAATCCTTAATTTCTTTCTGAGTATTTTCATCATATTGGGATAATGACTTTTGAAATTTATAGCCAATATAATAGCCGTGTATGGCTTCATCTCGAATAATTAAACGTATAAGATCTGCGGTATTGGTTAACTTTCCTCTACTTGACCAATACATTGGTAAATAGAAACCCGAATAAAACAAAAATGATTCTAAAAAGACACTTGCGATCTTTTTCTTTAAAGGGTGTGAATCACAATAGTAAGATAGGATGATCTTAGCTTTATTCTGTAATGCAATATTTTCTTCACTCCAGCGGTATGCATCATCAACATCAATCGTTGAACAGAGAGTTGAAAATATTGAGCTATAAGAGCGCGCATGTACTGCTTCCATAAAGCTAATGTTCGATAAAACGGCTTCTTCGTGAGGTGTTTGTGCATCTGGCATTAAGCAAGGCGCACCCACTGTATTTTGAATCGTATCTAGCAGGGTAAGGCCAGTAAATACACGTATTGTTAGCTGTTTTTCTGCAGCAGTTAAAGTATTCCAAGAAGGAATATCATTAGATAATGGCACTTTTTCGGGAAGCCAAAAATTACTTGTTAATCGGTTCCATACTTCTAAGTCTTTATCATCCTGAATACGGTTCCAGTTAATGGCTTTTACTGGTGTGCTAGATGTGCTGGTGGTCATAATATTTTCCTATTACAAAGTGCAAGATACGCAGCCTTCGACTTCAGTTCCTTCGAGGGCAGTTTGGCGTAATCGGATGTAATACAATGTCTTGATTCCTTTTCGCCAAGCATATATTTGCGCTCGGTTAATATCTCGCGTGGTGGCATCATCTTTAAAAAATAGAGTCAAAGATAAACCTTGGTCAACGTGCTGAGTTGCCATGGCATAAGTATCAATAATTTTTTCAGGCCCGATTTGGTAAGCATCTTGGTAATATTCCAAGTTCTCATTCGTCATGAAAGGAGCAGGGTAGTAGACACGACCAATCTTACCTTCTTTACGAATTTCAATTCGTGAAACAATGGGGTGAATGCTTGATGTTGAATTATTGATATAAGAGATAGACCCTGTCGGAGGTATCGCTTGCAAGTTTTGGTTATAAATTCCATAGGTAATAACAGACTGTTTTAAGGCTTGCCAGTCTTCACGAGTTGGAATTTCGATACCCGAACGTCGGAATAATTCCTGAACGGCTTGTGTTTTTGGCAGCCAAATATTGTTGATATATTTATCAAAATAATCACCAGAGGCATAAGTTGAATGTTCAAAACCAACAAATGCAGTTTTTCTTTCAATAGCTAATTGATTGGATGTTTTTAATGCGTAATAGGTGACGGCATAAAAATAGATATTGGTGAAATCGAGCGCTTCTTCTGAACCATAATAGATATGTTCTCTTGCCAAGTAGCCATGTAAATTCATTTGCCCTAACCCAATCGCATGTGATTGTCGGTTACCTTCGGCAATGGAAGGGACAGAACGAATGTTACTCATATCTGAAACCGCACTCAGTGCTCTAACGGCAGCCGCTATTGATTGAGCGAAATTCGGTGAATCCATCGTTTTAGCAATATTCATGGAGCCTAAATTACAGCTAATATCTTTACCAATTTGTTGATAGCTTAAATCGTCTTCATAAACACTAGGGAGATTAACCTGCAGTATTTCTGAGCACAGATTGCTCATATTAATGCGCCCTGCGATAGGGTTGGCTCGATTCGCGGTATCTTCAAATAAAATATACGGATATCCTGATTCAAACTGGATTTCAGCTAAAGTTTGGAAAAATTCCCGAGCATTAATTTTGTATTTTTTTATCGCTTTGTTATTGACCATTTCATGGTATTTGTCTGTCACACTGATTTCAGACATAGGGACACCATAGGTGCGTTCAACATCATATGGTGAAAACAAATACATGTCCTGGTTATCTTTCGCTAGCTGGAAAGTGATATCAGGAATAACTACCCCTAAAGACAGTGTTTTAATCCGTATTTTTTCATCTGCATTTTCACGCTTCGTATCAAGAAAACGCATGATATCAGGGTGGTGAGCGTGCAAATAAACGGCACCGGCACCTTGCCTTGCGCCTAATTGGTTGGCATAAGAAAAAGCATCTTCTAACATTTTCATAACAGGAACAACGCCAGAAGATTGATTTTCAATTAGTTTTATTGGGGCACCTTGCTCTCGTAAATTGGTCATTAAAAAGGCAACACCGCCCCCGCGTTTGGATAACTGCAAAGCAGAATTGACTGAGCGACCAATGGATTCCATGTTGTCTTCAATTCTTAAAAGAAAACAAGAGATTAACTCACCACGTTGTTTTTTACCGCAGTTAAGGAAGGTGGGAGTTGCAGGTTGAAAACGACCTGTAATAATTTCATCGACATACAACTTAGCAAGGGATTCATCCCCTTGAGCAAGGGTTAAAGCAACCATACAGACGCGATCTTCATAGCGTTCGAGGTAGCGTTTACCATCAAAGGTTTTCAGCGTATAGCTAGTATAATATTTAAAGGCACCGAGAAACGTTTGAAAACGAAATTTGTGTGCGTATGCCTGTTTAAACAGTGCTTTGATAAATTCAAAGTTATATTGTTCTAATACACTGTTTTCGTAATAGTATTCTTGTACTAAAAAGTCTAACTTTTCTTTTAAATCATGGAAAAATACGGTGTTTTGGTTCACATGCTGTCGAAAATAGTGATGAGCCGCTTCTTTGTCTTTATCAAATTGAATACGGCCTTCGTTATCATATAAATTCAACATCGCATTGAGCGCATGATAATCCACATCTGATATATTTTGCATTTTATCCATTTGGAATAACTCTAGTTGTTTGTACGTTGCCAAAACGTTTTTAGGCCTCGTTGAACGGATTGAACATCTTTATCAGTACCAAGAAGTTCAAACCGATATAGGTAGGGAATATGGCATTTTTGCGCGATGATATTTCCAGCTATCGCATAGGCATCACCAAAATTGGTATTACCCGCAGCAATAACACCACGGATAAATGCGCGATTGCCTTCAATATTAAGAAATTGAATCACTTCTTTTGGAACAGCCCCTTTTGTACCACCACCACCATAGGTTGGTAGTAATAAAACATAAGGTCTTGTCGCAATTAGGCTACTTTCGTGGTTGCCAATAGGTAACCGTGTTGCAGGGATACCGAGCTTTTCAATAAAGCGATGGCAATTTTCTGAGCGACTTGAAAAATAGATGAGTGATTCCGTTTCCATGACATCACCTAAGCGGCTAATAGGCTAATCATGTCAGGTCGAAAACCGGCCCAATGTTTGTCACCTGCAATAACAACAGGGACTTGTTGATAACCTAATTTTTTTACGAGTTCAAGGGCTTGGCTATCTTCAGTAAGGTCAATAATTTGGTAGGAAATAGATTTGCGATCTAAGGCTTGATAAGTAGCATTACACTGAACGCAGTTAGGTTTACTATAAATGGTAATCTCAGTCATGTTATTTACCTTTTGAATGTTTATTCGCATTAAAAATAAGGCATGTGACACATAAATACTATATATGGATTTTAAATTTATCAACCATACAATATGTAGTGAATATGAAATATTGAATGATAATCATTCTAATTGTTGGCTAGGTGGTTATTAACATTGAAAATAAAAAAATATCGTATTAGATGATTCAGATAGACACTCTAAGAAAAAAGATCATTGCAAAGTGGAAATAATTTACTCTATAACTGTATATACAATCAGGTAATTGAGTCCTTTTGAGGAGATACTATGTACCATCAATATTTAGCGACACCGGATAAATTTCCTAAACCGTGGGTCCATATTACGGCTGATGACAACGGAATAACGAGCCTTTATTTTGTTGATGAAAAAACAGAAAAAGAAACGAAGAATGAGCATTCGAAGCTTTGTGTGAAAGAACTAAAGGAATATTTTAATCACAAAAGAACCGTTTTTACGGTGGCATTAAATCCACAAGGTACAGAATTTCAGAAAAAAGTCTGGAAACATCTTTGTGGGATACCTTATGGGGAACGCTGGAGCTATAAAGATTTGGCTTTAAAGTTAGGCTCAGCTAATTATTGTCGCGCAGTCGGCATGGCAAACTCACGTAATCCAATCTCATTAATTGTTCCTTGTCATCGTGTACTTGGACATGATGGGAAATTAGTGGGGTATACAGGGGGCTTAGATATCAAAGACTGGCTACTTTTACATGAGAAGTAAAAACTAAATAATTAGCTATAGATAATACTATTGGTTGTGATAATTGCTATTGATAAGAATTATTGTCGAAATCAGAACCTATTCTATCGATAAATAATATTTTTTTATCTTTTTAGTCCATTTTCGTGATCTAGGTTGTAGACAAGTAACTGAGAAATCTGATGTACTGAGCTTGATACAGATGGTGTGTCTATTTTATTTTAAAGGTAATATTTGATGTCTAAAGTTAAAGGTAACGTTAAGTGGTTCAACGAATCTAAAGGTTTTGGTTTTATCACTCCAGAAGATGGTAGCAAAGATGTATTTGTTCACTTTTCTGCGATTATGGGCGATGGTTTCAAAACCTTAGCTGAAGGCCAAAAAGTGGAATTTGAAATTACTGAAGGTGCTAAAGGCCCATCTGCTGCTAACGTTATTCCTCTGTAATTTTTATAATTAAGATTAAAACGAACAGCTGAAAACTCGCGCTAGTTATCTAGGGCGAGTTTTTTTATCTATTGCAATAAAAAATGCCTGATGAAAATCAGGCATTTTTTGTTTATACGTAAAATAGTGGAGGCTATTTAACTTCCTCACCTTTAGCTTGTAAATCAGCATGGTAAGAAGAGCGAACGAATGGGCCGCAAGCTGCGTGAGTGAAGCCCATTGCCATGGCTTCTTCTTTCATCTCATCGAACTCCGCAGGGCTGACATAGCGTTTGACGGGTAAGTGATGACGGCTTGGTTGTAAGTATTGGCCTAGTGTAAGCATCGTTACGCCATGGCGACGTAAGTCGCGCATAACTTCGATAATTTCTT
This sequence comes from Providencia sp. PROV255, assembly GCF_028478065.1. Classification (NCBI taxonomy): domain Bacteria; kingdom Pseudomonadati; phylum Pseudomonadota; class Gammaproteobacteria; order Enterobacterales; family Morganellaceae; genus Providencia; species Providencia sp. PROV255. The sequence goes on along the minus strand of NZ_JAMPMI010000025.1, from coordinate 82,109 downwards.
CATTGGTTTCACCAAGACCAACCATTAACCCTGATTTAGTTGGGATATCGGGATGGGCTTCTTTAAATTTTTCGAGCAATTTTAAAGACCATTCATAATTAGCACCAGGGCGAACTTGACGGTAAACACGTGGTACATTTTCAAGGTTATGGTTAAACACATCAGGTGGTGTCGCGGTTAAAATTTCTAATGCGCGATCCATACGGCCACGGAAATCAGGAACTAGTGTTTCAATTTTAATCGATGGGCTTTTTTCACGAATAGCGCTAATGCAATCAGCAAAGTGCTGTGCTCCGCCATCACGTAGATCATCTCGGTCAACTGACGTAATAACGACATAGCGTAATGCCATATCTTTAATGGTTTGCGCTAATTTTTCAGGCTCGTTGGCATCCGGTGCATTTGGACGACCATGAGCAACATCACAGAATGGGCAGCGGCGGGTACAGATAGCGCCTAAAATCATAAAGGTCGCAGTACCATGGTTAAAGCACTCAGAGAGATTAGGGCATGAAGCTTCTTCACAAACAGAATGCAGCCCATTTTTGCGCATGGCTGCTTTAATGCCTTGAATACGAGTGGAGTCAGCAGGAAGCCTAATTTTCATCCAGTCAGGTTTACGTAGAATTTCTTCTCGTTCAGTCACAACGTTTTTGACAGGGATCAGCGCCATTTTGTCGGCGTCACGATATTTAATTCCGCGTTCTATCTGAATTGGTTTACTCATAATATGACGGTTCCAGTTATCTTTTATGCTGATGGATAAGTGATAATTCTAAATAAAACCAAATGAAGACTGTTATCCATTCATTAAAATATTTTTTAAAAATGTTAAAAAATTATAGCATTATTATTGAACAATATGAAATCCCAGTGTGTCACAGAATTGACGAATTAGCACAGGTTGAACATCAGATAATGACACATTGGGAGCAAGATCACTAACCTGAGTCATCTTTAATTTACTGTAACCACAAGGGTTTATGCGATTAAAGGGTTCAAGATCCATACTAATGTTCAAAGCGAGACCATGAAAAGAGCAGCCTTGCCTTATGCGTAATCCAAGAGAACAAATTTTGTCGCCATTCACATAGACACCGGGAGCATCAGGGCGAGGATACGCTGCTATATTAAAGTGGGCAAGGGTATTCACGACGGTATTTTCCAGTGCGGTGACGAGTTCTCTAACACCAATTTTGTTGCGCTTTAAGTTGAGCATCACGTACATCACTTGCTGTCCTGGCCCATGATAGGTGACTTGACCACCTCTATCACTTTGTATAACAGGGATATCACCGGGGGCTAGTACATGCTCTGCTTTCCCTGCTTGACCTTGAGTAAATACGCGAGGGTGTTCAACTAGCCATACTTCATCACACGTATTTTCAGTGCGCTCTTCAGTAAATTGATGCATCGCATCGGATACTTGCTGGTACGGCGCAAGGCCTAATTGACGTATGATTATCGTTCGTTCTGACAATGTTTTAACATCCACCTGAAAAAATTGAGTACTTAGTATAACGCTGGTAGGGGGGGAGTGCTAGTTTTGTCATGTTATGAATATGTTAACGCGATTTTTTTGAGTGAAATATGAAAAAGGTAAAAATTTGGGGACGTTTATATTTTTAGGTTTGGGAATTGATATGAAAAGTTATTTCTCATTAGGCATTTTGATGAAAAACTTATTTTATTTGTACTATCAGCAAGAAAAAATAATTATAAGGCTCTGTAGTGCAGAATAAATAAAAAACTACACCTTAATCGGTTATGGTTAACCTTTGGGATGTAGTTTATTTTTACAGAAATTAAAGTACAACTTTAACTAATTCTAATGCACCTAATTCGCTATACAAAGTTTCCACTTGTTCAATATGGGTGGCATTGATAGTTATAGAAACGGAGTGATAATTCCCCTTGCTGCTCGGTTTTACGTCTGGAGAGTAATCCCCCGGAGCATGACGTTGTATCACTTCAATCACTTGATCAACCAATTCAGGCTGTGCCAAACCCATGACTTTGTAAGTTAATGGGCATGGGAACTCAAGCAGTTCACCTAATTTCGTTTTCATGGGCACTCCTAATTTTTAAATTGGGCTGCTGGCTGAAAAAGATTGGCTGGTATTAAACCAGCCAATGAGATGTATTCATCCAACAAACATTTCGATACTTACTCTATTTCGATATTTACTATATGGGGATGACTTATTTTAGTTTCAAGTCTTAACCAAACCAACGGTGGAAGAGTAATTTAATATAGTCAATTAACCGACTGAAAAAGCCACCTTCTTCAACATCTTTTAATACTGCTAAAGGGTGCTGTTCGATAATTTTACCATCAAGTTGGAAGCTAATAGTACCGACTTGCTGCCCTTTGGTTAATGGGGCTTCTAGCTCAGTTGTAGATAGCTCATAACTGGCTTTTAAATCTTTTAAGCGACCTCGTGGGATGGTGAGGTATAAATCTTCAGTGACACCTAATTTTACTTCATTTTCATCACCAAACCAGACTGGCACACTGGCAAAATCCACATTGGCTTGTAATGGTTTAACGGTTTCATAAAAGCGGAAACCGTAAGTGAGTAACTTTTTACTTTCGGCATCACGGCCTTTGCTGCTTTTACCTCCCATAACAACGGAGATCAGGCGCATATCACCATCGGTTGCGGAGGCGACAAGGTTATAGCCAGCGGCATTAGTATGGCCTGTTTTGATGCCATCAACAGCAAGGCTCTTATCCCACAATAGGCCATTACGGTTTGTTTGGCGGATATTGTTAAAGGTAAATTCTTTTTCTTTATAGATTGCGTACTCATCAGGCACATCACGTACGAGTGCTTGCCCAATAAGTGCCATATCACGGGCTGAGCTGTATTGGCCTTCGGCATCTAAACCATGAACGGTTTGGAAATGGGTATTTTTTAGCCCTAATTTGTTTACATAGCCATTCATTAATTGAACAAAGTTGGCTTGGTCACCCGCAATGTAGTCGGCCATAGCAACACAAGCGTCGTTACCTGATTGCAAGTTAATACCACGAGTTAATTGAGATACGCTAACGCGGTCGCCAGGTTTTAAGAACATCAATGATGAGCCTTTAAACACCGGGTTACCGGTAGCCCACGCATCATTTCCGACCGTGACGATATCATTTTCACCAATTTTACCTGACTTAATTGCTTGACCAATAACATAACTGGTCATCATTTTTGTCAAACTCGCAGGATCGCGGCGTTGGTCGGCATTACTTTCAGCGAGAACTTTCCCTGAATTATAATCAATTAAGATATAAGCTTCTGCATCAATAGCAGGTGCTGCAGGAATTGATGTATTCGGGAAGGTTTCATTAGCATTCGCAATATTAGCAGTCATAAGAAGGAGTGCGGAGCCCAGCACAGTATGACGCACGATGCGTGATGGAGCGACATTATTCATGGTTTTACCATTACATCCGAAATTCGGTTAACACAAGGAGGCGCAGTTTAGCAAAAGAATGGGATAAGAAAAAAGCCACTTTTGCACTGTACCAATGATTTTTTTGTCAGTTTAACATTGCCTAACTTTAGGTTGCATCAAATGTAATGGAGCAACCTAAAGCTACGTTGTACTAAGGCGCAACGACCATTGACGATTGATTTTTTTCAGACTGTAAACGGCCTTGAACCTCAACGGCTTGTTGCCTTGTACTAAATGGTCCTAACTGTACTCGGTAAATGCCATTATAGGGTTGTAACCGCCCAGGAACATTAAACTGTGTTTTCAATTCATTCAGCATATTTTGTGCATTGGTTTGGCTACTAATGGCGCCTGCTTGAACGAGAAAACCACGCTCAGGAACCACTTCTTCCGTTGTTGTTGGTGGTGGCGTTGGTGTTTGTAAGCTCATGTCAGGCATCGTAGGCTGCATCGGCTCTTTTGGTTGCTGAACGGGCAATGTATTTTCTGGCGTTGGCAAGTTCTCCATCACAGGGGTACCCATTGGGCCAGAACCTAATTGCGGGCGCCCCGGCAATGCATAGCTTTGTTTCACAAAATTAGAGCCAACGGTTCCAGTTCCTGACAAAGTGCCGTCTTGAGCGACTTGAATGGCATCAATTTTAATTTTTGTCGTTGGCATTAAATTCAGGCGGTCAGCGGTTGCACGTGACACCGCAATACTTTTTCCTGGCGTATAAGGCCCACGATCATTAACACGCACGACCATCATCCGGCCATTCATCATGTTGGTGATGCGGACATAGCTAGGGATCGGTAACGTTGGGTGAGCTGCAGTTAATTCCACTGGATTAACACGTTCACCAATCGCAGTCATATTTCCTGCAGACTCCGCACCATAAATAGACGCATAACCCACTTGGCTAAATTGTGACGGGTCGCGTACGATTTGGTACTGTTGACCATTACGTGAGTAATCATTATTGGCAGTTGGATGATACGGCTCATAATGAGGCTCTGCACCTAATACATCTTGAGTGGGTACATTGGTTGGCACTTGGGCTGGTTGTTTAACTTCGTCTGCCACACAGCCACTAAGTAGCGCGGCGGTGACGCCAAGCATTATCCATTGTAAACGCATACTAAGCCTCATTTTATAAACTTTTGGAAAGGAATTTTCGGTGTGTATGTATCGACATGATAATACCGAATCCAGCCATTAAAACAATCAAAGCGGAGCCCCCGTAGCTCACTAAAGGGAGGGGAACACCAACCACTGGTAATATACCACTGACCATACCGATATTCACAAATACATAGACAAAAAGGATTAAGATCAAACCACCAACCATAACCCGACCAAAAGTATTTTGTGCGCTAGCAGCAATATAAAGCCCACGAATAATCAATAAAAGGTATAAACCAAGTAAAATAAGCACACCGACTAAGCCAAGTTCTTCTGCTAACACGGCAAAAATAAAGTCGGTATGTCTTTCCGGTAAAAATTCAAGTTGTGATTGTGTGCCATGTAGCCAACCTTTACCCATTAATCCACCAGAACCAATCGCAATTTTTGATTGGATAATATGGTAACCAGCGCCTAGTGGATCAGTTTCTGGGTCTAATAACATCATGACACGGGCTCTTTGATAACCATGCATTAAAAAGAACCACAGTAGTGGAATAAAGGCGGCGAGCGCAATGGCGGCAACAGCAATAAGCCGCCAACTCATTCCGGCAAGGAACAAAACGAATAGGCCTGAAGCTGCAACTAAAATCGAGGTACCAAGGTCAGGCTGTGCAGCCACTAATAATGTTGGTACAAAAATCAATACGAGTGCAATTAATGTATTTTTGAATGAAGGAGGGCATAGGTCTCGGTTCATGAAACGAGCGACCATTAAAGGGACGGCAATTTTTGCAATTTCAGAGGGTTGGAACCGAATAAAACCCAAGTCTAACCAGCGCTGTGCCCCTTTACTTATCTGCCCAAAAACATCAACAAAAATCAGTAAAATAACGCAGAAGATAAACAGGTGAGGCGCCCAATTTTCATACATTCTAGGGGGGATCTGCGCCATTACTATCATAACGACGAAGCCTGTCGCTATCTGCCCTAATTTACGCTCCATCATTTCAGGATCTTGGCCGCTAGCACTCCACATAATAAATGCGCTGTATGCAAGCAACGCGATAATAATTAGCAGCATAGGCACATCTATATGCAGACGTGTGGATAACGAAATTTTTTTCTTATCGTCTGTCATATTCTTTATAGCTCATTGTTATTATTAGGATTATGCATCAGCGGTCTTCTCCTGCATTAGTTGCTGACACCGCGACTTCAGTACGGTTATCACCAAGAAGAACGTGGTCAAATATTTGCCGCACAATGTCACCGACTGCTGGGCCCGCGCCCCCGTTTTCCAGAATAATTGCAACGGCAATCGTGGGTTTATCATACGGAGCATAAGCAATCATCAATTTGTGGTCGCGTAGGTGCTCAGCAAGTTTACTGGCATTATAGGTTTCATAGCTGAAGACCTGCGCAGTACCTGATTTTGCTGCCGCTTTATAAGGGGTACCAATGAAACTACGGCGTCCAGTACCATTCGGTGCATTAGCGACACCGTACATTCCATGCTTCGCTAGCTCCCAAAAACCGGAATTGATATCGCCAATTTGTTTGGTTTCTTTGTCTTCATAAGGCACCATGGCATTACCCAATTTTGTGCCGTAAAGCAAATGTGGGGTTTTAACTTGGCCATCATTGATTAATGTCATTAATGCTTTTGACATTTGAATTGGTGTTGCTGTCCAATAGCCTTGCCCAATCCCAACTGGAATGGTATCGCCTTGATACCAAGGCTTTTTATAGCGTTTTTGTTTCCATTCACGGGTCGGCATGATACCAGAACGTTCTTCTGCAAGGTCAATTCCGGTATAATCACCAAAACCAAAACGCCCCATCCACTCAGAAATACGATCAATCCCCATATCATAAGCCACTTGATAGAAGAAAGTATCCGCTGATTCAATGATTGACTTTGAAACATTCAGCTTGCCGTGCCCCCAGCGCTTCCAGTCACGGTAACGTTTTTCGGAGCCCGGCAATTGCCACCAACCAGGGTCAAAAATGGTCGTATTCGGTGTGATGACCTTTTCACTTAATGCCGCAACAGAAATAAAGGGTTTTACTGTCGATGCAGGGGGATATAACCCTTGAGTTGTTCGGTTAATCAGCGGTCTGTCAGGATTATTTAATAACGCTTGGTAATCTTTATTTGAGATGCCGTTTACAAACAAGTTAGAGTCATAACTTGGATTAGATACCAGAGCCAAAATTTCGCCATTACGTGGGTCAGTGACCACTACGGCTGCACGGCTGGTGGTTAACAGTTTTTCGATATAAATTTGTAATTCAAGGTCAATAGTGAGGTAGATATCTCGACCTGCTTGCGGTGGTTGCTCATGCAATTGTCGAATAACGCGACCGCGGCTATTCACTTCCACTTCTTCATAGCCGGTTTTACCGTGTAAGACATCTTCATAATAACGCTCAATACCTAATTTACCGATATCATGACTAGCAGCATAATTAGGTAATAAACCTTCTTTATCAAGACGTTCAACATCTTTGTCATTGATTTTTGCCACATAACCAATCACATGGGTTAATGCTGAACCATATGGGTAAGAGCGTCGTTGGTAACTTTTGACTTCTAAACCGGGAAAACGGTACTGATTAACGGCAAAACGAGCAACTTGAACTTCGTTGAGCTGGGTTTTCAATGCAATAGAGGTAAACCGACGTGAGCGCTTACGCTCTTTTTCAAAATTAGTAATGTCTTCGTCAGTTAAATCTACTACATTACGAAGGTTATCTAAGGTTTCTTGCAGATTACTGACTTTTTCCGGCACGATTTCTAGCTGGTAAAACGTGCTATTAAGGGCGAGTTGAGTCCCTCTGCGGTCATAAATAATCCCACGGCTTGGTGCAATAGGCACCAATTTGATTCGGTTATCATTTGACCGTGTTTGGTAATCTTCGTGGCGGACAATTTGTAAGTGATACAAATTGGTCACAAGAATAGACGTTAAAATGACAATCACACCGAAGGCGATAAGCGCTCGGCGGATAAATAAAACTGATTCAGCGGTATGGTCGCGAAAAGGGGTGCGTTGTGTTTTCATCCCATTGCCATTTTGAACATATTTAAACCTGACTATTCCCTGTGATAAGGGTGGTTAGTCGTAATACTCCATGCGCGATAAAGACTCTCGGCAACAAGAACACGAACCAGTGGATGAGGTAGCGTTAGTGGTGATAGTGACCAACTTTGCTCTGCCGCCGCTTTACAAGCAGGTGCAAGGCCTTCGGGACCACCGATTAATAAGCTGACATTACGGCCATCTTGTTTCCATTTATCGAGTTGTACGGCAAGTTTTGGGGTGTCCCAACGATCGCCTGGAATATCCAAGGTGACGATGCGATTTCCTTTACCTACAGCTGCGAGCATTAATTCGCCTTCTTTTTCTAGAATGCGTTTTATATCTGCATTTTTCCCGCGTTTTCCTGCAGGGATTTCCGTTAATTCAAATGGCATATCTTTAGGAAAACGGTGGAGGTAATCCATAAAGCCGGTCTGGACCCAGTCCGGCATTTTTGTTCCAACGGCGATGAGCTGTAATTTCAAACTCAGCTCCAGAGCTTTTCTAATTCATACATACGACGACTCTCATCTTGCATAATATGAACAATGGCATCGCCAAGGTCGACGACTATCCAATCAGAAATACCTTGCCCTTCAACACCTAATGGCATTAAACCATTTTTACGGCAAGCTTCGATTAACCTGTCAGCGACTGACATCAAATGGCGGCTCGATGTCCCTGTACAGATGATCATCTGATCGGTAATACTTGATTTCCCTTGAACATCGATAGTAATGATATCTTCTGCTTTAGCATCATCAAGCTGATCGATAATAAATTGTTGGAGTTCAGTTCCTTGCAAAAGGTTCACCTTTTATTCAAATAAACAGAATATCACGTTAAACACTGTTTGTAGTTTGTAGATAAAATAATCGCTGATAACAAAGTAAACATATTAACAGCCCTGCTATTTTACCCTAGATTTTAAGAAAAATCGGCTAAATTATTTTTTATTCATCGTGGAGTGAAATTTATAGGGATATCCGTACATTTGAGCAAGAAGTTTGTGCTAACTTTACAAAATAACGCTAAAAACTGTACTCCTGACAAATATTTTAGAATGAGACGTGTATTGTGCAAATAATTAAACCAAAAGTTTTTATATTTGAAGGAATTAATCATCTATCCGCTAATATTCATCCACAGGTGAATTCTATGGTTGAATTTGTAACGAACCTCACCCATGAGCGGATGCAAAATAAAGTTAATGGTATTATTTGCTCTAGACAGCAACTTGTTAAATTACAAGGATTATTCCCTGCGAATATTCCGATATTAACGGATGATAAGCTACAAGATATAGCGTTGTGGGACTGCTTTTTAACGAAATTGTATACGATAGAAAGATTAGATGGTTTATATAACGATTTAACACATCACAACATGATTCAATTTCATAGTTGCCATAAATATCTCATCATGGCGTATTCACCTATTGGCTATCAGTATACAGGGCGTTTAGTGGCGAGTATTAAAAGTAGTACCGATCTTGTGTGTTTTTTTAATCAATATAAAGCCTGTTTAATGGAAATATTGGCGGCAGTGCCAGCAAAAAACATTGAAGTTAATGCGTTGAGCCATATGCAAGGCTATTTCAAACATAAAGCCACGAAAGATGAGAAAAAACGCTTATTATGGCTGATTAATGACTATTTAGCGGGTAATTTACCACTAAACAGGCCATTAGAGATGATGAAGCAATTGCTTGTTCAATACCCAGACAGCTATTTAATGGAGCAAGTTATTTTTGAGCCATATCCTAATAGTTGTTCAATAAGAGAGCTCCCTTATTGTTGGTAAAGGTGCTGTTGATGAATATATTGCAAAACCGCATCTGGAATTAATTCGTGACAAGAGTCGCCCGAGCTTAATTTTTCGCGGATCTCTGTTGCAGAGATATTTACCAATGGGGTATCCCCAATAAAAATGTACCCATTGGCCGTTTGATTTAAAGCAATCGGGTCTGTTGTTTGATGTTCTAACAGCCAGTTTTGCATTATAGGGTCGGAAAATTGAGTGGCATACCCCGGACGCGAACAGACTAATAGATGACAGTTATCTAAAATTCGATCCCAACCGTACCATTTATTAATCGACAATAAAGAATCTTGACCAATAATAAACGCAAGGGGCTTTTCTGGCCCAATTTCTTGACGTAGTTCAGCGAGAGTTTCTATCGTATAAGAAGGGCTATTTTTCGCTAATTCACGCGTATCGATAGCAAATAAAGGGTTATCCTGTATTGCTAACTTCACCATTTCTAAACGTTGTGATGGAGTTGCTTCTGGTTGTGGGCGATGGGGGGGAACGTGGTTTGGTAGCAAGATCACTTTTTCGAGCCCAACTTGCTGAGCAAGGGCTTGCACAGGGCGTAAATGGCCAAAGTGAATGGGGTCGAATGTTCCACCGAATAACGCTAGTAAGTTATGCTGTTTTGAAAATGAATTACTCATGAATAAAATTCTCTGCAAATGCTTTGCCGCATAATAGCATAGACAGTGATTGCAGGTCAGGCCATGGAGAATGGCTAAAATCTTGTTTTATATTGATTTCTGCTTGCGTTAATAACATTAATGCGGATTGCAATTGATGCAGTGTTAAGCGTTGTAAGGCTTCAGTGAGCACACCTCGGCGGTTTTGCCAAACTTTGTGCTGATCAAACAATGTTTTTAATGGGGTTGTTACAGATTGGCGTTTCAATGTAATTAGCAGCATCAGATCGCGTTGGATTGAGCGCAATAATATAACGGGCTCAACATCCTCTTGTTGCAGTTGCTCTAAAATATGCCAAGAACGGCGCGATTTACCAGCCAATAGGGCATCAACCCAATGATAGGGCGTAAAATGCGCAGAATCATTCACGGCACTTTCGACACGAGGGTAGGTGAGTTTACCATCAGGATAAAGAAGGGATAGCCGTTCAAGTGCTTGCGCTAAGCCAAGTAAATTCCCTTCATAACAATAGCAAAGTAGTTGGTTAGCTTCGGTTTCTAAAGAAAGCCGCATACTGTAGGCGCGTTTAGAAACCCATTGTGGTAACCGTTGATATTCAGGGGTCAGGCAACTGATATAAATGGCGTCTTGGCTAATCGCTTTAAACCAAGCACTGTTTTCTTGTGCTTTCGTGAGTTTATGGCCGCGTAACACAAGAAGTAGGTCTGAATGGAGTAGCTGCGCCAGTTGATTCAACTTTTCTGCCATGGCAGCGTTAGGGCCATTTTCAGGCAACAGCAGAGTGAGTGTTTGGCGGCTAGCAAACAGGCTTAAAGCTTGACAGAGACTAAAAATTTCATCCCAGTCAGTATTTTGCTCAAGAGAAAACGAAAAATGTTCCTCAAAGCCTTGTTCTTGTGCCGCTTTGCGGATGGCATCTTGGCTTTCTTGAAGAAGAAGGGGCTCATTGCCCCATATGAAATAGCGGCCTCTTAGAGACTCTTGTAACGAAGAGGCCAGCTGTTCAGGGTAGATACGCGTCATTATGGTTGAGTATTCGCATCAGCCGCTTGGTTTTTTGCCTTCTCAAGTTCTGCTGAATGAACAAGCAATAATTTACGTACAATATTACGTGCAGCTTGTTCTTGCATTTCTTGTCTTACAATTTCTTTTTCAGCATCTTTCGCAAGCGCTTCTAAAGGGTTGTCGAAGAAAGTGCGTTCAACACGGCTTTGTAAAGGATAGATAGCTCCATCAGGCATCAACACTTGCACATTCATTACCAGTGTTAATTGTTTCTCTGCCGCTTTACCATCTTGATAAACGGACACAGTTTCAGTGTTTTCATTAGAGCTCAAAACTTTCAAAATGGGGACACCGGCTCTTCCCGTTTCGAGAATGGTCACGTTATTGAGCCGCAGTTGCTCCCTAAGCGCCCTTGTAAGGTAGCCATATGGGTCACTTGAACTTAGCTGCAATGTTCTCAGTTCCTCAGGAATTTGAGTTGTTCCTTGAAGACGAAAACCGCAACCTGCGGTGACTAGTACCGCTAAGCTCAAAAATAAAGTTATCAGATAACGCACCTGGCCTCCTTATCAGCCAATAACCTAATATTAACCTACAACAAGGTTAAGCAATTTGCCTGGGACATAGATTACTTTGCGGATGCTAACACCTTCAAGGTATTTCGCTACGCTCGGTTCATTTTTTGCCATATCTAGGACAAATTCTTGGTTTGCATCAGCCGGAACGGTAATGCGACCACGAACCTTGCCATTAACTTGAACGACAACCAGTTTGGTATCGTCAATCATGGCTGTTTCATCAGCAACTGGCCATTGTGCGAAATCGATGTCTGTTTGGTGACCGAGCGCTTTCCACATTTCAAAGCAAGCATGTGGAATGATTGGAGATAGCATCAGTGTGATTGCTTCGAGAGACTCTTGTACTAATGCACGGTCTTGCTCAGTTTCCTGTGGTGCACGAACTAATTTGTTCAAGAACTCCATGATAGCGGCAATCGCAGTGTTAAATGCATAACGACGACTGAAATCATCGGAGACTTTCGCGATTGTTTTGTGCAGGTCACGACGTAAGTCTTTTTGTTCTGGTGTTAATGTGCTGATATCTAGAGGTGAAGTTGCACCTTTTTGTGAATGCTCATGCACTAAACGCCAAACGCGACGCACGAAGCGGTTAGCCCCTTCAACGCTGGATTCTTGCCACTCAAGGGTTAACTCTGGTGGAGCAGCAAACATCATAAACAGACGAACAGTATCCGCACCGTATTTTTCGACCATTAATTGAGGGTCAATACCGTTGTTTTTCGACTTAGACATTTTGCTCATACCGGTATACACCAGTTCATGACCTTCATTGTCTACCGCTTTAGTTATACGGTTTTTGTCGTCACGTTCAACAATGACATCGGCTGGGGAAACCCAAACACGTTGGCCATCGCTACCTGTGTAGTAGAATGCATCAGCCAGCACCATGCCTTGGCACAGTAAGCGTTTTGCTGGTTCATCGGAGTTGACTAACCCTGCATCACGCATCAACTTATGGAAGAAGCGGAAATACATTAAGTGCATGATGGCGTGTTCGATACCACCAATATATTGGTCAACCGGTAACCAGTAGTTTGCTGCCTCAGGGTCTAACATGCCGTCGTCATATTGCGGGCAGGTATAACGAGCATAGTACCAAGAAGATTCCATGAAGGTATCGAAGGTATCGGTTTCACGTAATGCAGGTTGACCATTAATGGTCATTTTAGCCCATTCAGGATCTGCTTTAATCGGGCTTGTAATACCGTTCATTACGACATCTTCTGGCAAAATGACAGGTAACTGATCTTCAGGAACCGGAACCACAGTGCCATCTTCCAATGTTGCCATTGGGATTGGAGCACCCCAGTAGCGTTGACGTGAAACACCCCAGTCACGTAAGCGGTAGTTTACCTTGCGTTGACCAGCACCCAGAGCAACGAGTTTATCTGAAATAGCATTGAAACCCGCTTGGTGGTCTAATCCACTGAATTCACCTGAGTTAATCAGTGCATTTTTCTCAGTCATCGCTTCTTGGGATAAATCAGGCTCGTTGCCATCAGCATCGGCAATAACCGCTTTGATGGGTAAGTTGTATTTGTGGGCGAATTCCCAGTCACGTTGGTCGTGAGCAGGAACGGCCATAACTGCGCCAGTACCGTATTCCATTAAAACAAAGTTAGCGACCCAAATTGGCAGTTTTTCTTGGGTTAATGGATGAATAACGAATAAGCCGGTTGCCATGCCTTTTTTATCCATGGTCGCCATATCCGCTTCCGCAGTTTTGGTGTTACGGCATTCATCAATAAATTGGGCTAATTCAGGGTTATTTGTCGCGGCTTCTTTAGCCAGAGGGTGACCCGCTGCAACAGCCACATAAGTTGCCCCCATAAAGGTATCAGGGCGAGTGGTATAGACTGTTAAGGTTTCATCACGGTCTGCAACATTGAATGTGATCTCAGTCCCTTCGGAACGGCCGATCCAGTTGCGCTGCATGGTTTTGACTTGCTCTGGCCAGTCATCTAATTTGTCGAGGTCGTTGAGCAGCTCTTCTGCGTAGTCGGTAATTTTAATAAACCACTGTGGGATTTCTTTGCGCTCAACAGGGGTGTCACAACGCCAGCAGCAGCCATCAACCACTTGTTCATTCGCCAAAACAGTTAAGTCGTGAGGGCACCAGTTAACCGCAGAGGTTTTTTTGTACACTAAACCTTTTTCATACAGTTTAGTAAAGAACCATTGTTCCCAACGGTAATATTCAGGAGTACAAGTGGTGACTTCGCGATCCCAATCGTAACCGAAACCGAGCATTTTTAGCTGGTTTTTCATGTAATCGATATTGGCGTAAGTCCATGGCGCAGGAGCAGTATTATTTTTAACCGCAGCACCTTCAGCAGGTAGACCAAACGCATCCCAACCAATTGGTTGGAGAACGTTTTTCCCCAACAAACGTTGGTAACGAGAGATAACGTCACCCATGGTGTAGTTACGTACGTGGCCCATGTGTAGTCGACCAGAAGGGTAAGGTAGCATGGACAGGCAATAGTATTTTTCTTTGCTGTTGTCTTCTGTCACTTTGAAAGTTGCTTTTTCATCCCAGTGACGCTGTACTTTAGGCTCTATATCTTCTGGACGATATTGTTCTTGCATGGCACCGATAATCCTATGGTGAATAAAGGCTACATCTGTAGCGTGAATGTCTTTCTTAATTGAGATCCGCATAGCATAGCGGATCTACACCGAAAACAACAATAGTTGATTAGCTGAACCTAATAGGGGGAAGCTGGATATTGTTTTTCGGGGAACGGATCAGGATATTTAACGCTGATAACCAAACAACTTAACTAAAAAACCAGTGAAATGGTAGTGGTTTCGTGAACTATTTCAAATTCAGCAAGTTGTTGTTGATTTATTCGCTTAGGCAATACTCATAGTGCAACAATATTGTCCCGCATGAATGTGTGTTAAGGCTAGGGAGCCTAATGGCTCCCTGAGAAAGATTAATGGAGAATTTTTGCGAGGAAATCTTTTGCACGATCAGATTGTGGGTTAGCGAAAAAGTCTTCTTTTTTACTGTCTTCGACAATCTTGCCTTCATCCATAAAAATAACGCGATTAGCCACTTTTTTGGCGAAGCCCATTTCATGGGTCACCACCATCATGGTCATTCCTTCATTGGCGAGCTCAACCATAACATCGAGTACTTCATTGATCATTTCAGGGTCAAGGGCCGATGTTGGTTCATCGAACAACATGGCGATAGGATCCATACACAGCGCTCGAGCAATAGCGACACGTTGTTGTTGTCCCCCTGAAAGCTGAGCTGGGAATTTATTGGCATGACTGGATAAACCCACGCGTTCCAATAATTTCAAACCTTTTGCTTCAGCTTCTTTTTTATCGCGGTTTAATACTTTAACTTGCGCCAATGTCAGATTTTCAATAATCGACAAATGAGGAAATAGCTCGAAGTGTTGGAATACCATCCCAACTTTAGAGCGAAGTTTTGCAAGGTCAGTTTTTTTGTTATTAACTTGAATATCATTCACAAAAATCTCACCCTGTTGAATTGGTTCTAAACCATTCACTGTTTTTATTAATGTGGATTTACCAGAACCAGATGGCCCGCACACAACCACAACTTCACCTTTTTTAACTTCAGTTGTGCAGTCTGTAAGCACCTGAAACTGGCCATACCATTTGGATACATTTTTCAGGGTTATCATGAAACAGTCCTTTTCTTAAGATAATTCACTAACATAGAAGCGCCAAAACTGATAATAAAGTACACCAGACCCGCAAACAGTACCATCTCTACTTGTGTCCCATCACGCTCACCAATATTGGTGGCAGTACGGAAAAAGTCTGTCAAACTGAGTACATACACGAGTGATGAGTCCTGAAACAGAACAATTCCTTGAGTTAACAACAGCGGCACCATGGCTTTAAAGGCTTGCGGTAATACCACGAGCCGCATGGTTTGCATATTTGTCATTCCCAAAGCTAACGCCGCAGAAGCTTGTCCTCGTGAAATACTTTGAATACCCGCACGAATAATTTCAGAATAATAAGCTGCTTCAAAAAGAGAGAAGGCTATCATTGCAGAAATTAAACGAATATCATTTTTTGGTGATAAGCCTAGAACATTTTGTAATAAGCTAGGAACGATTAAGTAGAACCACAGCAAAACCATAACCAACGGAATAGAACGGAATGTATTCACATACAGGGCTGCAAACCAGCTGATTGGCTTGAATGTGGATAACCGCATCACGGCCAAAACCGTTCCCCACAAAATTCCCACCACTATCGCGGTCAGTGTAATTTTCGCAGTGACAATGAAGCCATCGATTAAAAAGGGCATACTCGGAGCAATTGAGCTCCAATCAAATTCATACATCATTTTATCGCCCTCCAATGGTGCCTGGTAAGCGAACTTTGCGCTCTAATAACGTCATCAAAATCATGATAATGACGTTAATACCGACATAAGCTAATGTAATTGCGGTAAAGGATTCCCATGCGTGAGCAGAATAGTCCAATAGCTTTCCTGCTTGTGCTGCCATATCGACTAAGCCAATGGTTGACGCAATGGCTGAGTTTTTAACCAAGTTCAACATTTCTGAGGTCATTGGTGGCAAAATGACCCGATAGGCATTGGGTAATAGAACGTAGCGATAGGTTTGTGGCAAAGTGAGCCCCATTGCGAGTGCGGCACTTTTTTGCCCTCTAGGCAGTGACTGAATGGCTGCACGTACTTGCTCAGTCATTCGTGCTGCGGTGAATAACCCAAGGCAAAGCATTGAGGAAATAAAGAATTGATAATTAGGATCCAATTCCATTTTAAACCAATCCCCGATTGAACGAGGGAGAAGTTCTGGAATAACTAAATACCAAGTAAAAAATTGTACGATAAGCGGTACGTTACGGAATAATTCTACGTAAGCGGTACCTAAAAAAGCTAAAAAGCGGTTAGGTACGGTACGTAAAATACCGAAAAATGAACCGACTAAAAATGCGATGATCCAGGCGCAAATAGAAAGTGTTACGGTGACTTCGAGGCCAGATATTAACCACCCTAAGTAGGTGGTATTCCCAAAAGGGGCTTCCTGAAGGAAAATCCCCCAATTCCAATTAATAGACATAATATTGACTTCCTGTGGGCAATGAAATTCCCGAATACTGTCGTAAAAGAGGATGCAAGGCGGGGAACGACCGCCTTGCAATTCTTACTTCAGTAATACCCTGTTTGTCTTTTTATTAGTTTAATGCTTTATCATTTGGTTCTTTAAATAAGGCTTTCATTTCATCGGATAACGTAAATTTCAGGTTCAGATTTTTCGGAGGAATAGGTTGGTTGAACCAGCGATCAAAGGATTTTTCAGCGACACCTGATGTTTGTGCATTCGCAATGGTTTCATCGATAAGCGCTTTAAATTGAGGGTCATCTTTACGCAACATACAGCCATAAGCTTCTTCGGTTTGCGGCTTGCCAACGATTTCCCAGATATCCGGTTTCTTCGCTTTTGCACGCTCACCTGCTAACAACGCATCGTCCATCATAAAGGCAACAGCACGACCTGATTCTAAGGTACGGAACGAATCACCATGGTCTTTCGCACTGATAATGCGCATTTTCATATTTTTTTCATCATTTAACTGATTCAACAGAATTTCAGAAGTTGTACCTGAGGTCACGACGACATTTTTACCGGCTAAGTCAGCAAAGTCTTTCACACCAGAGTCACCTTTAGTGAGTAAGCGCGTCCCAACCACAAAGATTGTGTTAGAGAAAGCGGCTTGTTTTTGTCTTTCTACATTATTGGTTGTTGAACCACATTCAAAATCAAATGTGCCATTTTGCAGGAGTGGAATACGGTTTTGTGATGTGATTGGAATGAGTTTGACTTGCAGATCAGGCATGTTTAATTTTTTCTTCACTGCATCAACAATGGCATTTGAATAATCCTGTGAGTAACCAACCACTTTCTGGCTATTATCATAGTAAGAGAAAGGTACGGAAGATTCACGATGACCAACAACTATTACACCGTTGTCTTTGATTTTTTTCAGGGTGCCGTTTAACTCCTCTGCTTGGACTGCGCAGGTTGCACCTAAAATCATCATCGATAATACAAGTTTACTTATACGCATAGTTACAACTCCTTTAGAACATCGGTGTAAACCCGTTGTAATTTTTAAGGTGCTATCGCGAGATAACGCCTGAATTACTGTGGTTTCGTAGTGTTGTGTTTGCAAATATTTCGCAGATTTAGACAATTCCGCGATTATCCGCTATATGTTTTATTGTTGTTAAAAAGTAATTAAATTTGTTAATTAATGAAAACGAATTGTTTCAATTTCGGGAGCTGTCTCGCATATTATTTGGGTAATTTTTGAATTACCGCACTAACATGGTGATTTACCATCTAAAATTGTCTTAAACTGATAATCATGCACTGTTAAGGTGCAAGTTATCTTCGTTTCATGCCATATATTAGATAAAGCAATTTGCGTGCCTAGTTTTGGTAGAACTGCATTTTTGTTTACTGAAAAAGAGGGTGATATTTGTAAAGTTAGCTGATGGCACTTGTACGGAATGTTTTGCTGTGTAAGATGTAACCTCTATTTAACTTATAGATGGGGTAACGGTATTAGTCAAAGATAGGTTTTTATCGTTATGGTTGTCAAAGTCGCATAATTAGTGTTATTTCAGGAAGTTATACCAAGATGCGCATGAACAGGCATTTAAAATTAGGTAAAGGATTAGTGATATTCGCCTGTCTGATGGTATTGGTTTGTATGAATCAACGTGCCGTCGGAGAGCGTTTGCTCGCCAATTTTTTTGTGCCAGATGTATTAGCGCAAGCACAAATTAACACGGGTACTCACGTTTCTTATATCGATCAATCACAGGTAAAACAAAGTGATAGCAGCGGTACACATCTTTCCAGCTGTGAACTGAGTGCTAAGTCATTAATGACTTTGCTACCTGCTGTTCTTGAACCATTCTTCTTCATGTTTCTTTCTTTGGCTGCGCTAACTTTATTTTGTACTAATCTATTTATATCTAGAGCAAATAATGAAGAGAAGCATGCCCCTCCAAGAGTCAGACGACACTTACAATTTTGTAATCTTCGGAATTAGCACACAACGGATAGGGACTCGTTTGTGTAATTTATTCTGGAGGAAACAATGCGTTTTTTAATTAATTCATTTTTTATATTTTTTGCACTATTTTCGAGCAGTTTATACGCTGCAGATACGGGGTGGTTGCAACCTGCGAATACGGGGTGGATGAATGACAACACTCCACGGCATGCGCAGGTCAGGTTATTAAGTTCGGCACAGGAAAATGGCAAAATCGACATTTTGCTCGATGTAAAACTTGATGACGGGTGGAAAACCTATTGGCGTTCGCCTGGCGAAGGCGGAGTCGCACCTGAAATTGTATGGTCGTCACCTGTTGAATCAACAGATTGGCAATGGCCAACACCTGGTCGCTTTGATGTCGCGGGTGTTTCAACTCAAGGCTATATGGGAGATATTGTTTTCCCCATTACAGTCACAAGTAATGAAAAGCTCGATAAACTTGCTGGAACACTCACGTTATCAACCTGCAGTAATGTGTGTATTTTAACCGATTACCCGTTTGAACTCGATTTAACAGAGCCAGCTCCTGCTGACTTTACTTGGGCATTTAACCAAGCCAAAGGGGCGGTTCCACCATCTAGTGGCTTAGTAGAGCAAACCAAAGTTGGCTTTACCAATGATAAGCTAATCATTGAATTACAAAAAAGTTCAGGAAATTCGTGGGAACAACCTAACATTTTTACTGATGTGGTTGAAGGTGCAGCATTAGGCGTGCCTGTAATAGAGACAACAGGCAATCATTTAACAGCAACAATAGATGTTGGTGATGATTGGGGAGGCGAGTCTCCCGATTTAACCGGTAAAACAGTTTCTTTTGTGGTTGCAGATGGCGAAATTTCGCAGCAAATTAGTCATCAAGTGAGTACATTTACTGGCACGATAGCATCAAAAGTGAGTGGTGCTTCGTTATGGCAGGTGATGCTATTTGCACTTTTGGGGGGCTTGATCCTTAATCTGATGCCATGCGTTCTGCCTGTGTTAGCGATGAAACTTGGCTCTGTATTGATGGTGCCTCATGGTGAGCAAAATACCATTCGCCGTCAGTTTTTATTGTCATCTCTTGGTATTTTAGTTTCCTTTTGGTTACTGGCGCTATTGATGACGTTATTACGAGTCGGTCAACAAGCTGTTGGTTGGGGTATTCAGTTCCAAAACCCATGGTTTATCGGTTTTATGGTATTGGTAACAGCGCTATTTACTGCAAATTTATTTGGCTTATTTGAAATCAACTTAGGTAGCAAGGCCAATACACGCTTGGCAACAGCTGGGGGGCATGGTAGCAGCGGTCATTTTTGGCAAGGGGTATTCGCGACATTATTGGCAACACCTTGCTCTGCACCATTTTTGGGCACAGCCGTAGCATTTGCACTGGCAGCGCCGATGGAAGAGTTGTGGTTGATCTTCACCGCATTAGGTATCGGTATGAGTTTACCGTGGTTACTGATCGCTGCTTTTCCGGCTATCTCTCGCTTACTACCAAAACCAGGTATGTGGATGCTGAAATTACGCGCCATACTAGGGTTAATGATGCTGGTATCTAGCTTATGGTTAATTAGCTTATTAATACCACATTTTGGTGTGCCTACTTCGACGGCGATTGCTGTCATTTTCTTAGTATTATTAGTTGTTTTTATCGCGATAAAACGAGGTGTAAGGGCAGCTATCTTGCCATTCATATTATTTGCCGTTTTTGCTGGTGGGTTTGTTTGGATGACGCAAGAACAGCATTCCGGCAGCCGTTCTCTCGTTAAAGATACCGTAAATTGGCAACCTTTGACTGAGCAAGCGATTACGGCTGCGCTGGCGGATAACAAGCGCGTCTTTATTGATGTTACTGCTGAATGGTGTGTGACTTGTAAGGCAAATAAATACAATGTACTACTGAGAGATGATATCCAACAGCTACTTAGTGAACCTGATGTTGTTGCTTTACGGGGTGATTGGACCAAACCTTCACCTGAAATTACGGCATTTTTACAAAAACGTGGGCAGGTCGCTGTTCCATTTAATCAAATTTATGGCCCTAACTTGGCCGAAGGCGAAGTACTGTCAACAATACTTGACCGTGAATCGCTAATATCCGTTATGAATCAGGCCAAAGGAGCCACAAAATGAAAAAAACAATCTTAGCCGTTTTATTTTCGTCGCTAATGATGGGGTCAGTAGCACAAGCGGCACCTTTAAGTGCAGACCAAGAAGCGCAAGTGCGTAAATTAGTGCGTGATACTTTGATTGAAAACCCAGAAATTTTGGAAGAAGCGATTGTTGCCCTGCAAGCTAAACAAGGGGAAAGACAACAAGCCCAAATGAAAGAAACGTTAAAAGCGGAGCACGATGCTTTGTTTAATGACCCAACTAGCCCGCGTATCGGTAAAAAAGATGCCAAGTTAGTTTTGGTTAATTTTACTGATTTTAACTGCCCATTCTGTAAGCGTTTCGACCCACAACTGATGGATCTTGTGAAAAAATACCCTGATGATGTGGCTGTGGTAATTAAATACTTACCATTTAAAGGCCAGACTTCAATGGATTCAGCTCAGTTAACCATGACGCTGTGGCAAGAAGACCCGAAAGCATTTGAAGCTCTACACCACAAATTTATGCAAAAACAAGGCATGCTATCAGATGCCAATATCAAAGATGCGCTTAAAGCGACAGGAAACGATAAACTGAAAGCCAGTGATAAGAGCCGTGATGGCATTCGCACCAATATGATGTTGGCAGAGAAATTGGGTGTGAATGGTACGCCAGCAACATTGGTAGGTGATGAGTTGATCCCAGGTGCTATTGATGCACAGCAGTTTGAGGCGGTAGTGAAGGAGCAGTTGGCTAAGCTCAAATAATCCTCGTTATCCTCGTCATATTTCGCGCTGTGGCGTTGTTGGCTGCTCTCGACTACGTGAGTCACATACTTGTGTATGCTCCCCACAATAGTCTCGTTTGCCGCCTAGCCACAACGCGAATTATTTAGAGGATAAAGATTAAATAATCCAAACTCTAAAATTAGAGGATAAAGATTAAATAATCCAAACTCTAGAATTAGAGGATAAAGATTAAACAATCCAAACTCTAAAATTAGAGGATAAAGATTAAACAATCCAAAACTCTAGAATTAGAGGATAGGAAAACAAATATTTAATTAAATGCTAAAGCATTCATTTTAAGTGGATGTTTTGGTTTCTTACATCATTGATTTGTACTATTTGATACCAAATAGGTAAGCAACTATATGAATAAAATAAAAAAATGGTCTAAAGAAATTATTGTTTTGGCAATTATTTTATTTATTGCCTTTACAGTGATGGATTTATGGCGCAAGCCACAAACCCTTGCGCCTGTATTATTGGAACAACACACTCTGGCCAACGGTGAGACGGTTTCATTGGCAGAGTTAAGTAAAGAAAAACCGATATTGGTTTATTTCTGGGCGACGTGGTGTGGGGTCTGTAATTTGACTTCGCCAACGGTATCAGAATTAAGCCAATCAGGTATGCCAATTATTTCGGTAGCGATACGTTCAGGTGAAACATCTCGCTTAATCAAGGGGATGGAAAACAAGGAGCTAACCTTTCCTGTGATCAACGATATAAGCGGGCAACTTTCCAATGCGGTTGGGGTCAGTGCGACTCCCACTTTTATGGTGATTGATAACGGTGAGCTAGTCAGTTTTACATCGGGTTGGACGAGTTCTTATGGCTTAAAAATGCGTATGTGGTTGGCATCTTTTTAGTTTTCTATCATCCCCTTTGGGCTAAAAAAGGGGATTTTTCTGCCTATAAGTTTAATTTATCATTATGGTAAACTCATTCGGCTATATAAATAATAAAATAGGTGAATGGGATGGCTATGTTTAAAAAAGTGGTTGGATTATTTTTAGGTGTGATACTAATCGCGGGATGTTCCCCTGAGGTGGAAGAGAAAACAGTACCGGAACAACCGTCAGGAACGATCGAAAATTCACAAATAGAACAGCGTTATGATGAAATAAAAGCTAATTCAACAGAAGATAAAATTAATGCCTTTAATGCTAAAGGAGATGATGACCCAACGATGTTACGGGGCATTTTTCTGTCTGACATGGCAGAATCATTACCTATGCTGATTGATGATGTGACTCTATTGACTGAAGTCACCGCGAAAAATGGCATGTTATTTTACCAATACACCATCAAAGGGATCCCTGATAACGTATTGGAAGGCGATAGCTGGCAGCAAAATATGCGTGAAATTTTGAACCGCAACTACTGCGGTAAAAATGCAGGTATGGATATTTTGCATGGAATGTTCCCTGAAGGCATTACGCATAATTACCATAAGTCTAACAAACTCATTTTTACTTATATTGTGACCCCTGCGATTTGCCAATAGCATTCATTGCGGTGCCTGATAATATTGATTTATCAGGCAGTTCAAAAATTAAAATTCCAAATTACGAATAAAACGGTAATCCGCTGATTGTGGTTTTAAGCGATATAAATTAGCAGGGCGACCGCGCTCATGGCGTTTCTCTCCAGTATCAATCAACAAATCCGCTTGTTCAAGTCGGCGCCTAAATGATTTATTTTGCAGGGGCTTACCAATCAGAACTTCATGGACATGTTGAAGTTCAGCTAAGGTAAAAACTTCAGGTAATGCAAAGCCTGGAACTATCGAATAAAGTGATTTTTGCTTTAGACGTTCTCTCGCTTGTTGATAGAGTTTAAAATGGTCGAACGCAAGAGAAAGCTGATCTATTTCATCAATAGAGACCCACCTGACAGAATCTACTGTATCAATATGGGCTTCACAGGCTTGGTAAGCAATTAGAGCGGTATAACAAACAGTGACAGACCAACCGCGTGGATCACGTTGGTGGTTTCCAACTGTACAAAGCTGCTCAATATAAGGGGGGATCACGCCTGTTTTTTCTTTTAGTTTACGTAAAATAGCTTCTTCTAAGGTTTGATCATGTTGCTCATCAATAAATCCTCCCGGCAAACCCCATTTCCCCTTTTCGGGGAAACTAGCTCGTTCAACCAGTAATACCTTCAACGTGTTTTCATGGTAAGCAAACAAAACGGCATCGACAGTGAGTAAAGGTGATAAATAATCCTTTCTGTCATAGCTAGCAAGAAATTCTTTTTCATTCATATTGTTACCACTCAAATTCAAAGGTGAAGTTTAGGGGGAAATCATACAGATAAAAATAGTTATTGTCATTAGGACATTTATTTCTTGACTTCTTTTTGTCTATAAGACAATAATAAATTAAAGTCTTAAGGACATTAATGAGGAGTGCACTATGTTTAACTTTAAATATTTCAAAGCAGACTCATCAACTTTTGTTATTCAATCAGTGAATGGAAAAGTGCGTAAACAAGGTAAGGGGCTCAGTTTTTGGTATAACTCGGATAAAACCTCTATTGCGGCGCTTCCATTGAATGCACAAGAAGCCCCCTTTATTTTTAATTTACAATCTTCTGATTTCCAAAGTTTACGTATTCAGGGACAAATTTCTTTTCAGGTAGTCGCTGCCGAAAAAACGGCGGATGTTTTAAATTTTAACTTAACTAAAGATGGAAAAAGCTATGCATCTGAAGATCCACTTAAACTGAGCGACAGGGTAGTGCGTGCGGCTCAAACTATTATCCAAGCTAAGATACAAACTACTTCATTACGAGATGCATTATTGATTAGCCAATCATTGGTGACATTAGTTAGCAAGCAACTTGCAGAACAAGCTGCAATCGAGTCATTAGGCATCGCTATTTTAGATGTTTCCATTGCAGCAATTGCACCTTCACCTGAAACCCTCAAAGCATTAGAAGCACAAGCGAGAGAATCCATTTTGAAAGAAGCGGATGACGCTATCTATGCCAGACGAAAATTTTCTGTCGAACAAGAAAGGACGATTAAAGAAGCTGAGCTAGAAACTGATTTATCTGTGCAGGCCAAAAAGCAGCAAATTGAAGAAGCTCGCCTTGATAATGAACGTAAGTTGTTACGTGAACGTGCAGAGATTAAGCAAGAAGAATTAACAGCACAGGTGAGTGCGGAAGCAAAACGTAATGAGTTGGTGGCACTTAGCGTGGAAAACCAACGGATCCAATCTGATGCAGATGCCTATGCGATTGAATCTAAAATGAAAGCTTATAGCCAATTACCAGTGGAGAACTTAAAAGCGCTTGCGTTGGCGAAAATGGGACCAGAGCAATTGATGGCAATGGCATTTGAATCATTAGCACAAAATGCAGGAAAAATTGGCGAGTTAAATATTTCCCCTGATTTATTTGGACAGCTAATGAAAAAAGGGGCGAAATAATGAATAAGATTGATGATGCCCGATTCATTCTCGTGATACGTAAAACTCGCTTACAGGAGCTCATTGAACGTTTCAATACATGGCCTCAGGCAAAATTTTATTTGGAACATAATCATGTGGAAGTCGATGATTACTTGAATGAACATGATTTATATCAGCGGCAATTAGTTCAAGCTGAATCAATTTTGAAGTCTTTAGGCCGATTTCAATTATTGGAAAGAAAATTATTACCAAGCTACCAATTTTCTAAGCAGGACATTATCGTCGTGATTGGGCAGGATGGCTTAGTGGCTAATACGTTAAAGTATTTAAAAGGGCAGCCCGTTATTGCGATTAACCCCGATCCTGCAAGGTGGGATGGAAAACTACTGCCATTTGAAATTAGTCAATTACAGGAGGTGGTAACGAAAACATTGAAAGGTCAGGTTGAACAAAAATCAGTGACCTTTGCACAGGCAACAACCAATGACGGGCAATCACTACTGGCGGTGAACGATTTATTTATTGGCCCGAAAAGCCACACATCGGCACGTTATTTATTGAACTGGAATGGAGAACAAGAGTTTCAATCATCCTCTGGAATTATTATATCGACCGGACTTGGGTCAACGGGGTGGTTTCAATCTATTTTAGCGGGGGCACAGGCAATTATGGGAGGGAATAATCATCCGTTAGCACAAGGATTTGGCTGGGAGGAATGTAAGTTACAGTTTAGTGTTAGGGAGCCGTTTTTAAGTAAAACGACAGGAACCAGATGGGTATTTGGCACGATAGAGCCGAGCAACCCGTTAGCGGTGGAGTCATTAATGCCCGATAACGGCGTTATTTTTTCCGATGGTATTGAAGATGATTTTTTACAATTCAATGCAGGTTGTATTGTGACAGTGAAAATTGCAGATGTACGAGGGTTATTAGTTGCTTAGCTAGTTTCCCCACCTCATTTATAGACATCGAGGTGGGGTTAACATCGTTACTTTTGACGCCTATTCATAGCAAAACCGAGAATACCAAATACCACGACCACTCCCCACATCGGATAATTACTCCAACGTGCGTAAGGAGTCAGCCCTGTTGTTGGGGTGACTTCAGTAGCCAGTGTTGCCGTTTTAAATTGTGGCAGCATATCCTGAATAGAGCCATCTGCACTGATCACTGCGGTGATACCATTATTGGTTGAGCGCAACAGTGGGCGGCCTAACTCCAAAGAGCGCATCCGTGCCATTTGGAAGTGTTGCCAAGGGCCTATGGATTTTCCAAACCACGCATCATTTGAAACAGTAAGTAAGTAGTCGCTATCAGGCTTAAAGTTATCTCTGACCTGTGTACCTAAAATAATTTCATAGCAAATCGCAGCCGTTAGATGAATATTACCAACTGCTAATTGCGCTTGTTCATAATCGCCACGGCTAAAACCCGACATCGGCAAATTAAAGAACGGTGCGATAGGGCGCAGTAAATCTTCTAAAGGTACATATTCACCAAATGGCACTAAATGGTGTTTGTTATAGCGGTTTTTAGATGGATATAAATACGGTTTTTTATCGCCTAATACAATGATTGTATTATAAAAAGTATATTCACCATCCATCGGGCGTGCATCCACAATACCCGTAATTAACTGAGTGTTCGACTCTGCCAGTAATTGGTCGAGAGATTTAAGCCACGTTTGGTTGTCGAGCTCAACGGAAGGTACTGCCGATTCAGGCCAAACAATCAAAGACGCTTTACCGATATAAGGGCGAGAGAGCTCCATATAGGTGTCTTTGGTTTGTTGTAAGAAGCTGGCTTCCCACTTCATTGATTGGGGAATGTTGCCTTGAACCAGTGCCACTTCCATTTTCTTGTCTTCAAGGGAGGTAAACCATTGTACATTTTTGGCAATTAATGGGGCAAAAATTAAGGCAGCCGCAACAGCGAGCGCGA
This sequence comes from Providencia sp. PROV255, assembly GCF_028478065.1. Taxonomy (NCBI): domain Bacteria; kingdom Pseudomonadati; phylum Pseudomonadota; class Gammaproteobacteria; order Enterobacterales; family Morganellaceae; genus Providencia; species Providencia sp. PROV255. The sequence continues at coordinate 55,106 of NZ_JAMPMI010000025.1, read as the reverse complement.
TAAAGCTGCGGCGTAGGATAGCGAGTACTAGCAGACCACTGATGCTAAATAATAGCAACGTAATCATTTCCACCCCAAATATAGGAGCGAGAGCTTTCATCGGCCCATCAATTTGGCTATAACCAAATTGCAGCCATGGAAAACCAGTGAGAACCCAACCACGTAAAAACTCAGTAACCTGCCACAGTGCTGGGGCAAAAAAGACTAAACGCCAAATATTGGCATGTGGGGCAAATTTAGCCATCAATGCGCCAAAAAGCCCGGTATAAAAAGAAAGGTATGCCGCTAAAAGAATAACAATAAATACGTTAACAGGGCCTGGCATGCCGCCAAAATCTGCAATGCTGACGTAAACCCAGTTAACGCCACTACCGAATAGGCCAAATCCCCAAGCAAAGCCGATAGCAAAAGATTGCTTGACCGTGCGCTGCAAGGTCAGTAATTGGAGGAAAAGGATAGAAAGTAGTGCGGCAGGCCAGATGTCAAAAGGCGAAAAAGCCAGCGTTCCACTGGCTCCGAAAATTAAAGCCAGCAGTAACTGCAACCGCTGACTTTGATAAATAGACGTTGAGTTCATTAAGTCTTTTCTTCTTCCAAAGTTGGAACTGGCGCGTCGTCTGGGATTTTTACGTGAAGCAGAAGGATCCGGCGACTATCTGCCATCGCAACTTTAAATTGATAGTTGTCTATGGTTATGGTTTCACCACGAGAAGGTAGATGACCAAAGGCTTGCATAACGAGGCCACCGACCGTATCAACTTCTTCGTCACTAAAATGAGTCCCAAAGGCTTCATTGAAATCTTCAATCTGCGTCAGGGCGCGGACAGAATAAGAATGGCGGCTAAGCTGGCGAACATCAACATCGTCTTGGTCGTCATACTCGTCTTCGATTTCGCCTACGATGAGCTCTAAAATATCTTCAATGGTTACTAGACCAGAAACACCACCAAACTCATCAATAACGATAGCCATATGATAGCGTTGAGAGCGGAATTCTTTGAGTAGTCTGTCTACTCGCTTACTTTCAGGTACAACAACCGCTTGGCGTAATACCTTATCGATACTAAAAGGCTCTGCGTCGGTACGCATAAATGGCAGTAAATCTTTTGCCATCAATAACCCTTCGATATGGTCTTTGTCTTCACTAATAACAGGGAAGCGTGAGTGAGCAGAGTCAATAATGACATCAAGGCACTCATCAAGCGTTTGATTACGTTTTAAGGTAACAATTTGGGAACGCGGGATCATAATGTCGCGCACGCGTTGATCCGCGATATCCATTACCCCTTCAAGCATTTCGCGGGTGTCAGGATCGATCAAATCGTTCTGTTCAGAGTCGCGGATTAATTCGACCAAATCATCACGATTTTTAGGTTCACCATGAAATAGGTGATTTAACAGTGCAAAGAACCCTTTCTTAGGACCAGGGTTATCGCTACTCGAAGAGTTATCGTCGCTCATGGCGGTTAATTTTTTTTTCCTCAAAAAATACTCGTCATACTTCGAACCGCAGCGTTGTTGGCTGCACTCGGCTACTCGAATCACATACTTATGTATGCTCATCGAGATATCCTAGCTTGCCGCTTAGCTGCAATTCGAATTATTTAGAGTATTCACTCGTCGTATCTCGAACCGCAGCGTTGTTGGCTGCACTTGGTACCAAAAGTAGCCCAAGTCAAAGTATTTGGAGCTTAGGTTAGTTAATAAAAACAGTTTGCTACATTCTTTTTTAGCACAAAATTGACGGTTTATCTGCAAAATAACCGTCAGTTTTTTGTAAAATAATGCTTTCTTTGAGAAAGATATCTCAAAAAATTATAGTTAGGTCACTCTTTTTCTGCAAGATATGGGTCTTCGTAGCCTAATTCAGCCAGAATTTCGGTTTCTAAACTTTCCATTTCTTCTGCTTCATCATCTTCAATATGATCATAGCCTAAAAGATGAAGGCAACCATGAACGACCATATGAGCCCAGTGTTCTTCTGCCGTTTTTTGTTGCTCGATAGCTTCTTGCTCAACAACTTGGCGACAGATAATTAAATCACCGAGCAAAGGCAGCTCAATTTCTGGCGGAGCCTCAAAGGGGAATGACAACACGTTGGTCGGTTTGTCTTTGCCACGATAGGTTAAGTTTAAGTGATGGCTTTCGGGTTCATCAACCACCCTAATAGTGACTTCACTTTGTGCTTGAAATTTAGGCAAAACAGCTGTTAACCAACGCTGAAATTCGGCTTCAGGAGGCAAGCCTTCAGGGTTTTCGCACGCAATTTGTAAATCGAGAATAATGTCACTCATTTATAGATTTTCCTGCTTTTCAAATTGCTTTTGCTGTTCTTTTTCTTCACGTAACTGTTGGCGACGTTTATTGTCTTGTTCTTCCCATGCTTCATAAGCCATGACGACTTTGGCAACAACAGGATGACGAACCACATCTTCACTGTGGAAGAAATTGAATCTTAAATCATCGACTTCGGAGAGCACTTCAATGGCATGACGTAATCCTGATTTACTACCGCGAGGCAAGTCAACCTGAGTAATGTCTCCCGTCACAACCGCTTTAGAATTAAAGCCAATACGTGTTAAAAACATCTTCATCTGCTCGATGGTGGTGTTTTGGCTCTCATCTAAAATAATAAAAGCATCATTCAACGTACGGCCACGCATATAGGCCAGCGGCGCGACTTCGATAACATTACGCTCAATCAGTTTTTCAACTTTTTCAAAGCCTAACATTTCGAATAGCGCATCATAAAGTGGGCGCAGGTAAGGGTCGACTTTTTGGCTGAGGTCGCCCGGTAAAAAACCAAGTTTCTCACCTGCTTCAACAGCAGGGCGCGTAAGCAGAATGCGGCGAACTTCTTGGCGTTCTAAGGCATCAACTGCCGCGGCTACCGCTAAATAGGTTTTCCCAGTTCCCGCAGGGCCAATGCCAAACGTAATATCATGGTCTAAAATATTGGCGATATATTGCGCTTGATTTGGGGTGCGTGGTTTGATCACACCACGTTTAGTCTTAATATTCACCGCTTTACCGTAGTCAGGAACGCTATCGGCGGATTGCTCTAAAACACGGCTATCCAGAATGGCTAAGTGAATATTTTCAGGGTCGATATCAGGGATAACACCGCGCACAGGCGCGGTATCAACATACAGTTGACGCAAAATTTTGCTGGCCGCTTGAACGTTCAGCGGCTTACCCGATAACTTAAAACGGTTATCACGGCGATTAATTTCGATAGCAAGGCGGCGTTCTAGCTGCTTGATATTATCGTCAAATGGCCCGCAGAGGCTCATTAAACGTTGGTTATCTGCGGGTTCTAGAAAGATTTCTTGTGTTGCGATTTGCAAATTTTTTGTCTCGGTCACTGAATATCCTATGGTTGTGGCTTAGGGCTGAAAACTACCAACACCTAGCTCATCTTCTTTACGGGTGCGTGCAATAACAGACTCTGGCGATTCATGAACGCGAAGACCCATTTGATCTTCTGTACGAATGACTTTACCGCGTAATGAGTTGGTATAAACATCCACAATTTCGACATCCACAAATTTACCAATCATATCCGGTGTACCTTCAAAGTTCACAACACGGTTATTTTCAGTACGTCCAGACAGCTCCATAACATTTTTACGCGATGTTCCTTCAACTAAGATACGTTGAATGGTTCCCACCATTTGGCGGCTGAAGCTTAATGCCTGCTGATTAATGCGCTGTTGCAGTAAGTATAGACGCTGTTTTTTCTCATCTTCCGTTACGTCGTCAGGTAAATCTGCAGCGGGTGTGCCAGGACGTGCGGAATAAACAAAGCTGTAGCTCATGTCAAAATTCACGTCAGCAATCAGTTTCATGGTTTTTTCGAAGTCTTCGGTTGTTTCACCGGGGAAGCCCACGATAAAGTCTGAACTGATAAGAATACCAGGGCGTGCTTCGCGTAGTTTGCGAATAATGGCTTTGTATTCAAGTGCCGTATGAGCACGTTTCATCATCGTTAGAACGCGGTCTGAGCCACTTTGCACGGGTAGATGCAAGAAGCTGACTAATTCTGGAGTATCCCGGTAAACTTCGATGATATCGTCAGTAAATTCAATTGGGTGGCTAGTGGTAAAGCGAACACGGTCGATACCATCAATAGCTGCAACTAAACGCAGTAATTCTGCAAATGAGCAAATTTCACCATCAAAGGTCTCACCGCGGTAAGCATTCACGTTTTGACCCAGTAAGTTAACTTCACGCACACCTTGTGCAGCTAACTGTGCGATTTCAAATAGAATATCATCACAAGGGCGGCTAACTTCTTCACCACGGGTATAAGGCACTACGCAGAAGGTGCAATACTTATTACAGCCTTCCATAATCGAAACGAAAGCCGTTGGCCCTTCAGCACGAGGTTCGGGTAAACGGTCAAATTTTTCAATTTCAGGGAAGCTGATATCAATAACTGGGCTGCGCGTACCTTGAACTTGGTTAATCATCTCAGGCAAACGGTGCAAAGTTTGCGGGCCGAAAACGATGTCAACGCTTGGTGCACGTTGGCGAATAAAATCCCCTTCTTGTGAAGCGACACAGCCGCCTACACCAATAATAATGTCAGGGTTTTTGTCTTTAAAAAACTTCCAACGACCAAGTTGATGGAAGACTTTTTCTTGTGCTTTTTCACGAATTGAACAGGTATTAAGCAGTAATAAATCTGCTTCTTCAGCAATTTCAGTGAGTTGATAACCATGGGTATTTTCTAATAAAGAAACCATTTTGGATGAGTCATACTCATTCATCTGGCAACCCCAAGTTTTAATGTATAGCTTTTTATTCGTCGACATGTCGTATATCCGGTGTTTTCGAAGCGGCTAGTGTAATGGACTCCGAAACGCGTTGTAAATCCAAAGTCCTACCCTTTATATTTGGGAACTCGCATGCATTTTGATTAAGGACATCATTGTATGATGGGATAAATGCAAAGATATTTAAAATAATATCACCACACGAAATCTAAGGGCAGGCAATTTGCCTATTGTTTTAAAATTAGCACGTATTGTATTCATTTGCGGCATCAGTGACCAGAGGATGTTGCAAAATTGTGGTTGTTTTTTGTGCAAATTAAAGTGTTTTCGGCAAAATACACTGTTTGTAAGGTTATAAAGATGAAGGGCTCGAATAACCTCTAAGCCTTCAATGCTTATATTTCCTGTGAGGATCATCATTTTTCGGTACAATACCTTTATCAACGTGGTCACTGTTATCAAACAACAATCTTTATTAAACAATAAATAGTAGCGAACGTATGAATAAATTAATCGAATCTTATGATGTTGTCGTCGTTGGCGCAGGTATGACTGGCGCGGCAGCAGCATTGGGCTTTGCTCAAGAAGGCATGCGAGTCGCTTTGCTTGAAAAAGCACAACCTGCGGCCTTTGACCCACAAAGTGCTCCAGATGTTCGTATTTCTGCGATTAGCCGTGCTTCTGTTGAATTGTTGGAGCAATTAGGGGCTTGGCAACATGTTAAGACAATGCGAAGTGCTCCATATCGTCAGTTAGAAACATGGGAAGAGCCAGAGAGCAATGTGGTTTTTGATGCTCAGAGTCTTGGGTTGCCTGAACTTGGGTTTATGGTAGAAAACCGTGTGTTACAGCTTGCATTATGGCAAGAATGTGAAAAATACAGCAATCTAGACCTTGTCTGCCCTGCGAGACTTATCAATTTATACCAACCTAAGTCACAAGAAGAGTGGATATTAGCATTAGATGATGGCCGAGCTCTGCAAGCTAAGCTTGTTATTGGAGCTGATGGCGCGAATTCGCAGGTCCGCAAAATGGCAGGGATTGGTAGCCGTGGCTGGCAGTATCGCCAATCATGTATGTTGATTAGCATTCAAACACAGCAGTCTCAGCAAGATAAAACATGGCAGCAGTTTTTTCCATCAGGGCCTAGGGCATTTTTACCGCTGTATGATAATTGGGCTTCATTAGTCTGGTATGACAGCCCTGCAAAGATTAGGCGTTTACAAGGCATGTCAATGGAACAGTTGACGGGAGCGATTTCTGAAGCTTTCCCTGAACGTTTAGGGCCTGTTACCGCAATTGCGTCAGGGGCATTTCCACTGACTCGTCATCATGCTCGTCGCTATGTAATAGATGGATTAGCATTGATTGGTGATGCCGCTCATACCATTAATCCATTAGCGGGGCAGGGAGTGAATTTAGGCTACCGAGATGTTGATGCGTTGTTGAAAGAAGTGATTTACGCGCGCGAATACATACAACCTTGGCATTCCCTTGATGTATTGAAGCGTTATCAACGCCGTCGTTTGCCTGATAATTTAATTATGCAAGCTGGAATGGACGTATTTTATATGGCATTTAGTGAAAAGTTACCAGGATTGAAAATAGTTAGGAACCTTGGGTTGATGGCGGCACAGCGTGCTGGAGAAGCGAAAAAGCTGGCGTTGAAGTATGCTTTAGGTTTATAGAAATTATCTTGAATATAATAAATAGGCCGCTAATTAGCGGCCTATTTATTATTAAGTGAAGAAGTTATGGTTATTTATTATTAGCTAAATCAACCGGCTGAATATTACTTGTGTCTGTATTGATGCTGTCATCTTCAGTAATCACTGAATCTAATGTTTCATTTTTTGCTGAAAATGCATGAGCCAGTTTTTCTGTGTCGAGTTCTTTTTCCCAACGCGCAACAACGATACACGCACATGCGTTACCCACTAAGTTAGTTAATGCACGGCACTCAGACATAAAACGGTCGATACCTAAAATAAGCGCCATACCTGCGACAGGAACGCTTGGCACCACCATCAGTGTGGCTGCTAAGGTAATAAACCCTGCACCCGTCACACCAGCTGCACCTTTTGAGCTGATCATCGCAACTAACAGCAACGAAATTTGTTGCCAAATAGTGAGCTCAATATTAGTGGCTTGGGCAATAAACAATGCAGCCATCGTCATATAAATATTCGTACCATCAAGATTGAATGAATAACCCGTTGGGATAACTAACCCGACAACCGATTTTTCACACCCTGCATGCTCCATTTTGCGCATTAAGCTTGGCAGTGCCGCTTCGGAAGAAGAGGTACCTAAAACTAACCATAGCTCGTCTTTGATATATTTAATTAGCGCAATGATGGAGAAGCCGTTGTATTTAGCAACTGCACCCAGAACAAGTAAGACGAACAACAGTGAGGTAATATAGAACGTCATAATCAGCATCATTAAGTTGCCGATAGAGGATATTCCATATTTACCAATAGTAAATGCCATTGCGCCAAATGCCCCGATAGGTGCGAGTTTCATGAGCATCGCAACCATTTTGAACACAGGTTCAGAGAAGTTTTGTAGTAGTTTTACAATGGGCTCGCCGTGTTTACCTGTTGCAGCTAATGCTAATCCGAAAATGACAGCAATAAATAGAACTTGCAGGATGTTGCCGTTTACTAATGGACTAATGACGGTATCAGGGATGATATTCATCAAGAAGCCAACTATCGAAGATTCGTGTGCTTTTTCAACGTAGGTGGCAACTTTAGTGCTATCAAGGGTTGCCGGATCAATATTAAGGCCTGAACCTGGGCGAATGATATTCGCGACGATAAGACCGATGACGAGGGCGATGGTCGAGAAAGTGATGAAGTAGAGCATCGCTTTACCTGCGACGCTACCAACGGCCTTCATGTTTGACATGCCAGATATACCAGTAACAACAGTTAAGAAGATAACTGGCGCAATAATCATTTTAACGATTTTGATGAATGCATCACCAAGCGGTTTTAATGATTCTCCAATGTTTGGAAAAAAGTGGCCAAGTGCGATACCCAGAACGATGGCTACGATTACCTGAACATATAAAATCTTATATATTGGTTGCTTTATCATGTTTCGCATAAATTTTCTCTGTAAAAATGTTGCGTTTGGCAATTTATAATTATTAGGTTTAAAACTTTTATTAGAGTTTCTGAGAACTAATTTAGTTGGAATGGAAGAAGGGGCTGAATCTATTAGTACCAGAGGTTGATAATAATTTAACTGGTAATAATCATACCTAACTACAATTCGAGCGCAGATTACCACTTTCAGCAGTTATAGAGAAATGATTGAAGTCACATATTTGATAGAAAAGTTATGCAAACGTAAATTTTATGAGCTAAATGTTGCTTTAATATCACTTTAAGCGATTAAGCTATTGGTTATCCGATAATATTGGAATTAAATAAATAAAGAAACTACCAAAAAGTCATCATTTAAGCTAAAAATAGAGATAGAAATATAAAAAACAGTAGAGATGAAGCCTCAACCTATTAAAAAATGGAGTTATCTGCTATTTTTTTATTTTTTATTTAATTTATCAATAAAATCGATAAGCAAAATTAAGATAGTTTAGGCAGAGAAAGAGAGAATAGGCGTTAATTTAAGTGATATTGAAAAGAGAATGGCTGGGGTACCAGGATTCGAACCTGGGAATGCCAGGATCAAAACCTGGTGCCTTACCGCTTGGCGATACCCCAACAAAAGAAATGGTAGCTACGACGGGATTCGAACCTGTGACCCCAACATTATGAGTGTTGTGCTCTAACCAACTGAGCTACATAGCCATATATAATTTCTTTGAAATGAATTGTGCAACTCTAGGTAGGATAGTAGATGGCTGGGGTACCAGGATTCGAACCTGGGAATGCCAGGATCAAAACCTGGTGCCTTACCGCTTGGCGATACCCCATCCGGGAATTCTACTATTGATTGTTTTAAGATGGCTGGGGTACCAGGATTCGAACCTGGGAATGCCAGGATCAAAACCTGGTGCCTTACCGCTTGGCGATACCCCAATCTTAAATTCAATGCTACCGAGAAGGAAAATGGTGCGGGAGACAAGACTTGAACTTGCACACCTTGCGGCGCCAGAACCTAAATCTGGTGCGTCTACCAATTTCGCCACTCCCGCAAATAATGGTGGCTATGACGGGATTCGAACCTGTGACCCCAACATTATGAGTGTTGTGCTCTAACCAGCTGAGCTACATAGCCATCTTTTTTTGCATAACCTTCGTCGGCGTTGCGGGGCGCATTATGCTAATTACAGACCCGACAGTCAACAGCTTTTTGCACTATTTTTTAGAAAACGTGACTGTTTGTTTGTTGAATAATCATTTTGTCGATAAAGCCAGCAAAAAACAAGCCCGTATTTGAAAAAAATCACTTTTTGTCTTAGACGCTAGATAAATGTAATTTGGTTATGGTGTGAAATAAAACAGCGAAAGAGCTAAAAAATTTGTGTGGGGGAACAAAACGGAGGAATGGGGAGTATGCTAAAAGTGATGTATGGAATGCAGCGTTCAGTTTATAGACAATAAAAAAGCAGGTATCTCAACCTGCTTTAAAAAAACACGCCAAAAATTAGCTTTCAAACAGTTTTTGTAATAATTCACCATTGAGCATCGCGCGTTTAGTGAGTGCGAAAGCGCCTATTGCCGAGTTATGAACTAGCTGCGATGTGACGATGGGAAGATTTTCCCTAAATCCTTTTAAGGCTTGTGTATCAATGCAGCTTTGAATTGCGGGTAACAGAATTTGTTCTGCTTCCGTGATATCGCCTGCAATAACGACTTTTTCAGGGTTAAATAAGTTTATAGAGATAGCTATCGCTTTACCGATTTGCCGGCCAACGTGCTGGATAACTTCCGTAGCAAGTGGATCTCCCTTATTAGCGGCTTGGCAAATATGGGAAATCGTACAAGTTTCCAATGTAAGGGAGCTCGAATAGCCTTGTTCTAAACGCTGTTTTACGCGGGCTTCAATCGCTTGGTTTGAGGCAATGGTTTCTAAACAACCAAAATTACCGCAATGGCAAAGTTCGCCAAGAGGGTCAACTTGAATATGCCCAATTTCCCCGAGGTTACCTCGATGGTTGAGTAATATCTCTTTATTGATGACTAAACCCGCCCCTGCGCCTCTGTGGATGCGAACTAGTAGAGAGTCTTCGCAATCACGAGTAGCACCAAAATAGCTCTCAGCGAGGGCTAGGCTGCGAATATCATGCCCTGCATAACAGGTAATTTTAAAGTGTGCTTGTAAATTGTCGATGAGATGCCAATTGTCGACCTTGATATGTGGCATGTAGTAAACAATCCCACTATTTGGGTTAACTAACCCAGGGAGAATAATAGAAATCGCAATCAGCTCTTTTAAGCGCTTGTGATTGTGCTCAATAAAATCATCAAGAGCGGCAATCAACTTTTGTTCTACGGCTTGCTGAGAAGGCTCTGTGATAGGGTAATGGGCATCGACAATCATTTTGCCACCTAAGTCGTATAAGGCGATGGTGGCATCATAGCGCCCTAAGCGGACGCCAATCGTGTGAAAATTTTTGTGTTCAGAAACAATAGATATGGCACGACGGCCTCCAGTAGAGGCCTGTTGGTCAACTTCTTTAATTAAACCACGTTCGAGTAACTGGCGAGTGATTTTAGTCACACTGGCTGGGGCAAGTTGGCTTTGCTCCGCGATTTGAATTCTTGATATCGGGCCATGTTGGTCAATTAAACTATAGACGACAGCGCTATTTAGTTGTTTGACGAGATCAATATTACCAATTTGCTTCAGCGAGTGGCTTTGATTCATTAGCTAGTTACTCATTTTTTGTAGACTTCTGCTCCGTTAACATAGGTTGCAAGGACGTCGAAGTCGTGGTTAAACGCGGTTAAATTCGCAATTTTACCCGGAGCAATAGACCCTAAAGTCTCATCAACTCCAATGGCTCTTGCGGGGTAGAGCGTTGCCATTCTCAGTGTTTCATCTAATGGAATACCCACGTACTCTACACTGTTTCTCACTGCTTCTATCATGGTGAGTGACGAGCCGCTGAGTGTGCCATTTTCATCTACACATAATCCATCGCGGTAGTATATGGTTTTACCCGCGAAGATAAAATGATCCATTTCACCAGTTTGAGGATCTATTCCTGCCGGCGCTGTGGCATCAGTCACTAAAATTAATTTATCACCTTTTAAGTGCTTACTATTACGGATATTTGCCCACTGAACATGTAAGCCATCAGCAATAATTCCTGCATACACTTCAGGAGTGTCATAAATAGCACCAACTAAACCGGGGCCACGGCCTGAAATATATGGCATGGCGTTGAAAAGATGCGTTGAAAAGCGAATTCCGGCTTTAAAGCCCTGTTTAGCCTCTTCATACGTTGCATTTGAATGCCCAGCAGAAATAACAATGCCGGAATCTTTCAATTGATGAATGTAATCAAGTTCAACCATTTCAGGCGCTAAAGTGATTTTAGTGATGGAGTCTGCATGAGCAGCTAAATAATCAATCATCTGCGCGGATGGTTGGCGGATAAATTCAGGGTTATGTGTGCCTTTTTTAATAACATTAATATATGGGCCTTCTAAATGGAGCCCGAGAGCTTGGTTCTTGTGGTCTTTTAAGTACTCAGTCATGACCTCAATACCATGCTTCATCAATTCGTCAGAGCAGGTAATCAGCGTTGGCAGGTAACTGGTACATCCTGTACGCTCATTGGCTTTTTGCATGATATCCAAATTCTTTAATGTGACATTTTCTTTATTATCATTGAATTGGACACCACCACAGCCGTTGACTTGCAGGTCAATAAACCCTGCAGATAACGTCGCACCTTGTAGGTCATGTTGTGGAATATGGGAAGGTAATTCAGAGACAGGACAAACATCTTTGATGATTTCACCATCAATGACGACCGCATGGTTATCCAGTCTTTCATGACCTGTATAAATAATGCAATTTGTTAATGCATACATGGCTTAAAACTCCTGACCTCTGGAAAGTGGGTCACCGATCAGCCTTCGCTGATCGGGTGATTGATAAATATAATCTTAGTTAAACTTTTCAATAATTTCAGATTCTAGCTGTTTGAAATATTTAAGCGTTTTAACTTTTAATTCGAGTGTTGCGGGTTCATCACAGACGACCAGTGCTTTTGGGTGCATTTGCACGCAGCTCACTGTCCACATATGGTTAATTGAACCTTCAACTGCGGCATGAACTGCGTTCGCTTTATTCGCACCCGTTGCAAGTACCATTAACTCTTCAGCATCCATTAATGTGGCGACACCGACAGTTAAAGCAAATTTTGGTACTTGATTGATATCATTATCAAAGAAACGTGAGTTAGCTTGGCGCGTTTCTGGTGTCAATGTTTTAATGCGGGTGCGTGAGTTCAATGAAGAACCGGGTTCATTAAAAGCAATGTGACCGTCGTTACCTACGCCGCCCATAAATAAATTAATTTTGCCGTAAGATTTAATTTTATCTTCATAACGTTGGCATTCCGCATCAACATCTGGGGCATTACCATTCAGTAAATTAATATTTTGCGCTTGAATGTCGATGTGGTTAAAGAAATTTTCATGCATAAATGTGTGATAGCTTTGAGGATGATTAGCTGGAATACCAATATATTCATCCATATTAAATGTTACCACATGCTTAAAACTAACTTTTCCTGCGTTATATAAAGCAATCAGTGCTTTATAAGTGGCAAGAGGGGTACCGCCTGTTGGTAACCCAAGAACGAAAGGGCGATCAGCAGTAGGGTTGAATGCGTTGATTTTGTCAGCGATATACTGTGCGGACCAAATGCCAACATCATGCGCATTATTAAGTGGAATTAGCCTCATGTCTCAATTACCTCTAATAAGTCTGTGAAATCTTTCATGTATATATGTATCCCTGATGTTATTCATTAGATATAGGAATACTCGTTATACTTCAAATTTATTGTGCATTATCACTTGGTTGACATGCTATTTTTGTTTCAGGACATGCATTCAAGTGTGCTGAGAATATACAGGTTAATAGTACAAATAAGTTATTTTTAATCATAAAATAAGTTTTCGATAATAGCTAGTAATTTAGTCATATCAGTAACTCTTTCGTTGACATTTATCACAAATCGAACCTATTTATTTTGCATCGCGAAACAATTAATTTAGACTATGAAATTGATACTCTCAATAACCTAAATTATGATTTAGGTGTGTGAACAATAAGATCCCGTAAATGGGGCAAAAATAGGGCGATAAAGGGGGAGTTTGTGAATATTCTTAGCTACTTACAGCGGATTGGTAGGGCACTTATGGTGCCAGTTGCTGTACTACCAGCCGCAGCAATCCTGATGGGGATTGGCTATTGGATTGACCCAGATGGTTGGGGAGCCAATAGTGCAATCGCAGCGTTACTGATAAAATCGGGTGCGGCTATTATTGATAATATGTCCGTACTGTTTGCTATTGGTGTTGCTTATGGAATGTCAAAAGATAAGGACGGTGCGGCTGCGCTGACCGGTTTTGTTGGCTTTTTAGTCGTGACAACACTGTGTTCGCCGGCATCTTATTCCATGATCATGAATGTTCCGTTGGAAAGCGTTCCTGCGGCATTCGGTAAAATAAATAACCAATTCGTGGGTATCTTAGTTGGGGTATTGTCTGCTGAATTGTACAACCGCTACAGTGGCGTAGAGCTACCAAAAGCGTTGTCTTTCTTTAGCGGTCGTCGCCTCGTGCCGATTTTGACATCATTCTTAATGATCATCTTAGCCTTCATTCTGATGTATGTTTGGCCGGTGGTATATAATGGTTTGGTTTCTTTCGGTGAAAGCATTAAAGATTTAGGTTCTGTGGGAGCGGGTATTTATGCCTTCTTCAACCGTTTATTAATTCCTGTTGGTCTACACCACGCACTTAACTCTGTGTTCTGGTTTGACGTTGCTGGGATCAATGATATTCCGAACTTCTTAGGCGGCGCTAAGTCAATTGATGCCGGCTTGGCAACGGTAGGTATCACTGGTCGCTATCAAGCAGGCTTCTTCCCAATCATGATGTTTGGTTTACCTGGTGCGGCATTAGCGATTTACCACTGTGCTCGCCCGGAAAATAAAGCCAAAGTGGCTGGTATTATGATTGCTGGTGCGTTTGCGGCATTCTTCACCGGTATCACTGAACCACTTGAATTCTCATTCATGTTCGTGGCGCCAATTCTGTACGTAGTCCACGCATTGTTAACGGGTATTTCGGTTTATATCGCAGCAACAATGGAATGGATTTCAGGGTTCGGTTTCAGCGCAGGTTTAGTCGATATGTTATTGCAATCACGTAACCCATTAGCCGTTCAGTGGTATATGTTGATTGTTCAAGGCTTAGTCTTCTTCTGCATTTACTATGTCATTTTCCGTTTCATGATCCGTAAATTCAACCTGTTAACACCAGGCCGTGAAGAGAGCGCAGGTGATGAAACGATTGATGGTTATGACGAAAGCATTAGCCCTGCCGATAACAGTGACAGCGATATTCAAAAAGAAGCTCGCCAATATGTTGCAGCGGTTGGTGGTAGTGATAACATCGTCAGTATTGATGCTTGTATTACACGTTTACGTTTAGGCGTTAAAGATTCAGCAGTTGTTAACGATGCGATGACTAAACGTTTAGGCGCTTCAGGTGTTATCCGCTTAAGCAAACAAAATGTGCAAGTGATTGTCGGTACACGTGCTGAATTGGTCGCAAAAGCAATGACTGAAGTAATTGCAAAAGGCCCTATTGCCGGTTCTGCACCAGTTGCAGCAGCAGAAGAGAAAAAAGCCGCAGAGCCTGCGAAAACAAAAGGTAATGTGATTTTATCTCTGGTTGCGCCAGTCAGTGGTCAAGTGTTCTCCCTTGATGATGTGCCAGATGAAGCGTTTTCTAGCCGCATTGTGGGCGATGGTATTGCCATCAAACCAACAAGCAGCGAAGTGTTAGCGCCGGCGTCAGGTACGGTGGTGAAAATTTTCGAAACTAACCACGCATTCTGCCTTGAAACAGAAAACGGTGTTGAACTCATTGTTCATATGGGGATCGATACGGTTGCACTGAAAGGCGAAGGTTGCGCACGTTTAGTGGAAGAAGGTGCCGAAGTAACCGCTGGCACACCAATCCTGAACTTAGACCTCGCGTTCCTTGAAGCCAATGCTAAATCAATGATTAGCCCTGTTATCATCAGCAATATCGATGATTTTTCTGGCGTCGAAATTTTAGTTGAAGGTGACGTGAAAGCAGGTGAAACCGTTATTTATAATGTTCTGAAATAATTCAGTTTAATATTATAAGTGAGTAAGAGGGTGGCTTAGGCCACCCTCTTTGTTTATGCAGCTTAAATAAGAAAAAGATAATCATATAGGGCATAACAAATAATGATAATCACTATCAATTGAGTCCAGTGTATAAAGAAAATATAATTAATTGTTAGCTTTGTGGAGAGGCTGAAATACGAGAGTAATTAAAATAAAAGCGCCTAAAAGCAATATAACAAAGTATCTATAAGGAGAAAAAATGGGATTAAAAATTCATCTGGTTTGGTTTGATAAACAAACAGAAGAATATGTTGGTGAAGAGTATTCTCTTGACTTAGGGGATGATGGTAGCATTATAGAAAAAACTATTAACCCTGAAGAAAACATTATTAATAATGGTTGTTTTGATGTGCTTTCTGATTGGGCCTCTAATCTTCAAAAGCATATAAAACATAAATTTAAATTTAATAAATATGATTATCAAGTTTCATTCGATTATCGAGAAGAATGGTAATTATTTATATTTATAAATTATTAGTAAATCATTTAATTTGCTTTTTTTATGCAGGTTAATATTTACCCATAAAAATGGGGGGTATATAAAATAATTGGTAAATAATTTATTTATTTAAAATAAAGGTAAAAATCTGTAGAAATATTAGGGATTTATTCAAAGTAATAACATAAGGAATATGTATTATGACAGAGTCAATAAAGCACCTACAGATCCATAAACTAGAAGATATGAATATTCATAGAAACTTAGGCGCAGGTCATGACCCGATGCAGATAGGACCACCCAGCATAACCATTCATGTGGCGCCTAAAGGTAGTCCAATTTACAATCAGTTAGGAGAAGACACGGGGAATACATCACAATGGGGACATACCTATATTAGTATTCGAGGCATTAATCCTGTGACACATAATTATGAACAAATTAGCATGGGACTTAGTCCAGGAGAAGATTGGGGGTCATCAAAAGATAATTTGTCTTTTAATGATCATGTTCGTTATAAAAGTGCTTCCACATTGACGATAACATCAAATAATCAACAGTTTTTTAGTCATTTCAATAATCTATATACGGCTATGCATGATTATAAAACAGGAAAAACGCAGCCTCCGAATTATAATCCATTTAGTTTAACTGGGGAAAAAACGTGCGGTAAATTTGTTCAGTCAGAGCTAGAAAAAGCAGGCATGCAAGGTATTAATATCCCCTTTTGGCCTGATGATGCTTATGAGAATTTAGACAATTTGGCTGATGATTACGAAACACCATTAGTAATTGATTTAGGTGGTAATGGTGTACAAACTTTAGTAGATAGTTTTGGCGTTGAATTCGATTTTAAAGGAAATGCAATTAAGTCGCGAACAGGCTGGGTACACCCAGATGATGGATTACTGGTGTGGGATAAAAATAAAGATGGCATGATTAATTCAGGTAACGAATTGTTTGGTAACAATAGCCTACAGATTAGTAATACACGACTGAAAGATGGCTTTTCTGCTTTATCTGAATTGGACAGTAATACTGATAGAATTATTAATTCAAGTGATAAGTTTTGGTTGGAGTTAAAAGTCTGGCAAGATAAAAATTCGGATGGTATTAGTCAATTCCATGAATTAACAAATTTAAGTAATATGGGCATTAACGCAATTGAGTTGAATGCAAATGAGCTCAATTTTTATGATGAGAATGGTAATTTCCATAAATTAATGGCTAAGGTAAGTTGGGATAATAATAAGCAAACTGAAGTCGTTGATGTATTATTTCACCAGCGAGCGAATACGATTAATTTACAACAAAATTTTAATCAACTTATTGATAATATGGTTGGTTTTTCATTCCCCTCAAATGATGACTGTATCTTTTTAATTGCAGACACCATAACAAGCTATCCTCATGCAACTTCACTCTTTACCAATGATTTAGGAAAAATCTCGTGAGGTTGCTTTCATGGTCTATCGTTATAGGAGCGTTCATTATCGGGACTCCAACTTGGGGAGGGAATACAAATCCTCCTTTAATTCCAACTGTAAGAGATCGTCTATATACCATTGGGTATAATGAAACAGAACTACGTTATGACCCAGACCTACCTAAAAAAGTTTCTTATCCTGCAAACCAACAGCAAGTGCTTGAGTTATATCATCGGGCATTAAAAAATAATAATGAAGATGATAATTATGCCTTATTTTCTTTTTTCAGAATTGGTTGCACCGATTTTAAGCATTTACATAATGTGAAAGCTGCAAAAGAAGAGTGTGCACTGGCAAATTTCTTTTTGAAGAGAGTATTAAAAATTAATTCTAACAATGGGTTAGCTCTGTTATTTACAGGGGTAAACTATCAGCATGGTAATGGGGGGGAAGTAAATATGCCAGAAGCAATTTCATATTATGAACGAGCTTACCACCTTCATGGTAATAAGGTAATTGTAGCAGGAAAAAATCTTTCGACGATTTATTTACATGGACTCGGCGGGATCCCTCAGGACTTTAATAAAGCTAAATACTATTTAGAAATGGCCGCAAGAGATAACCCAAAGGGGCAAGATGCATATTACCTCAAGAATTTTGATACATATGTTGATTTACTTAAAATATCAAATGAAGGTGATAAATGTAAGCAACAAAACTCTAATAACCGTATCTGGGTAAAAGAATGTAATGATAAAGTAGAAAAGAAAATAGAAGCGTACTTAAAAAAACATAGAGGAAATCAGAAAGAGAAAGATGCGATTGGTTAATTTACCAAAATTTTATTTTATGACTAGTATGAAAGGTAGTTATGAATAATACGTTAAAAATAGAGTGTAAAAACACTCTATTTTTCGTATTAAAAAATTGCATTTATTAATAACATTGGCGAAATCTCAAACAAGGTTGTCAAATCTGCATAAGCAAGGGGCTTTTTTCATCGATAAGATATTTTCTCAATGACTGATGAGGAATTTTCTGTGGAACTGCTTCTGTGCTTATTTGGCTTTATTTCGGGGATCACCACCGCACTATTTGGTTTTGGTGGCGGCTTTATCACCGTTCCACTGTTATATGCGCTAATTACCTTAGTATGGGGGCCACAAAGCGATGCAGGAACTGTGGCGATGCAAATCGCGGTGGCAACATCCACTTGCGTGATGATTTTTTCATCAACATTATCAAGTCGCGCTCATTATTTAAAAGGAAATCTCAGCTGGCCAATTATAAAGCCACTTATTATCCCTATTTCAGTGGGGGGGATATTTGGGGCGATTGTGGCGTTATCGGTAGATAATGCATTAATTCGTTGGATATTTATTGGCTATCTCATCATCACTATTTTAGATTGTTTTATTCGTCCCGGTTTTATGAAGACAGAATCTACGGGGATACAACTCTCTCGTGGTGGTATTTTTGCAGATACTCCGATTGGTGTGGTGATTGGCGCGGTAGCGGCATTTTTAGGTGTTGGTGGCAGTGTGATGACTGTTCCATTAATGCGGCGCCGTGGTGCCAGTATGATCCAAGCCGCTGCCTTTGCGAATCCATTGACATTACCAATGGCGATCACGGGTACATTAACCTATTTTTATTTCGCTATTGATAAACACATTGACCTCGGATCGGGCTTTCTGGGGATGATCTATATCAAAGGGGCATTAATTTTAATTGTGACATCGTGGCTAGGGATACGTTTTGCTTCTTTATTAATGCCTTACCTTAGCGATAAACGTCATGCCCAAAGTTATCCACTACTGTTACTCGTGGTTTTAGCTGTTATGTTACTGGTTTAAAATCGCGTATTTCGGTAGGCAAAAATGAGGTTTTTGTCCTAAATTCCTTCTGATCATCGCTTTTGCCGCACTTGGCGCAATCAAACGGTTGTTTCCTGATTGATTATGGTAGAATATATTTAGTTACTACACGCTTTTAGCGCGCTTTTGGCATTGAGGAATGATGACAATGAATGAGGCAGATGCTCGCCCAACAAATTTTATCCGTCAGATCATAGATGAAGATCTGGCGACCGGAAAACACACGTCAGTGCATACGCGTTTTCCACCTGAACCGAATGGCTATTTACATATTGGTCATGCGAAATCAATCTGCTTGAATTTTGGCATTGCCAAGGATTATCAAGGCCAATGTAATTTACGTTTTGATGATACCAACCCTGTAAAAGAAGATGTCGAATACGTTAACTCGATTCAAGAAGACGTTAAATGGCTTGGTTTTGAGTGGAGCGGTAATGTTCGCTATTCCTCTGACTACTTTGATACCTTGTATCAATATGCAATTGAGCTGATCAAAAAAGGCTTAGCTTACGTTGACGAGCTCAGCCCAGATCAAATTCGCGAATATCGTGGAACATTGAAAGAGCCGGGTAAAAATAGCCCATACCGTGAGCGCCTTATTGAAGATAACTTAGCATTATTCGAAAAAATGCGTGCGGGTGGCTTCGAAGAAGGAAAAGCGTGTTTACGTGCGAAAATCGATATGGCATCCCCATTTATGGTGATGCGCGACCCGGTTTTATATCGCATTAAATTTGCGGAACATCACCAATCTGGCAATAAATGGTGCATTTACCCAATGTATGACTTCACGCATTGTATTTCTGATGCATTAGAAGGTATTACACACTCTTTATGTACCTTAGAATTCCAAGACAACCGTCGTTTATATGATTGGGTATTAGACAATATCACCATTGATTGCCATCCACGTCAGTACGAGTTTTCTCGTCTGAATTTGGAATACACGGTGATGTCTAAGCGTAAATTAAACCAATTAGTCACTGAAAAACACGTGCATGGTTGGGATGACCCTCGTATGTTAACCATATCAGGCTTACGCCGTCGTGGTTATACTGCAGCCTCTATCCGTGAATTTTGCCAACGTATTGGTGTGACAAAACAAGACAACAACGTTGAAATGGCCTCTTTAGAGTCCTGTATTCGTGATGATCTGAATGAGTCAGCACCACGTGCTATGGCGGTTATTGACCCAGTTCGTGTAGTGATTGAAAACATGCCAGCGGGTGAAGAGATTTTAACAGCGCCAAACCATCCAAATAAACCGGAGATGGGAACGCGCCAAGTGCCATTTAGCAATGAAATTTATATCGACCGTGCAGATTTCCGTGAGGAAGCGAACCGCCAATATAAGCGTTTAGTATTAGGCAAAGAAGTTCGTTTGCGTAATGCATACATTATTAAAGCAGAGCGTGTTGAAAAAGACGCAGATGGTAACATCACAACCATCTACTGTACTTATGATGCAGGCACATTAAATAAAGACCCAGCAGATGGCCGTAAAGTGAAAGGCGTTATTCATTGGGTAAGTGTCGCTCACGCATTACCTGCAGAAATTCGTCTGTATGACCGTTTATTCACTGTGCCAAACCCAGGTGCAGAAGACGATTTCTTATCGGTTATCAATCCAGATTCACTGGTTATTCGTCAAGGTTTTGTTGAGCCGAGCCTGAAAAATGCCGTGGCAGAAAAAGCGTATCAGTTTGAACGCGAAGGCTATTTCTGTGCGGATAACAAGTTAAGTAGTGCAGAACATTTAGTCTTTAACCGGACTGTGGGGTTGCGTGATACTTGGGCGAAACTCGAAAATTCTTAATTTGATGTCCCCGTCATACTTTGCACCACAGGGGTGTTGGCTTCATTAAGTTACTCGAGTCACATACTTATGTATGCTCACGGGATAACTTAATTTGCCGCCTACCTGTGGTACAAATTATTTAGGGGCCAGATCGAGTATTAGCACAAAAAACGCTGACAAATAAATGTCAGCGTTTTTTATAGTAATCTACAAAGCCTACAAAATCTGAAGAACCTATTTGGATTTGCTATCCACTTTTTCTTTTAATAATTCATGCAGATATTCATTCGCGGAAGTCACATTACCTTGCGCATCTTTAACTTGATACTCTTCGCCAGTAATGGACGATTTTGAAGCTACGTTATCAATAAATTGTTCTACAGTTTTGAGACGTTTTTCTGTTTTACGCAGTTTTAATCGCAAATGAGACTCTGCGTCAGCGGCAGAATATTCAGTGCCATTACGTGTAAAAGTAAGGTTTTGTTGTTTACCAAGCTCAGCTAATAATGATTCAGTACGCATTTTTTCTTCAGGGCTTAACGCAAGGGCTTGAGTAGTCACAAAAACACTTAAAAAAAGGACTAAAGCAGATGAAAAACGGTTTGATAGTTGGGCTGTGAGTGATTGCACGAATTTCTCTCCATAGAAAAAAGGTGAGTAAATTATAAGCAGTCTTTTAATTTAAACTATCGGTAAGATTCCTAGAATTCAATAAATGGTCATCTGTTAAGGCATAAACCGATAACCAATTCCTGTTTCGGTTAATAAGTGAATAGGGCGTGCTGGATCATTTTCTAATTTTTGCCGTAGATGGCCCATGTAGATGCGTAAGTAATGATTATGTTCCACATAATTAGGCCCCCAGACTTGCAGTAATAAGTGCCTCTGAGTTAATACTTTACCGCTGTTAGCCACGAGTTCACTGAGTAAACGAAATTCAATCGGGGTTAGATGAAGTTCTTCATTTTGTTTGGTCACGACACGATTAATAAAGTCGATGGTAATATCCCCAAACTGGCATTTTGAGTTTTCTTGAGTGGCTTTGCCGAAGCGCCGTAAAGCCACTCTAACTCGAGCCAGTAACTCACTAATTCCGAAGGGTTTTGTGAGGTAATCATCAGCACCTGCATCCAATGCTGCCACTTTTTGTGATTCTTCTTCACGAGCGGATAAAACAATAATCGGAATACTACTCCACTGACGTAGATCACGAATTAAATCAAGCCCATCACCATCGGGTAAGCCAAGGTCTAAAATTAACAAATCAGGTTGTCGCGTACCGGATTCAATGAGGCCGCGTTGGTAATTTTCCGCCTCAAATACCTTCCAGCCTTCACCTTCCAGCGCTAAACGAACAAAGCGGCGGATTTCTTTTTCATCTTCAACAACCAGAATTTGATGGCTAGTACTCACAATATTGTTAATCCTTTTATGTTTCTACTTCGATATCAGGTAGTTGCTTTAAAGGTAAGACAAAATGGAAACTCGCTCCACCTTTATTATTATTTTGCGCCCAAATTTCGCCTTCATGTAACTGAATAATAGCACGACAAATGGCGAGCCCTAAGCCAACTCCTGGAATTGCGGACTCTTTTTGCGCCCGAGAAAATTTATCAAAAATGGTTTTTTCTTGTCCGTTTGGAATCGCATTGCTGGCATCCCATATTTCAATATGAATTTTTTGCCCTTCAACTGTAGCTCGAATACCAATCGGGGTATCGTCATGACTGTATTTTACGGCATTTTCTAATAGGTTGATTAGCACCCGTTCAATCAAGTTAGCATCACAATAAAGTAGTAAGTCTGCTGGAATATCAATTTCTAAAGGATGGCTGTGTAAGGTGTAATCTAAGGTTCTAACAGCACTACTGGTAATTTCTTGCAGTGATTCCCACGCTAAATTGGGCTGAATACTGCCAGATTGTAAGCGAGCCATATCCAGTAAATTATTCACCAAGCGCGAAGTGCTAAGTACTTGCTGGCGCATTTGGTTCACTTGTTCTGTTAGTGGTGATTTTTCCGCAGACAAATTCAACATTAAGATTTCGGTTTGGCCGAATAAAACGGTGAGCGGTGTTTTTAGGTCATGAGACAGTGCGGCAAGTAAGGAGTTTCTTAGTTGTTCTCGTTCAATATCTAATTTGGCTGATTCAGCTTGTTTTGTCAGCTGCAGACGTGCAAAAGCACTCGCAATCAGTCCTGTAAAGGTTTGCAGCATGCGTTGCTGTTCTGGGATCAATAACTGGCGCATGTTTCTTGGTTCAATGGCAAGAACGGCAAGGGTTTGATCGGCAGTGGTGATAGGTTGCAATTGATAGGGAACGCTTGGTAGTGTATCCGTACCAGCACCGGCGGGTTGCCGCTTATCAAAACACCATTTAGCAATGGCTTTATCAATCAGCATTTCACTGTGGCCTTCACATTTTAATGGTGATAACTGGTCGTTTTCATCGGGGAGCAGTAAGCAGCTTTTGGCTTGAAATGCATTATTAAGGAAATGGTACCCAGTTCTCCCAATATCATCAGTCGTGATAGCTTGTCCTAATTCTTTTGTCATTTCATATAGGTGACGTGTTCGCTGCTCTCGATACCGAGCGATACGAGCTTGGTAGCGCATACCTGCAGTTAAATTCCCCACAACAACCCCCACAATTAGCATCACTGTAAACGTGACTAAATATTGCATATCCATGATAGCAAGGGAGAAATGGGGTTGAACAAAGAACAGGTCAAAACTGATCACGTTGACCAGAGCGGCGAAGACAGAGGGGCGTCGGCCATAAAATAATGCGATTAACACGACACCTAATAGATAGAGTGTCACGAGGTTGGCTTTATCGAGGGCCAATAAAAAGGTGCGCGAAAATAAGGTGATAGCAGCACACATCACAATAGCCATTAAATAGCCATTCATATCCGATCGCCATTTTTCAGAGAACGGCTTTCTTTCTGGTTCTTTGTCCCACTCACTTTTCTCTTCAAGTGCGACGATCACTAAATCCAGATCAGGGCCGAGCTTACCAAGACGATCGGCAAAACCGGGACGTAAATTGAGCTTAAACCATTTGTTTACTTTATTACGCCGACCAATCAATATCTTCCCTAAATTATGTTCTCGGGCATAACGTAATATCGCTTTTTCTTCCGAAGGGTCGGATAAAGTTGCTGTTTCTGCACCTAAGTCTTGAGCAAGACGCAACGCTTTTAAGATAGCTCTACGCTGGGTTTCAGGTAGCTGATGAAGTGAGGGAGTTTCAACATAAACAGCATGCCAGACACTACCGAATTTTGCAGCAAGTCGTGCGGCAGTACGGACTAATTTTTCATTTCCGGTATTATGGCCAATGCATAGCAAGAGCCCATCGCGAGTGTGCCATACGGGGGCTTGGCCTTTACCATCACGAAATTCACGCATCTGGTCATCAACCCGGTCAGCAGTACGCCGAAGAGCCAGCTCACGCAGTGCAATTAAGTTTCCTTTGCGGAAAAAATGCTCAATAGCGCGTTCGGCTTGCCCCGGTATATACACTTTGCCTTCTTTAAGGCGTTGTCGTAGGTCGTCAGGAGGAAGATCAACTAATACCACCTCATCAGCTGCATCAAAAATATGATCTGGAACTGTTTCACGTACGCGAATACCTGTAATACTTCCCACGATGTCATTCAGGCTTTCAATGTGTTGAACGTTGATGGTTGTCAGTACGTCAATTCCGGCATCAAGGAGTTCTTCGACATCTTGCCAACGTTTAGGGTGGCGGCTGCCATGGGGGTTACTAAATGCTAATTCATCCATTAAAATTATGGCTGGATGCCTAGCAATTGCTGCGTCAATATCGAAACCATTTAGGCGGCGACCGTGATGAGTTATGCGCCTAGGTGGCAACAGAGAAAGGCCGTCAAGTAGCGCGGCCGTTTCTTCTCTTTCATGGGTTTCTACTACGCCAATCAGCACATCTAGCCCTTGAGCTCTGAGTCTCTGTGCTTCTTGCAGCATGGCATACGTTTTTCCAACACCAGCACAGGCACCGAAAAAAATCTTTAATTTGCCACGCCCAATTTCATTGGCTTTGACCAAGAGTTCATCAGGGTTAGGGCGAATAGGTTCTTGATTGTCCATCACAGCCCCTAGTGAGTTTGACTGTTTATTTGTTGTTGATATTCATCAAGTGCTAAGTTCAGTTTTAGCACATTAATGACGGGTTCACCTAAAAAGGGCAACAATGCCTGTTCAGTATGCGTTTCTATCAATGATTTTACTGTATCTAATGGAATTTGCCTGCTTTTTGCAATACGTGGAGCTTGGTATAACGCTGCATCAATAGAAATATTGGGGTCTAAGCCACTGGCGGAAGACGTGAGTAAATCTACTGGGATGGCATTACCTGCATCGGGGTTCTCTGCGCGCAGTTGTTCGCTACGCTCTGCCATCGTTTGTTGTAATAATGGGTTACTGACAGCCAAATTACTTCCACCAGAAGCTAAGGTATTGTAGGGGATATCGACAGTTGCTGAGGGGCGACCGTGAAAATAGCGAATATTACCCACATTTTGCCCGATTAAGGCAGAACCAACAATGCGCTCATCTTGTGTGAGTAAAGAACCGTGAGCCTGCCAGGGAAAAAAAATATTAGCGAGGCCAGTCACCATTAATGGGTAAGCAATACCTGTAAAAATGGTGAGTATAAATAACATAATCATCGACGAACGGATCATATTCATAATCAATTCCTTATATTCCAAAGAGACTAATAAGCAGATCAATCAGTTTGATCCCAACAAATGGCACAATTAACCCGCCTAAGCCATATATGCCTAAATTACGTTGCAATAATGATTGAGAGCTCATTGGCCGATAATTGACCCCTTTAATGGCGAGGGGAATCAAGAAGATAATAATCAATGCGTTAAAGATAACCGCAGAGAGGATAGCGGATGCGGGTGAATGTAATTGCATAATATTTAACGCATTTAACTGTGGCCATGTTACGGCAAAAGCGGCAGGGATAATGGCAAAATATTTAGCAATATCATTAGCAATACTGAAGGTGGTTAATGAGCCACGGGTCATTAGCATTTGTTTACCAATATGCACCACTTCAATCAGTTTGGTTGGGTTGGAGTCTAAATCCACCATGTTACCGGCTTCTTTTGCGGCTTGGGTACCTGAGTTCATTGCGACTGCGACATCCGCTTGCGCGAGTGCTGGCGCATCGTTGGTGCCGTCACCGGTCATAGCAACTAAGCGACCCTCAGATTGATATTGGCGGATCAACGCCAGTTTGGCTTCTGGTGTCGCTTCTGCAAGAAAATCATCGACGCCTGCTTCGGCTGCAATTGCGGCTGCTGTTAAATGGTTATCTCCGGTGATCATCACCGTTTTGATGCCCATACTACGCATTTGGGCGAAGCGTTCTTTCATGCCCCCTTTGACGATATCTTTTAATGCTACGACACCTAAAACCGTTTTATTATCAACCACCACAAGTGGCGTTCCGCCTAAATGGGCCACTTTTTCGACCAGTTGATCCGCTTCGACAGGAAATTTACTGTGATTGGCTTCGATATAACGGCGGATGGCATCCGCAGAGCCCTTGCGGATCATTCGCTCGCCAATATTGACACCACTCATACGTGTCATTGCGGAGAAAGGAACAAAAGTTGCATTCAGGGCATGAATATCTCTTTCACGTAAATTAAATTTTTGTTTTGCCAAGACCACAATACTGCGTCCTTCTGGGGTTTCATCCGCTAAAGACGATAGTTGTGCGGCATCCGCCAGTTGCTGCTCTGTAATACCTGTTAGCGGTAAAAATTCAGAGGCTTGGCGGTTTCCCAGTGTAATGGTCCCCGTTTTATCAAGTAATAGAACGTCGACATCACCTGCTGCCTCTACAGCACGGCCGCTGGTGGCAATTACATTTGCTCCTAGCATGCGGCTCATCCCTGCCACACCAATAGATGAAAGTAAGCCACCGATGGTTGTTGGAATTAAGCACACTAATAACGCTATTAACACTAAAATAGAAACGGCACTGCCTGCGCCTGCATGCTCTGCGGCAAAAACGGTGAATGGGTACAAGGTGGCACAAACTAACACAAAGATAATAGTCAGTGCAGTTAATAAAATAGTGAGCGCGATTTCATTGGGGGTTTTACGGCGTTGTGCGCCTTCAACCATGGAAATCATTCTATCTAAGAAGGTTTCACCGGGATTGACGGTACACTCGACTATCAGCCAATCGGAAAGTACGCGAGTTCCGCCTGTCACTGAAGAGAAATCACCACCAGATTCGCGGATCACGGGAGCGGATTCCCCCGTGATGGCACTTTCATCCACGGAAGCACCACCTTCGATGACTTCGCCATCGCAAGGAATGGTTTCTCCGGCACGGATCAACACAATATCGCCTTTACGTAACTGATCTGAACTCACGATATCTTGGTTCGCCTCCAATGAGGCAGACGCTAGCCGCGTTGCGCTACTTTGTTGCTTTACGCCTTTTAAGCTTTGAGCTTGTGCTTTACTTCGCCCTTCAGCAAGCGCTTCTGCAAAGTTGGCAAAAATAACCGTGAACCACAGCCAAAGGGTGATCATTCCGCTGAACCAAGCACTGCCTTGTGTGTAACCCGTTACCATCGCTAACCAGAGTAACGTGGTGATAATACTGCCAATAAAAACTACAAACATGACTGGGTTACGCCATTGTGCTTGTGGTGTACATTTTTTGATAGATTCAATAATGGATTGTTTAATTAATTGATTATTGAATAATTTAGTTTGTTTGTTTTTCATTTTTTTTTCCTCATTATCCGGCAAAACCAATGTGTAATTGCTCAGCGATAGGGCCTAATGCAAGAGCGGGTACAAAGGTCAGTGCGCCAATGAGAAGTACGGTGAAAACCAGTAAGCCAATAAATAATGGGCCAGTTGTCGGCAATGTGGCATGGCTTTTGGCTTGGGGTTTCTTATTGGCCATGGAACCTGCGATAGCCAAGACAGGAAGAATGACACCAAAGCGGCCTATAAACATCGTAATGGCAAGTAGCACATTGTAAAACGGAGTGTTAGCGCTGAGCCCAGCAAAAGCGCTACCGTTATTATTAGCCGCAGAAGAAAAGGCGTATAACACTTCACTAAACCCATGCGCTCCAGGGTTTAAAATTCCTGCACGGCCCGCTTCGGTTATTAATGAAAGAGTGGTACCAAGTAGCACTAAGGTTGGGGTGACTAAAATCGCCAGTGCCACCATTTTCATTTCTCGAACTTCGATTTTTTTACCGAGGTATTCAGGCGTACGACCAATCATAAGTCCAGCAAGGAAGACAGCGAGTAGCACAAACAGCAACATACCGTATAAGCCGGAACCAACGCCACCAAAGACCACTTCACCAATTTGCATTAACCACATCGGTACCATTCCGCCCATTGCGGTAAAGGAGTCATGCATGGCGTTAACTGCTCCGCAAGATGCGGCAGTGGTAACGACAGCAAACAAAGCGGAACCAACAATCCCAAAGCGGCTCTCTTTTCCTTCCATATTGGCAGAGCTAGTGGCATGTAGTTCGGTTAAAAATGGGTTTCCCACATATTCAGCCTTAACCACAACGATGGCGGCAACCACAAAAATGATCCCCATAACCCAGAGTAAAGTATGGCCTTGTTTGTTGTTACCAACTGCACGACCAAAAGCAAAGCAAAGTGCAGTAGGGATCAGGAAAATAGCAAACATTTGCACAAAATTACTCAGTGCGGTTGGGTTTTCAAAAGGATGTGATGAGTTAGCGCCAAAGAAGCCGCCACCATTAGTGCCGAGCAATTTTATCGCTTCTTGGGAAGCTACTGGCCCCATCGGCAATAGTTGTTCACTGTTATCTAAAGGGTGAATAAGTAAATAACTGGAATAATTTTGAATAACCCCTTGGCTGACAAAAAATAATGCAAAAATAATCGCTAAAGGAAAGAGTAAATACACCGTAATTCGGTAAATATCTAACCACGCATTACCGACAGTTTTACTACCATGGTGTGAAAAAGCGCGAATAATTGCGAAAGCAACGGCAATACCTGTCGCTGCGGAAAGGAAGTTTTGTACCGTCAACCCGGCCATTTGGCTCAAATAACTTAATGTATTTTCGCCGCTATAAGCTTGCCAGTTAGTATTAGTAATGAAACTAACGGCGGTATTAAAGGCTAAATCCCAGCTCATCCCTTCAAAGTGTTGAGGGTTAAGGGGCAAACGGCCTTGGCAGATTAAGATAACGAATAATAAAATAAAACCTAAAAGATTAAATAATACAATCGCTAAGGCATATTGTTTCCAATTCATCTCAGCCATGTCTCTTCCTGGCTGTTTGACTCCGGTTAAACGCCAAAGTAAGGACTCACTGCTTGCTAACCGATGAGGTATATCATTGTCGATTAACCGAGCAATAGCATTGCCTAAAGGCTTTGCTAAGATGAATAAGAACAGTAAAAAACTACCTAAAAATAGCAATGTGGTGGTAGTCATATCAGAAATCCTCCGCGTTAAGCAGGGCATAAATCAGATACGTCAGCAGTAAAACAACGAGAACTGCCCCAATAATGGAAAGTAATGACACAGTATTTTCTCCTTATTATTTCCATGTGATAAGGCTAAAGAGTTCGCTGTAAAGAAGCTGATAAAAAGCACGGGTAGGGTGTAAAAAAAGTATAAAAATGGCTGTTTATTTAGCAAAAATAGAGAGCTTAATAGAGAAAGCGGCGTACGGCCTTGTTTGTTAAATTATTGTGATTTAAATGTATAATTAAAACATTGATTGGTTAAAAAATGTAATAAAAATACGGAATGAGCAGATTTTTTAGAAAAATTTACAGATTGAGTGGTCAGATGAGTAGTTTTATTACACAATTTGCGATATCCTATCTACAGTCAATATATTTCATATTATCTGTCCGGTTTTAGTCGCTCTTTACTACTGTGTTAATGGGAAATGTGTGTTAATGGGGAATGATAGAGCAAAGCTGGAATCGACAAATAAAGTGGCAACTGAAGGAGGATACCGATGTCCACATATCGCGAATATTCCCGTAATCAGGTACTTGCACGCCGCACTGCTGCTGTAACAGCTGGCATTATTGCGTTTCCGGTTATGGTTTTTTATCCAAAAAGAGCAAAGTTTTATAGTCATTTACATAAGGTTTGGGCAAAAACCAGTGATAAACCTGTTTGGCTAGAACGTTCAGAAACAACCCTAGAAGGCCATCGTTAATTTAGTGCTTAATGGTGAGTAATAACCCCTGCAATATTGAATTGTGGGGGTTTTGTTTTTAATCCCGCCTATTTTTATTCTATATACTTCAAATAACACAGAAAAAAATCATGTTTCCGTTTATGCTTATTGATTATCAGTCAATTACGTTCAAACTGGTGGATAAACCGTTTAGCTGTGCAGTAAAAAGGACAACATAATGCATAACTTAAGATTAGAAGAAATCATTAATGACGAATTGAAAGTTAGTGAGTTCCAAGATTTTGCACCGAATGGATTGCAAGTTGAAGGGCGACCACATGTACATAAAATCATCACCGGTGTGACAGCTTGCCAAGCATTATTGGATGTTGCCGTTGAAAAGAAAGCCGATGCCATCATTGTTCATCATGGCTATTTTTGGAAAAATGAGCCCGCCATTATCAAAGGAATGAAGAGAAATCGCTTAAAAACATTATTAGCGAATGATATCAACCTGTATGGTTATCACCTTCCATTAGATGCACATCATCAATTAGGCAATAATACACAACTTGCTTATATTATGGGGGTGCAGGTAAATGGCCAAATCGACCCATTAATGCCATTTGGTTTTTTTGATCAACCGATTACTCCTTCAGAGTTAACGTCTCGTTTAGAAACTCGCCTTGGTCGTAAAGTCTTACATTGTGGTGATAATGCAAAAGAAGAAATTCGTCAAATCGCATGGTGTACAGGGGGAGGGCAAGGCTTCATCCTACAAGCGGCTGAATTTGGTGTAGATGCCTTTGTAACAGGGGAAGTTTCTGAACAAACCATTCATATAGCAAGGGAAATGGGGATCCATTTCTACAGTGCAGGGCATCACGCAACGGAACGTTATGGGATTAAAGCGCTGACTAAGTGGCTTGTAGATGAACATGGGTTAGATGCGGAGTTTATCGATATCGATAACCCTGCCTAAATTCTCGTCATATTTCGAACTGTGGCTGTGTTGGCTTCACTCGGCTACTTGGGTCACATACTTTTGTATGCTCCCCAAGATACCCTTATTCGCCGCCTAGCCACAACTCGAACTATTTAGAGAATTAAATTTTTGCCGCCTTTTACATCAAAGCGTTGTTGGCTGCATTCACGAACCCTAGTCACATACTTGTGTATGTGACTAGGGCTTCACTCTTTTGCCGCCTAGCGGTGATTCGAAATACTTAGAAGATTTATAATCTATTGAAAATAAAAATAAAAATAGCTATTGGGTTCGGTATTTTAACGATGCGAAAACCAATACTGCACTTGAAATAGTTAACACTAAACCTAAGTGCTGGCTCCAACCTGCAACCATCAAACCAATGGCGAGCCCGATGTAGTAAAATAACCCTAAAATGGCGCCGGCGGTGCCTTTTTGCTCACCATAACGGTTTAATGCATGGGCAAGTATGTTCGGGATCGCAATTCCATAACCAATAACAATGCCAATAACGGGTAAAACAAACCAAATTGAATCCATTAGCACAAAAACTAAACAACCACTCACCAATGAAATGAGGCTGGCAAGCTTAACAAGTTGTTCAGATGTGTGTTTTTTAGCCAATAAATAGCGATTTGATATCGAACCTAAACCGACTCCAAGTGCTAATAAAATCCCAGTTAATCCAAACTGTTGTTGAGTGAGCATTAATTGTTCAAAACTGAATGGTGCCAGCTGATAATAGCTAAATAAATTAATGTTGAAAAATGCTATCAAGATCACATTTCTAACAATTTCTTTATCTGCGATCATGCGTAAAAATGTCTTAATAAATGAGATATGAGTCACGGTTTTAGGCTTAGTCTCGGGTAAACGACAGATTGACCAGAGAAAAAGCACCACAGCTAAAATCGCTAAGCCGATAAAAACGGTTCGGTAACCGCCAAAAATAACGAGTCCAGCACCAGATAACATCCCTAAAGCAGGGCTGATAGCCAAAGCAACGCCCATAATAGAGAAAACTTTGGCTAATTCATGGCCTTGGTAGCTATCGCGCATGGCGGTTTGTGTACCAATTGAACCTACGGCAGCGCCAAAGGCTGACAACATTCTCATTAGTAATAATAAATAAAAATGTGTGACAAATAACGCGCCAATAGACGCAATACCATATATCAATAAACCCGCCAGAATCGTCGGGCGGCGCCCTAAGGTGTCACACATACGCCCCCAAAACACCACGCCTAATGCAAAAGCAAAGAAATAAAGCGACAGCGTTTGTGAAGCTTGTTCCGCATTTACTGAGAAAGCACTAGCGATATCAGTGAGTGCGGGGCTGTATATGGTCTCCACAATTTGTGGAAACATCATCAAGGCAACAGCAAGCCATAATGAAAGAGGGTGTTTCATACTTTTTTTCCTGCCAATCTACTAAAAATAAAGGGTCTAATTAGATACAACGATT
Organism: Providencia sp. PROV255; assembly: GCF_028478065.1. Lineage (NCBI taxonomy): Bacteria > Pseudomonadati > Pseudomonadota > Gammaproteobacteria > Enterobacterales > Morganellaceae > Providencia > Providencia sp. PROV255. The sequence goes on along the minus strand of NZ_JAMPMI010000025.1, from coordinate 22,740 downwards.
CAATGGCAGGCAGTTTAGTGTTATTTTTATTGTCTTATTACAATAATAAAGACTATAAATATCAAAAAAGAGACATTATGGCTTGGCTAAATCAAACAGATGAATTTCAAACTCACTGGTACCGCTCGCCAGTATTGGGAATTGCAGCAAAAATGGGGCAGCATGACTCTGGCTTTCATAAACATGAAATGGGACAACTTCTTTTTACACAACAAGGATGTATACGAATTTCACTGGAAAATCGTTTGTCTTTACTTCCTCCGGGAAGAGTGGCTTGGATCCCACCATTTGTTCTTCATCGGGCTCAAATGCGGGCATCAGTGGGTTACCGTTCGGTTTATTTAGCGCAAGAATACGCTGACAGAATAGGGAATGAAGTGATGATATTAAGCATTTCATCCTTATTGAGAGAAGTACTTGAACGTATTGCGATTGCGCCATTTGATAGTGATTGGCAACAAGGGAATTTAGCTAATTTATTGCCCGTATTTATCGATGAGTTACAAAGTGCAACTTTAGAGCCAACACTGCTACCATTACCGCAAGATAGGCGTTTTAAAGGGGTTGATATCGAACAATTACCTCCAAATTTAAACCAATTAGCACAAACTGTTGGGGCGAGTGAGAAGACGATTACCCGGATTTTTTTTAAAGAAACAGGAATGAATTATCAAGCATGGCGTCAACAATGGCGTTACATTAAAGCGATTGAATTACTCGCACAAGAAAAACCCTATCACTATATTACTCAAGAACTTGGTCTAACAAGCGATAGCGCATTTATTAGTTTTTTCCGTAAAATGAGTGGGATGACACCAAGGGAATATCAACAACAGTAAGTTAAACAACTTCGGTAAACAAAAATGAAAAAAGCCCCGAAAATTCGAGGCCTTAGCATGTGTAGGGGTAGATTTAATTAAATATTATTTTTTTGCTAATTCTGAGTTGAATTCACGTTTATCATAACCCGTGTACAACTGACGAGGGCGAGCAATTTTCAAGCCGTCATCGTGCATTTCATTCCAATGTGCAATCCAGCCAATAGTACGTGCAATGGCAAAAATAACAGTAAACATTGAAGAAGGAATACCCATTGCTTTCAAGATGATACCTGAATAGAAGTCAACGTTCGGGTACAGTTTTTTCTCAATGAAGTACGGGTCGTTTAATGCGATACGTTCCAGCTCCATTGCGACTTCTAGCAAACTGTCATTCAGGCCAAGTTCGTTTAGAACTTCATGGCAAGTTTCACGCATTACTGTTGCACGTGGGTCATGGTTTTTATAAACACGGTGGCCGAAGCCCATTAAGCGGAAAGAGTCATTTTTGTCTTTAGCGCGCTCGATAAATGCTGGGATGTGCTCGACGGTTTGGATTTCTTCCAACATACGCAAGCAAGCTTCGTTAGCACCACCATGAGCAGGCCCCCACAGTGATGCAATACCCGCTGCGATACAAGCAAATGGGTTTGCACCAGATGAACCCGCAGTACGAACTGTAGATGTTGAGGCGTTTTGCTCGTGGTCAGCGTGCAGAATCAAAATACGATCCATTGCGCGCTCTAAAACAGGATTAACCGTGTATTCTTCACAGGGTGTAGAGAACATCATGTGCAAGAAATTACCCGCGTATGACAGGTCATTACGTGGATAAACAAAAGGTTGGCCAATTGAATATTTGTAACACATCGCTGCAACTGTTGGCATTTTTGACAGCAGGCGATAAGCCGTAATTTCACGGTGACGTGGGTTGTTAACATCCAACGCATCGTGATAGAACGCGGCTAATGCCCCCGTAACACCACATAAAACGGCCATCGGGTGTGAGTCACGGCGGAAACCATTAAGCATGCGTGTAATTTGCTCATGGATCATTGTATGGCGAGTCACCGTATTTTTAAATACGTCATATTGTTCTTGAGTCGGTGCTTCACCGTATAGCAGGATATAACAAACTTCGAGATAAGAGGCTTCAGTGGCGAGTTGATCGATAGGGAAACCACGGTGCAACAGAATGCCTTGATCACCATCGATATAGGTGATTTTTGATTCACAGGATGCAGTAGAAGTAAAACCAGGGTCGTAGGTAAAGAACCCTTTAGAACCTAAAGTTCGGACATCGATAACGTCTTGACCAATCGTTGGGCTTAAAATATCTAGGTCAATATCACCCTTACTACCAGTCGTTAGCTTAGCTTTGTTATCAGCCATTACGGTCTCCTTAGCGCTTGATAATCGACACCCAACAACCCAGAAGCTCAGCGTTATACTGTGTCTTCGTGCATTGTTCTACCGGTATGCTTTGGAAATCAGCTCGCTATCACATAAAACCTGAAATCTGAGACCGACGACAATGTAATTAGGTTGTTTATGAGTGTGTAGATGTTATGTTCTTTTTGTTGTTTTCCCTACAATATCATTATTTGTGGTAAGAGGAACAACTTTCATAACTTTTGTTATTAATACCCATCATAGTTCAAATTGAAGAGTATTTAACATTGCAACATTCACGTTTTTTCTTTTCCGATGAAGGGTAAACAGCACCGTTAAGATAATTCTGCCAGACCTATATGTAAGATAAATGTTGAATCATTGTCAAATAAGATAAGCACATTTATACAAAATGTTTAAATCGTGATCCTTCTCACTGTTCGGGCTAAATGTCTCCAAACATTTTGTGTGGGAATTGTAATGGCATTGTGAAGACTTTATACTAGCGGCAGGTCTCCGGATTACCCTGTAGTAGGAGTTCCCAGCGTGATCAGTATGCAACTTTATTTAAACATGATGGATTAGAGTTTGTGTTAAGTTGCATTTTGTACCCCTGTCGCTGTCTGATTTCCACCCCAGGTCCGGAGGATGGAAAATAATAAAGAGCTGTGTGGGCAAAATTGTGAAAAAACAAAGACCTGTCAACCTTGATTTGCAGACGATTCACTTCCCGATCACTGCAATATCTTCGATCTTGCACCGTGTCTCTGGCGTCATTACTCTCATCGCAGTTGGTATTCTGCTTTGGTTGTTAGGGACATCTCTCTCCTCTCCAGAAGGTTTTCAATACGCGTCTGAAATAATGACTGGCTTTTTTGCTAAGTTCATTCTTTGGGGCATCTTGACTGCTTTGGCTTACCACATCTGTGGTGGTATTCGTCATATGCTAATGGATTTCGGTTGTGTTGATGAAACGCTTGCTGCTGGTAACTCATCTGCAAAAATTACATTTGTCATTACCGTGATTTTAGCAATTCTGGCGGGGATTTTAGTATGGTAAGTAATGCTTCAGCTTTAGGCCGTACTGGTATCCAGGACTGGCTATTAATCCGTGGTTCTGCGATTGTCATCGCACTCTACGTACTCTACATTGTTGGTTTTGTTGCTATTAACGACATTACCTATGAAGTCTGGCGTGGCTTTTTCGCCTCTTCTGTGACGAAAGTATTCACAATCCTCACCTTGTTCTCGATTCTTGTCCATGCGTGGATTGGCATGTGGCAAGTGCTGACTGACTACGTTAAACCTTTAGCAATTCGTTTAGTATTGCAGCTGGCTATCGTTGTAGGTCTGTTGGCTTATTTAATTTACGGAACAATTGTTGTGTGGGGTGCATAAATGAATCTGCCAATCAGAGAGTTTGACGCTATCGTTATCGGTGCGGGTGGCGCAGGTATGCGTGCCGCATTACAAATTTCACAGATGGGCCTATCTTGCGCACTTCTGTCAAAAGTCTTCCCAACCCGTTCTCATACTGTATCAGCACAAGGCGGTATTACTGTTGCTTTAGGTAATACTCACCCTGATAACTGGGAATGGCACATGTACGATACCGTGAAAGGTTCCGACTACATCGGTGACCAAGATGCGATTGAATATATGTGTAAAACAGGGCCAGAGGCTATCCTCGAATTAGAGCATATGGGGTTGCCATTCTCTCGTCTTGATGACGGAAGTATTTATCAACGTCCATTTGGTGGTCAGTCTAAAAACTTCGGTGGTGAGCAAGCTGCACGTACTGCGGCTGCGGCTGACCGTACTGGCCACGCACTGTTACATACTTTGTATCAGCAGAACTTAAAAAACCACACAACCATTTTTTCTGAATGGTATGCCCTTGATTTAGTTAAAAACCAAGATGGTGATATCGTAGGTTGTACTGCAATTTGTATGGAAACAGGTGAGCTGGTTTATTTCAAAGCGAAAGCCACTATTTTAGCAACCGGTGGTGCTGGTCGTATTTACCAATCAACTACTAACGCACACATCAATACGGGTGATGGCGTAGGGATGGCTGCTCGCGCAGGTGTTCCACTACAAGATATGGAAATGTGGCAATTCCACCCAACAGGTATCGCAGGTGCAGGTGTTCTCGTCACTGAAGGCTGCCGTGGTGAAGGTGGTTATCTGTTGAACAAAGACGGTGAACGCTTCATGGAGCGCTATGCGCCGAACGCAAAAGACCTTGCGGGTCGTGATGTTGTCGCACGTTCTATTATGATTGAAATCCGTGAAGGTCGTGGTTGTGATGGTCCATGGGGCCCACATGCCAAACTGAAACTGGATCACTTAGGAAAAGAAGTTCTGGAATCACGTTTACCGGGTATTCTTGAGTTATCTCGCACCTTTGCTCACGTTGACCCAATCAAAGAGCCAATTCCAGTTATTCCTACTTGTCACTACATGATGGGCGGTATTCCGACTAAAGTCACTGGTCAAGCTATTCGTTATAACGAAAATGGCGAAGATGAAGTTATTCCGGGTCTGTTTGCTGTCGGTGAAATTGCCTGTGTATCTGTACATGGCGCTAACCGTTTAGGCGGTAACTCACTTCTCGACTTAGTCGTATTTGGTCGTTCAGCGGGTCTGCATTTGAAAGAGTCCATCATGGAACAAGGTTCAATGCGTGATGCGTCTGAATCTGATATCGATGCAGCGATGACTCGCTTTAACCGTTGGGAAGGTGCTCGTACTGGCGAAGACCCAACTGAAATCCGTAAAGCACTGCAAACCTGTATGCAGCATAACTTCTCGGTATTCCGTGAAGGTGATGCGATGGCGAAAGGCTTAGATGAGCTGAAAGTGATTCGTGAACGTCTACAAAACGCGCGTCTTGATGATACCTCGACTGAATTTAATACTCAGCGTATCGAATGTTTAGAACTGGATAACCTGATGGAAACGGCTTATGCAACTGCTCAAGCTGCAAACTTCCGTACAGAAAGTCGTGGTGCGCATAGCCGCTTTGACTACCCAGAGCGAGACGATGCGAATTGGTTATGTCACTCATTATATTTACCGCAATCTGAAACGATGACGCGTCGTGAAGTCAACATGCAGCCAAAACTGCGTGAAGCCTTCCCACCGAAAATTCGTACCTACTAATGCGTGGTGTTAATCCAGTTGCGGAGAAATAAACTATGAAATTACAATTTTCGATTTATCGCTACAATCCTGATGTGGACAACGCACCTCGTATGCAAGATTACACGCTAGAAGTTCCTGAAGGGCGTGACATGATGTTGCTGGATGCGTTAATCCAAATCAAAGAGCAAGATCCAACATTATCTTTCCGTCGTTCTTGTCGTGAAGGGGTGTGCGGTTCTGATGGTCTGAACATGAACGGTAAAAACGGGTTGGCATGTATTACGCCATTATCTGCTTTAATCCGTGGTGGGAAGAAAATTGTCATTCGTCCATTGCCGGGTCTGCCTGTTGTGCGTGACCTGATTATCGACATGACACAATTCTATACCCAATACGAAAAAATTCGTCCATATCTCATTAATGATAACAAGAATCCACCGGCGCGTGAGAATTTACAAACTCCTGCACAACGTGAAAAACTCGATGGTTTATATGAGTGTATTTTGTGTGCTTGTTGTTCGACTTCTTGCCCATCTTTCTGGTGGAATCCGGACAAGTTTATCGGGCCTGCAGGCTTGTTGGCAGCGTATCGCTTCTTAATTGATAGCCGTGATACTGAAACCGATTCACGATTAGATGATCTGAACGACGCTTTTAGTGTCTTCCGCTGTCATAGCATCATGAATTGTGTCAATGTATGCCCTAAAGGACTAAATCCAACGAAAGCTATTGGTCATATTAAATCTATGTTACTAAAACATAGCGCTTAATGATGAATATTTAACCCGCAGTGCTCAGGTGCTGTGGGTTAAAATAGAAATAGCACAAAATAAAAACATAAGTTAAAAGAAACGCGTAAAGTAAAAACAATGACATGATTTTAATGCGCGGAAGCTCACAAAAGCGCGAAAACGAAATACCAACAATGAGCATCAGAAAGTAACATTGTCACCCATAAAAAGTAGTATTTATTAAAACGTTGTCATTACAAAAGCGTAAAAAAGTGAAAGCAAAGAAAGTAACAGTAAAAAGTAGAAAAAATAGCCAACTGCAAAAGATGAAGACGACAGCCCAAGCATAGGGGCCTTTAAAAACCGCAGCCAGTTTTTAAAGGTTCCTTAAAAGGGAAACCCTTACTGATAAAGGGCCTCCCAAAGAGAGAACATGCATAAAGCACGTCCAAGAGAACCTTTATCGAGGTCGCTTAAATGCGGCGATTAGTTAACCACGGCGAAAACTAAAGCTTTAATAGCTTAAGGGATCACAATGCAGAACGGCGTAATGAAGGACTGGCTGGATTCAAGCTTTCTGGCAGGCGCGAACCAGACTTATATAGAACAGCTCTATGAAGATTATCTGACTGACCCTAACTCTGTCGATGCCGAGTGGAAAGCAATTTTTGAGCAACTCCCTGGTGCAGCATTAGGCACTAGCGGCGAACAATTCCACTCCCAAGCGCGCGATTACTTCCGTCGCTTAGCAAAAGACTCTACACGTTATCACACCTCTGTTAGCGATCCAGCTATCGACGCAAAACAAGTTAAAGTTTTGCAATTAATCAATGCGTTCCGCTTCCGCGGGCACCAAAATGCGAATCTTGACCCGTTAGGTCTTTGGAAACGTGAATCTGTTCCAGATTTAGACCCAGCATTCCACAACCTGACGAAAGAAGACTTCAACGAAACATTCAACGTGGGTTCATTTGCTATTGGCAAAGAAACCATGAAGCTTAGTGAGCTATATGAGCACCTGAAACGTATTTATTGCGGTTCTATCGGTGCTGAATATATGCATATCACGAATACAGAAGAAAAACGTTGGATCCAACAACGTCTTGAGTCTGTTGACGTTTCTAAGATCTTCTCAGTAGAAGAGAAAAAACGCTTCTTAGCTGAATTAACCGCGGCTGAAGGGCTTGAGCGTTACATTGGGGCTAAATTCCCAGGCGCCAAGCGTTTCTCATTGGAAGGTGGTGATTCACTGATCCCAATGCTGAAAGATTTAATCCACCACGCAGGCAAGCAAGATACCCGTGAAGTTGTTTTAGGTATGGCTCACCGTGGTCGTTTAAACGTTTTAGTTAATATCTTAGGTAAAAAACCGGGCGAATTATTTGATGAATTCGCGGGTAAACATAAAGACCACTCTAGTGCGGGTGACGTTAAATATCACCAAGGTTTCTCTTCTGACTTTGAAACCGCAGGCTCTCGTGTTCACTTAGCATTGGCATTTAACCCATCTCACCTTGAAATTGTTAGCCCTGTGGTTATTGGTTCAGTACGTGCTCGTCGTGACCGTTTAGATGAAGGCCGTAGCAACATGGTTCTGCCTATTACTATTCACGGTGACTCCGCAGTAACTGGCCAAGGTGTTGTGCAAGAAACGTTGAATATGTCACAAGCACGTGGTTATGAAGTCGGCGGTACGGTGCGTATCGTAATTAACAACCAAATTGGTTTTACCACTTCTAACCCGAAAGACACCCGTTCTACAGAATACTGCACAGATATCGTGAAGATGGTGCAGGCCCCAATTTTCCACGTGAATGCAGATGACCCTGAAGCAGTGGCATTTGTAACTCGTTTGGCACTGGATTTCCGTAACACGTTCAAACGCGATGTTATGATTGATTTAGTATGTTATCGCCGCCATGGCCATAACGAAGCGGATGAGCCAAGTGCAACTCAGCCAGTGATGTATCAAAAAATCAAGCAGCACCCAACACCACGTAAAATTTATGCAGACCGTTTAATTGCAGAAAATGTGTTAAGTGCTAATGATGTCACTGAAATGGTCAATCTGTATCGCGATGCGCTAGATGCAGGTAACTGTGTGGTTGAAGAGTACCGTGAAATGGGGCTGAATTCATACACATGGGCTCCATATTTAAACCATGAATGGGATGCATCATATAAATCAACCGTTGATATTAAACGCTTAACTGAACTGGCAACTAAAGTTAGTACCATTCCAGAGGGCGTGGTTGCGCAATCTCGTGTTGAGAAAATTTATGCAGACCGTGCCGAAATGGCGAAAGGTGAAAAGCTTCTCGACTGGGGTGCAGCTGAAACTTTAGCGTACGCAACATTGGTTGATGAAGGTATTCCTGTTCGTTTATCGGGTGAAGATGCGGGCCGTGGTACATTCTTCCACCGTCATGCAGTGGTCCACAACCAAACGAATGGTTCAGTTTATGTTCCACTGCAAAATATTCATAACGGCCAAGGCGTGTTTAATGTTTGGGACTCTGTTCTGACTGAAAATGCCGTATTAGCATTCGAATATGGTTATGCAACCACAGAACCTCGTGCATTGACTATCTGGGAAGCACAATTTGGTGACTTCGCTAACTGTGCTCAAGTGGTTATCGACCAATTCATTAGCTCTGGTGAGCAAAAATGGGGTCGTATGTGTGGTCTGGTCATGTTACTGCCTCATGGTTATGAAGGTCAGGGTCCAGAGCACTCATCTGCACGTTTAGAGCGTTACTTGCAACTGTGTGCTGACCAAAACATGCAAGTGTGTGTTCCGTCAACACCTGCTCAGGTTTACCACATGTTACGTCGCCAAGCCTTACGTGGCATGCGTCGTCCTCTGATTGTGATGTCACCAAAATCTCTGCTACGTCACCCATTAGCGGTCTCTAGCATGGAAGAATTGGCAAATGGTACATTTGAGCCAGTTATCGGTGAAATCGATGAAATCAATCCGAAAAATGTGAAACGCGTCGTTATGTGTTCAGGGAAAGTCTATTACGATCTGTTAGAACAACGTCGTAAGAATGAACAAACTGACGTTGCTATCGTGCGTATCGAACAGCTATATCCGTTCCCACACGAAGACATTCAAAAAGCGTTGGCGCAATTTACTGATGTAAAAGACTTTGTATGGTGTCAAGAAGAGCCATTAAACCAAGGTGCTTGGTATTGCAGTCAACATAACTTCCGTGAAGCTATCCCAGCAGGGGCAACTTTACGTTATGCAGGTCGAGCTGCTTCTTCATCTCCAGCAGTTGGCTATACGTCCGTACACCAGGAACAACAAAAAGCCCTGGTTAATGACGCTTTGAACATTGAATAATTAAAGGATAGAAAATGAGTAGCGTAGAAATTCTTGTTCCCGATCTTCCTGAGTCCGTTGCAGATGCTACGGTTGCCACATGGCATAAAAAACCAGGTGACAGTGTTCAGCGTGATGAAGTACTGGTTGAGATCGAAACAGATAAAGTCGTATTAGAAGTTCCTGCAAGCGAAGCGGGTGTTTTAGAAGCTATCGTTGAAGATGAAGGTGCAACGGTATTATCTAAGCAATTACTGGGGCGCATTCGTTTAGGCGACAGCACTGGTATTCCTGCTGAAGTGAAAGAAGCACAAGAATCAACACCTGCACAACGTCAAACTGCAAGTCTAGAAACAGAAAGCAACGATGCGCTGACCCCAGCTATTCGCCGTTTAATTGCAGAGCACGATTTAAACCCTGCGGATATCAAAGGGACTGGCGTTGGTGGACGTTTAACTCGCGAAGATGTTGAAAAACATTTAGCGGCAAATAAATCTGCGGCACCTGCGGCGAAAGCACCAGAAGCGCCACAAGCGCCTTTAGCGCATCGTAGCGAAAAACGTGTTCCAATGACGCGTTTACGTAAACGTATCGCAGAGCGTCTGTTAGAAGCGAAAAACACCACTGCAATGTTGACGACGTTTAACGAAGTCAATATGCAACCAATCAAAGACTTACGTAAACAATATGGCGAAGTATTCGAAAAACGTCATGGTGTTCGTTTAGGCTTTATGTCTTTCTATGTGAAAGCTGCTGTTGAAGCACTGAAACGCTACCCAGAAGTGAATGCTTCTATCGATGGCGATGATGTGGTTTACCATAACTATTTCGATATTAGTATTGCAGTTTCAACACCACGTGGTCTGGTAACACCTGTTCTACGTGATGTCGATGCAATGAGCATGGCTGATATCGAGAAGAAAATTAAAGAACTGGCTGTCAAAGGTCGTGATGGTAAATTAACTGTTGAAGACTTAAGTGGCGGTAACTTCACTATCACTAATGGTGGCGTATTCGGTTCTCTGATGTCTACACCTATCATTAACCCACCACAGAGCGCGATTTTAGGCATGCATGCGATTAAAGACCGCCCTATGGCTGTAAATGGTAAGGTAGAGATTCTTCCTATGATGTATTTAGCACTGTCTTACGACCACCGTTTAATCGATGGTAGTGAGTCAGTTGGCTTCTTAGTCGCTATCAAAGATATGCTGGAAGATCCAACTCGTTTACTGCTGGACGTATAGCAACATAACAGGGCAGGGTACAACTTGTCCGGTCTGAAGTAACCGATGCAGCCCGTTCGCGGGTTGCTAAATCAGTAACAATTGCAGGAGGCGAATAAACGCCTCTTCAGACTCAATTATGGATAGAACATCATGAATTTACACGAGTACCAGGCAAAACAGTTGTTTGCACGTTATGGGATGCCTGCACCGACAGGTTATGCCTGTTCATCAGTCGCTGAAACCGTCGATGCTGCTAAAAAAATTGGTGACGGCCCATGGGTAATTAAATGCCAAGTTCACGCAGGTGGACGTGGTAAAGCTGGCGGCGTAAAAGTCACTAGTGATATCAATGAAGTGAAAGCATTTGCAGAACACTGGTTAGGTAAAAACTTAGTTACCTATCAAACTGATGCAAACGGCCAGCCTGTTAACCAAATTCTGGTTGAAACGGCAACTGATATTGCTAAAGAACTCTATTTAGGGGCGGTTGTAGACCGTAGCACTCGTCGCGTTGTATTCATGGCATCTACCGAAGGTGGCGTGGAAATCGAGAAAGTAGCAGAAGAAACTCCAGAGTTAATTCATAAAGCGATTATCGACCCACTGACTGGCCCAATGCCTTTCCAAGGCCGTGAATTAGCATTCAAATTAGGCTTAACCGGTAAACAAGTTAGCCAATTCGCGAAAATTTTCATGGGTCTGGCAACATTATTCTTAGAACGCGATTTAGCATTAGCTGAAATCAATCCACTGGTTATTAGTACTGCGGGTGATTTAGTTTGTTTAGATGGTAAATTAGGTATCGATAGCAACGCGTTATATCGCCAACCAGAAATTCGTGAACTGCGTGATGAATCACAAGAAGATGCACGTGAAGCACAAGCCGCTCAGTGGGAACTGAACTACGTTGCGTTAGATGGCAATATCGGCTGTATGGTTAACGGTGCGGGCCTTGCAATGGGTACCATGGACATCGTTAAGCTGCACGGTGGTGCACCAGCTAACTTCTTAGATGTTGGCGGCGGCGCGACAAAAGAGCGTGTAACTGAAGCATTTAAAATCATTCTTTCTGATGAAAACGTGAAAGCAGTTTTTGTTAACATCTTTGGTGGTATCGTTCGCTGCGACCTGATTGCAGACGGCATCATTGGTGCAGTTGAAGAAGTTGGTGTAAATGTACCAGTAGTTGTGCGTTTAGAAGGTAACAATGCAGAGTTAGGTGCTAAAAAACTGGCAGACAGCGGCTTGAATATTATCGCTGCGAACAGCCTGACAGATGCAGCTAAGAAAGCAGTAGCAGCAGCGGAGGCTAAATAATGTCTATTTTAATCGATAAAAACACCAAAGTAATTTGCCAAGGTTTCACAGGTGGCCAAGGTACATTCCACTCAGAACAAGCGATTGCTTATGGCACGCAAATGGTGGGTGGTGTGACTCCAGGTAAAGGTGGCACTGTACACTTAGGTTTACCTGTATTTAACACTGTTCGTGAAGCTGTAGAAGCTACGGGTGCAACAGCCTCTGTTATCTATGTTCCAGCACCATTTTGTAAAGATTCTATCTTAGAAGCTATCGATGCTGGCATTAAACTGATTATCACCATCACTGAAGGTATCCCAACGTTGGATATGCTGACAGTTAAAGTGAAATTAGACGAAGCAGGCGTTCGTATGATTGGTCCTAACTGCCCAGGTGTTATCACTCCGGGTGAATGTAAGATTGGTATCCAACCTGGTCATATCCATATGCCAGGTAAAGTCGGTATCGTTTCGCGTTCAGGTACGTTGACTTATGAAGCTGTTAAACAAACAACAGATGCAGGCTTAGGTCAATCAACGTGTGTTGGTATCGGTGGTGACCCAATCCCCGGTTCAAACTTTATTGATATCCTGAAATTATTCCAAGCGGATCCACAAACTGAAGCTATCGTCATGATCGGTGAAATCGGTGGTAACGCAGAAGAAGAAGCAGCGGCTTATATTAAAGAGCACGTCACTAAACCTGTTGTCGGTTACATCGCAGGTGTAACTGCACCAAAAGGCAAACGTATGGGCCACGCAGGTGCAATCATCGCAGGCGGTAAAGGCACTGCTGATGAGAAATTTGCTGCATTAGAAGCGGCTGGTGTGAAAACCGTTCGTAGCCTTGCAGACATCGGTGATGCAGTAAAATCACTGTTGAACAAATAAGTAATTCGCTAGGTAACTAGCAAGAGTAAGAGACGAAAGCCCGTGCTCATGAGAGCGCGGGTTTTTTTATACCTTGCAAAAATGTTTCAAACAATTTTTGTATGGTTATGCGGTTTTATGAAAAGTATGTCTATACTTAAAAATGCGGACTAAAGGGTTATATGAAGGAAAATGGGTAATAAAATGCCAATTAGGCGAGGAAGGGGGGAGTTAGTCGCATTTTGTGCAAAAAATAGCAAAATTGCGACATGTCAATTTTATAATATTGACGATAATTCAATTAAGCCAATATAACCGTTTTTTGATAAAAAAGGCTATATTAATAAAATTCATAATAAGTTTAAAATAAGATACTATTACAAAATAAATATTCTTTTTTCGAGGCTTTAATTCATAGATTATATTTTTTGTTAATCTTTGGAAAAATTAAGAACATTTATGTCATTATCAATAACAGCATTTTAACAAGTAAATAACCATTAATTGACTGGCAGGTATAGCAATTAACAATAGGAAAAAAATTGACGTAAATCAATTCATTGCCTCTGGCTTTATTTGCTTAAATTGCTTAAATTGGTGCTCGATCAAATACTCGGTTTTCTATTAAAGGGTATAATTATTGATGTAAATTCAGAATTCAAATCTGAGTCACGTAAAAGAAGTTTATTGTGTGTGAAGATAGGCGTACTATTATTATAGTAATGTTCGTTCTTTTAATTTTGTTAATTATTTGTTGTTTTGAGGCATTTTTTGCTGGTAGTTAAGAGGCTTTCTAAGTATTAAAAACTGGAAGCTGGGTTGCCGCAAGTCGGTGTCTTCCTGCTAGGAGCAAGGAGTCAAGATGTTTGATATTGTCGAACTGTCACGATTACAGTTTGCCTTAACTGCGATGTATCACTTTCTGTTCGTACCATTAACGCTAGGTATGGCGTTTTTGCTTGCGATCATGGAAACGGTATATGTACTGTCAGGCAAGCAAATTTATAAAGATATGACTAAGTTCTGGGGTAAGTTATTCGGTATTAACTTTGCCCTAGGTGTTGCAACGGGTTTGACCATGGAGTTCCAATTCGGTACTAACTGGTCTTACTACGCGCACTATGTTGGAGATATCTTCGGTGCACCTCTTGCAATCGAAGGTTTGATGGCGTTCTTCTTAGAATCTACCTTTGTCGGTTTATTCTTCTTTGGTTGGGATCGTTTAAGCAAAAAACAACACCTTGCTGTAACATGGTTAGTTGCTTTAGGTTCTAACTTCTCTGCTCTGTGGATTTTGGTTGCGAATGGTTGGATGCAAAACCCAATCGCTGCTGATTTCAACTTTGAAACTATGCGTATGGAAATGGTTAGCTTCTCTGAGCTAGTCTTGAACCCAGTTGCACAAGTTAAGTTCGTCCACACAGTTGCTGCGGGTTATTGTACCGGTGCAATGTTTATCTTAGGTATTAGCTCTTACTACCTGCTTAAAGGTCGTGATGTTGCTTTTGCTAAGCGTTCTTTTGCAATTGCAGCAAGTTTTGGTATTGCAGCGGTTCTATCTGTTATCGTTCTTGGTGATGAATCAGGTTACGAAATGGGTGACGTGCAAAAAACTAAACTTGCAGCGGTTGAAGCTGAGTGGGAAACTCATGCTCCTCCTGCCGCGTTTAACTTAATCGCTTGGCCAGATACCGAGAAACAAGAAAATAAATTTGCGATCTCGATTCCTTGGGCGATGGGTATCATTGCAACCCGCTCGGTTGACACTCCTGTTTTAGGTCTGAAAGACCTAATGAAACAACATGAAGTTCGCATTCGTAACGGTATGATTGCATATGGTCAGTTACAAGAACTTCTTGCAGGTAACAAAGATCCTGAATTGCGTGCAGCATTTGAAGCAAGCAAAAAAGATCTTGGGTATGGTCTGCTGTTAAAACAATATGCACCAAATGTTGTTGATGCAACTGAAGCTCAAATCCAAAAAGCAGTGAAAGATAGTATTCCTAACGTTGGGCCTCTGTTCTGGGCATTCCGTATCATGGTTGGTGTTGGCTTCCTGTTACTGTTAATTATTGGCTGGGCATTCCTGTCAGTAGTTCGTAACCGTATTGGTCAAAATAAACTGTTGCTGCGTATTGCACTGCTCGGTATTCCACTACCATGGATTGCAATTGAGTCAGGTTGGTTCGTTGCAGAGTATGGTCGCCAGCCATGGGCAATTGGTGAAGTGTTACCTGTTTCGGTTGCACACTCTAACTTGACGACTCATGACCTGATCTTCTCTATGGTATTGATCTGTGGTCTGTACACACTGTTCTTAATTGCTGAAATGTTCTTAATGTTCAAATTCGCTCGTAAAGGGCCAAGTAGCCTGAAAACCGGTCGTTATCACTTTGAACAGAAAAACACTTCTGCACACGACGTTCAGTAAATAGGAGTCCACTTATGTTTGATTATGAAGTTCTTCGATTTGTGTGGTGGATCCTTATCGGTGTATTACTGATTGGGTTTGCTGTCACAGATGGCTTTGACATGGGCGTTGGCTTCTTATTACCTATTTTAGGTAAAACAGATACTGAACGCCGTATCATGATTAATGCTGTTGCACCGCACTGGGATGGTAACCAAGTTTGGTTAATCACTGCGGGTGGTGCAATGTTCGCTGCATGGCCACAAGTTTATGCTGCGGCATTCTCTGGTTTCTATGTTGCTATGATTTTGGTATTAGCTGCATTGTTCTTCCGTCCGGTTGGTTTCGACTACCGTTCAAAACTGGAGAACCCAAAATGGCGTAACATGTGGGACTGGGGTCTGTTTATTGGTGGTTTCGTTCCACCATTAGTTATCGGTGTTGCGTTTGGTAACCTGTTATTAGGTGTTCCACTGCAAATCGATAATCAACAGTATCTGACTTACACAGGTAACCTGTTTGGTCTGCTAAACCCATATGGTCTGTTAGCGGGTGTTGTCGGCTTAATGATGATTGTGACGCAAGGTGCAACTTATTTGCAAATGCGTACCACTGGTGAACTGTACTTACGTGTTCGTAAAGCAACTTATATCTGTGCATTAGTCACTTTAGTGGCTTTCGCAGGCGCAGGTGTTTGGTTAGTGATGGGTATTGATGGTTATGTTGTTACTTCAACTATCGATACATTAAGCGTATCTAACCCACTAAACAAAACTGTTGCCGTTGAATCTGGTGCTTGGTTAACTAACTTCAATACTTACCCAATCCTGTGGGCGTTGCCTGCTCTGGGTGTAGCACTGCCGTTAGTGACAATGCTGTTTAGTAAAGCAGACAAAAATGGTTTGGCGTTTGTGAGTTCTTCATTAACCATCGCTTGTATCATTTTAACCTGTGGTGTAGCAATGTTCCCATTCATCATGCCTTCAAGCATCATGCCAAACGCAAGTTTGACCATGTGGGATGCAACATCTAGCTTGTTCACACTGCAAGTAATGACTGTTGTTGCTATTATCTTTGTACCAATCGTACTGGCATACACCGCATGGTGTTACTACAAAATGTTCGGTCGTTTGGACAAAAACTTCATCGAAGGCAACAAGCATTCACTGTATTAAGGAGCATAACTATGTGGTATTTCGCCTGGATCCTCGGCACGCTGTTAGCTTGTAGTTTTGCAGTGATCGCAGCATTAGCGTTAGAGCACTCTGAAGACTCTAAAGCCGCTAAAGATGGTGAGTAATAAAAATGCTGGTGGATAAAACCTATCAGCTATTGGATAAGGGGCCGATAAGGGCCCTTATCCTTATTTTAGCTTTAGTTACTGCAGGTGCAGTCATGTGGGATCCAACCCTATTTGCTGCAAAAACTAGTTCATTTCAAATATGGCAAGGGCTGCTGTTAATATGGGCAACGTGTACCGCGATGATTTTTGGTGTGGGTTTTAAACCTAAAAAAGTTATCTTTCGTGCAATTTTTCATCCATTGCCTGCTGCCATCATTCTTATTTGGGGACTTTTTCAGGTCTTTAGATAATTCTAATTGCTAATTATGGGTCAATGGACCCATAATTATTTTTGATATCTTTACTTTCAAAGTGATTCCAAACTGGCACTGTCTTGCGTATAGTGGCACCGTTAATTAATTTAACCTAAGACGGAGTGATTGTTATGTTATTTCGCTGGCCTGTTCGCGTGTATTATGAAGATACAGATGCGGGCGGTGTTGTTTATCATGCACGCTATTTAGCCTTTTTTGAGCGAGCAAGAACCGAAATGCTGCGAAATAAAGGTATCAATCAACAAAGTATGCTTGCTGAGAACCTTGGCTTTGTTGTGCGAAGCATGACAATTGATTTTGTCAAAGGGGCGAAGCTGGATGACCTGCTGGAAGTTGAAACACAAATTATTGAAATGAAACGTGCTTCATTAACTTTTCAGCAAAGGTTAGTTGATTCGCAAGGTAACCTGCTTTGTGGGGCAAATGCCCTTATTGCTTGTGTGGACACATCAAAAATGAAGCCAATTGCGCTTCCTAAGTCTATTGTCGCGGAGTTTAAACAGTGACTGACATGAATATCCTGGATTTATTCCTTAAAGCGAGCCTTTTGGTTCAGCTCATTATGTTCGTTTTGATCGGTTTTTCTATCGCATCATGGGCGATCATTATTCAAAGAACGAAAATTTTAAATGCGGCAACGCGTGAGGCTGAAGCATTTGAAGATAAGTTCTGGTCAGGTATTGAGCTATCGCGCTTATATAAAGAAAGCCAAGCTCGCCGTGATGAATTAAGTGGTGCCGAACAAATTTTCCATTCTGGTTTTAAAGAGTTCGTTCGTTTACACCAAGCGAACATTCATGCGCCAGATGCAGTAGTGACGGGAGCTTCCCGTGCAATGCGTATTTCAATGAATCGTGAACTCGAATCAGTTGAAGCACATATCCCATTTTTAGGTACTGTTGGTTCAATTAGCCCATATATTGGTTTATTTGGTACTGTTTGGGGGATTATGCATGCGTTTATTGCATTGGGAGCGGTAAAGCAAGCAACATTACAAATGGTTGCACCGGGTATTGCTGAAGCGCTGATTGCAACCGCAATTGGTTTGTTTGCAGCGATCCCAGCAGTTATGGCATTTAACCGTTTGAACTTACGTGTCAGCAAATTAGAGCAAAACTACGATAACTTTATGGAAGAGTTTTTAGCCATCTTGCATCGTCAAGCCTTCTCTGCTGATAAGAAATAAGACGGGGAGATAAGCGAATGGCGCGCACAAGTCGCAGACGTGAGCTGAAATCCGAAATCAACATTGTTCCATTACTGGACGTATTGTTGGTACTGTTGCTGATATTTATGGCAACAGCACCGATTATTTCTCAAAGTGTGGAAGTTGAATTGCCGGATGCAACAGATACACAAACCGTATCATCAAGTGATAACCCACCGATTATTTTAGAAGTGTCGGGGGTTGGCCAATATAACATGCGCCTTGATGGTGAGGTTTTAGAATTGCTGCCACCAGAGCAAATTGCTGCAGAGGCGAAATCTCAACTAGAGAAAAATCCAAAAGCAATTTTCTTGATTGGTGGTGCAAAAGAAGTCCCTTACGAAGAAGTGATTAAGGCGCTGAATATATTACACAGCGCAGGGATAAAATCGGTTGGCTTGATGACTCAGCCTATTTAGGCTGGGTTATTGTCGTTTGAATAAGTCACAATTCTTTTTTTGGATACCAGAGTGGGAAAGACAAAAGAGAAAAAAGATAACTTAAACCGATCGTTAGTGATGTCAATCGTATTGCACGTCCTATTGATTGGTTTGATTGTTATAGGCTCTTTAGTTTCCGTCGTCAAACTTGGTGGTGGCGGGGAAGAGGGAACTGTCATCGATGCGGTGATGGTTGACCCTGGCGTGGTTGTTGAGCAGTATGAAGAAATGCAAAGACAGCAAAATAACGTCAGACAAGCGGCAAAAGAGCGCAAAGAGCAAGAACAAAAGCAAGAGGCTGAGCTTAGAGAACAGCAAGAAAAGGAACAAAAGCGTCTTCAGCAGCTTGAAGAAGAGCGTATTAAAATTCAACGTGATACAGCTGAGCAACAAAAGCAAGCTGAGGAACAACAGAAAAAAGCATTAGATGCTGCTAAAAAAGCGAAGGAAGAGCAAAAAATAGCGGAAGAAGCTGCTGCAAAAGCGAAAGCTGAAAAAGAAAAGCTAATTAAAGAGCAAGCGGCTGAGAAGGCGAAGGCTGAGGCGCAAGCGCAGAAAGAAGCCGAAGCCGCTAAAGCCAAAGCTGAAAAAGAAGCTAAAGAAAAAGCGGAAAAAGAAGCCAAGGAAAAAGCCGATAAAGAAGCTAAAGTAAAAGCTGAAAAAGAAGCGAAAGCTAAAGCGGATAAAGAAGCTAAAGAAAAAGCCGATAAAGAAGCTAAAGCAAAAGCGGCGAAAGCCAAAGCTGAAGCGGCTAAAAACGCGGCTTCCGTAGATGATTTGCTTGGTGATTTAACTGCCTCGGGCCCAAGCAAACAAGGTGGTGAAGCCGCAGCTGGAAAAGGTGGTGGTAAAAAATCGGGCGCTTCCAATGCGGATGTGGACAGCTATGCTGGTAAAGTCAAAGCGGCTATCCAAAGTAAATTTTATGATTCAGATACTTTCCGTGGACGTACTTGTGAACTTCAATTGAAGCTCGCGCCTGATGGGTTATTGGTGAGTATTACACCAAAAAATAGCCCAGCTAATGACGCGGCACTCTGTGATGCAGCAATTCGTGCAGCAAAACTTGCAACGATGCCTAAGCCACCGAGCAGAGAAGTCTATGATACGTTTAATAAAGCGGGTAGCACAGTTGTGTTTAAACCTTGATTTTCAATAACTCAGAGCAGTCTGTATTGATATTATTAAGGCAATAGCATAAATAGTTTGTGTGGTATCTAGTTTTGTTATTATACCTTTGTTAAAATTCAGCGAATTATTGCGGTAGTAAATAATCCGCAGTAAGGGAGATAAGAATGAAGCAGGCTTTTAAAGTAGTTTTAGGGTTCCTAATGCTATGGGCGACAGTGGCTCAGGCTGAAATACGTATTGAGATCACTGAAGGTGTTAATTCAGCTCAACCTATTGGTGTTGTGCCGTTTAAATGGTCAGGTGCGGGTGCACCACCACAAGAAATCGGTCAAATAGTCGGCGCAGATTTACGCAATAGCGGGAAATTTAACCCTATCGAGCCAAGCCGCATGCCTCAACAACCTGGTACCGCTTCTGAAGTGATTCCTGAAGCGTGGACAGCATTAGGTATTAATGCTGTTGTTGTGGGGCAGGTACAGCCAGCAGCAGATGGTAGCTTTGTCGTTAGCTATCAGTTAGTTGATGTTGCGGCTAACCCAGGTGCTGTTTTATCTCAGAACCAATATAAAGTAACCAAAGAATGGTTACGTTATGCAGCGCATACTGCAAGTGACGAAGTCTTTGAAAAATTAACAGGTATTCGTGGCGCATTCCGTACTCGTATTGCTTATATTGTTGTTAACAAAGGCGGTCAGTATCCATATGAATTACGAGTTTCTGATTATGACGGTTTTAACCAGTTTACGGTTCACCGTTCACCAGAACCTTTGATGTCGCCAGCATGGTCACCAGATGGTGAGAAATTGGCTTATGTTACATTTGAAAGCGGTAGTTCAGCACTTGTCATTCAAACGTTATCAACAGGAGCAGTTCGTCAGGTCGCATCATTCCCACGTCATAATGGGGCACCTGCATTCTCTCCAGATGGCACAAAATTGGCATTTGCACTGTCTAAAACAGGCAGCCTGAATTTATATGTTATGGACTTAGCGAGTGGGCAAATTCGTCAGGTGACTGATGGACGTAGTAACAATACGGAACCAAGCTGGATGCCAGATAGCCAAACTTTAGTCTATACTTCAGATCAGGCGGGACGTCCGCAGATCTATAAAATAAATATTAATGGTGGCAGCCCTGAACGTGTGTCTTGGGAAGGAACACAAAATCAGGACGCTGATGTTAGCCCGGATGGTACTTTCTTAGTGATGGTCAGCTCCGGCGGCGGTCAGCAACATGTCGCCAAACAAGATCTGGCAACGAACAACGTTGAATTTTTAACGAAAACGTTCCTAGATGAAACGCCGAGTATCGCACCTAACGGCACTATGGTAATTTATAGCTCCTCTCAAGGCTTGGGGACTATATTGCAGCTAGTTTCGACCGACGGGCGTTTCAAAGCGCGTCTTCCGGCTACCGATGGACAGGTTAAATTCCCTGCCTGGTCGCCGTATCTGTGATGCATAATAATAATGTGTGGCAAAAAATATTAAGGATCAAAACGATGCAACTGAATAAAGTGCTTAAAGGGCTGATGATCGCGTTACCAATCATGGCAGTCGCAGCTTGTAGCTCTAACAAAAACAATGACCAAGATGGCGTAGATACTTCTACTAACCAAACTAACACTGGTCTGTCTGCGGAAGAGCTGGCACGTCAGCAAATGGAACAGCTGCAACAAAACAACACTGTTTACTTTGGCTTTGACAAATACAACGTATCTCCAGAATACGCTGAAATGTTAGATGCACACGCAGCATTCCTGCGTAGCAACCCATCTGTACGTGTTGTTGTTGAAGGTCATGCGGATGAGCGTGGTACTCCAGAATACAACATCGCGCTGGGCGAGCGTCGTGCTAATGCAGTTAAAATGTACCTGCAAAGCAAAGGTGTTTCTGGTGACCAAGTTTCACTGGTTTCTTACGGTAAAGAAAAACCAGCTGTGTTAGGTCACACTGAAGCAGACTACGCGAAAAACCGTCGTGCAGTCATTGCATACTAATAGATAAGCGAAATTATCTATTATGAACAGTAACTTCAGACACTTACTAGTCGGTCTGTCGTTATTGGTTGGCGTAGCGGCCCCTTGGGCCGCTATTGCCCAAGCGCCAATCAACAATGTCGGATCTGGTTCAACAACAGATCGCCTTACCCAACTTGAGACAGCAGTTAGCTCTCAAGGTCAAATCATGTATCAAATTCAACAACAACTCGCTGACAACCAACGCGACATCGACATGTTACGTGGTCAGATTCAAGAAAGTGAATACAAATTGAATCAAGTTATTGAGCGCCAGAAAGATTTATACATGCAATTAGACAATGCAGGCGGTGGAAACTCAGCAACTTCAGGTGATACAACAACACCTGACACTAGTGCATCAAACGCATCACCTTCCTCAACGGCACCTACGGCAGCTGCTAATACAGGTGGGAATGAGAAAGATGATTACAATGCTGCAGTCAAATTAGCGATGGAAAGCAAATCCAAAGCTCAAATTGATCAGGCAATAGGGGCATTACAAGGCTTTGTTAAAGCCTACCCTAAGTCTGGGTATCAATCTAACGCCAATTATTGGTTGGGGCAGTTAAACTACAATAAAGGTAGCAAAGACGATGCTGCTTTTTATTTCGCAACTGTAGTTAAGCAATATCCTAAATCCCAAAAAAGCAGCGAAGCCTTATATAAAGTTGGGCTGATCATGCAAGATAAGGGACAGAAAGATAAAGCAAAAGCTGTTTACCAACAGGTGTTGAAACAATATCCAAACAGTGCTGGTTCAAAATTAGCCGAAAAAAAGCTGAGTACACTTTAATTTATAACCCCGAAGCCATATTACCGAATATTTCGGGGTTATCAGTATGATAAGTGTGCATTTAATCTTTTTTTGCAAAAAAATCATTGCACCCTCGCCAGAAATCAGTAATATAAGCCGCCGTTGATACGAGAATACGGTTAGCCAAAAATCTCGAAAGACAAAAAGAAATTTAGTTAGAAATATTGTTTTAGATGGGTCGTTAGCTCAGTCGGTAGAGCAGTTGACTTTTAATCAATTGGTCGCAGGTTCGAATCCTGCACGACCCACCATCTAAAACCTATAGTAGCAAAAAGAAGTAATCCAGAT
>NZ_JAMPMI010000024.1:0-137012 GCF_028478065.1 Providencia sp. PROV255 | reverse complement strand
GGTTAAACGCCTTGTCCCCCTTCGGAGACATAATGATGGGCACTTTACCTTTGACGATTTTGTTCGCCTGGTTAATGGCCATGAATTCCAAGTTCGGTAGCCAGCCGAGTAACGGAGAAGGGAACAGCTCACCTTCCTCTTCCATGATGCGCTCACTGACCGAGCCAGTGATCATCTCAGGGTCAGCGCCTGCGCTGGAGCCATGACCGCGCATGACGTACTTGAACTTGGTCATCGGCACGCGTTTCATGACCGCCTCTTGCGCATCAGGGTCGGGGGTGCGTAACGCAGTAAAGTGGTTGGTGTTGGTGACGATTTGTTTCATCTTGGCCTCAGAGCCCAGGCGCGCTTCAAAGTCGCTGGTGGACTGAGATGAGATGAAAAGGCGGAAGCCTGCCCCACGGGTTTTGTTCAGCATCTTAATGACCTGATCGTTAATGACTTCAGCGGCTTCGTCGATAAGCACCATCACCGGAGCCAGGTCATCCCCGCGTGGTTTCATGAAGTTGTACACGTCCGCCGACACACTGGTGATGTCAGACAGGAAGATAGAGCCCACTGCCGAACCGGTTTCCGCATCCGCCAATGAGTCCAGCCCCATGTACAGCATGCCACCGGTCGTGATGATGTCGCGCACGTTGGAGATAGGGCGGAAGTCGTTCAGCTGGGATTCATCGTCACTGTCCGGGGACAGCAATTCTGCCATGAAACCCTGCGTCAGCTGGCTGAGGATAGGCATCACGTTCAGTATCATCTTTTGGAAGTGCTCACGCTGGTGGCCGAGCATATCCAGACCGGCTTCAATGCTTGGGAAGCTGCGGTTTGCCTTGATATCGTTGCGGTAAATTTCGGCGCAGATATCGGCGATTTCCTTTGGCCCCTTCGCTTTGTTGGCATAACGATCCATGCGCATGGCGAAGATACGGTCAAAATCATCCTCACCCAGCACTTGACGGCCAATTTTTGTAACCGACTTAATGATGAGTTCAGCCAGAGCAGACACATCCGAGCCCAGCTGGGTTTTCACGTTCTTGAGGGTTGGTTTCAACTCGCAGATCTTCATCAGCTCTACGACCGTGGTCAAGGACATGATACCGAACGACACAAACGGGTCACTCGTGCCATCGGCACGCTGAATGACGGAAGTGATGCGGTTAGCGACTTCACCCGCACGCGTGTAGTTGGTGATAGGAGAAATACGCGCGGATTTCTCTGGGTGCGCCAGCGACATGTAGTTGAACTTATCTTCACGGTTCACCAGTCGCAGGCACATGTTCATCCAGTCCGCCAGTTCTTCATCGTTTTTCGGGTCGATGAGGATCAGCGGCTGTTTCTTCAGTGCGGCCTGAAGGATGAGTAGCTTATAGTAGGTTGTTTTACCCGAACCGGTTGTGCCGGTCACCAGGGTATGCAATGACAGCAGATCTTCAGCGACGCGTATCCATTGTTGTTTTTCACCCAGGGCGTGGATCCAACCCAAGCCCATGAAGTTTTCCGGCACTTTGCTGACGAACTTCTTGATGTCTCGTTTGATGAGCTCGGATGCCAGCTGGCCTTCCGGTTGGCCCCACTCAAAACCATACCCCAGCAGGTAGCTGTCAGGGAATTTCATCATGACGTCGATAACGGATTCCAACTCCATTTTCAGGACGTTTGGCTTGCGCTTTAATCGGCTCTTGTGCTTGTAAATGTCCCACGCGGAAGGCACGGAACGAGCCGCATAGGCCGCTTGTACCGCAACGGCCAAGTAGCAAGGTACCGCAGGCATATTGAATGCAGCGTTGACAGCCAGTGAGGCAGCAATCCCCACACCCCAACCGGCGATTTCCAGCGCCTCAAAGTTGGGACGCCAGCGCATGTTATAACTCCATTCACTCATTATCGTTCACCATGAAATTTTGAATATTGCTGTTAACGAGGATGTAATCGACACCAGTACGGGTCACATAGTCGAAATTATCAATCAGTACCTGTTGGAACTGATTGGCGTTGATGTTCAGCTCTTGTGCAATACGACGCTTTTGCAATGAGGACAAGGCGATCACCGGGTCGCCATTGAAGGCGGTTTTAGTTGCCCCTTTGGTCGCAATAGCGCGATAGACTTCGGTCATATCCACACTGACGTCAGTCAGGTCAAACGGGCTCAGGCTGGCACGATAACGTTGACCGGAAAGCTGGTCGATATCGGCGTTGAGCTCTTTGCGCAGGTAAAAACACATTTGAGAACGATGGGTGTAATACTCGCAGGGGGCTTCCATAAACGGATACCAGATCCAATCTGCGTCCCGCATCGGTTCAAAGAGCGAGTCCTCAACCCCGTTTTCTAAAATAATGCAGCAGTGACCGCTTTCATGGAAAAGACCGGACTGATTCGCAGCAACGTAAGACGCCAGCTTTTCCTTCGCAAGGTCTGAAGCGTTGCGGAATAGAGGGGTCTGATCTTGATGTAGCGGGGTCAGTTGTTCGCCATCCAAAGCGGCCATGTGGTTTTTGTCATAACCAAAATCGTTCTCCTGTGTGGGCGGTTCAAAATTCCCGTTATCCACTTCATCCTGCACTCGTTGGATCTGTGCTCGCGCTTTTGTCATCGGGTCGCTGGTCGGTTTGGCGTCCACCAGATGACGCTCGTCATTCTGATAGCCTTCGGTAACCGCGTGGTACTTTAACGTATCCCACAAAGACAGCGTTTCACGGTCATACTCTGGCTCTTGATAATGGTCTGCCTCCGACATGATGGGTGGGGGCATTTCGTCAGAGGTACTTTGTTTGCTCAATACGTCTTTTAGGCTCAGCTGCTGCGACTCAACCTTGGCTTTTTTCGGTTCGCTCGCAGGTGTTTTAACGGGCTGGTTCTGTTCAACCGATGCAGGTGATCCCTGGAAGGCTTCACCCGGCTTTTGATTAGCCAACTCGGCCTGGGCTTTGGCTTTTGCATCCTGACGGGCATTCACCTTTTCGTAGTCGGCATCAGAGAGCAGATTAAGGTGATGTAGCAGTTGGTGGGCGTTATCTGGGGTCACCGGATTCGAGGCCCCAAACATATTGTCCAGCGGGTTGTCATTCTCATCCGGCAGCAGTGTGCCACCTTTCAGGATTTCAGGATCGACGTCAGCCGGAATACTGTTTTCACGCGGCTCTTTATTCCCCACGTAAGGGCGGCTTTCTTTCAGTACAGGGATGTTTTTCCCTTTGCTGGTTTGGAATTCACGCCACTCGCTTTCAATGCGGATGCGGGAGGAAATAGGGAGCGGCTCCATCGTGTCCACAAACAGCACGTCCGGAGAGATAAGCCGCAGACAACTCAGCGCCACTTTGGGCTCTTTGCTATTACGGGAATCCCGGTCATTCATGATGTGCGGGGCAATACGCCAATACGCAGTATCTTCGTTTTTGTTTATGTTCGGAATGCACAATTTATAGCTCATCATCAAATCAGCCAGGCTGTTGGCCGACTGAGGGATCACCGCACCGGATTTCTTCACGGTATTGGTGATGTCTTTGACTGCCGTGCCCCAAACGATGAACACGCCATAGGTGGTAACCCAAATCGGATTGCCGGGTTTGTTGGGTTGCCACACCCCTTTCTTTAACAGGTGGCGCATGGCATCCACGATACGCTGGACCGCAGGGACTCCCGATTGCGTTGCACGAACCGCATCACCGCCATAGCGTTGCAGGTCATGGCGGACAGAAATAACGTCGGATTCCTTTACAATCTTCAGGATCTTGTTTTTCATTTCCGGTGCGTTTTCTTCGGTGGCATCCAGGCGAACCGTACTCACGGCCATTGCCCGAGTCAGCTCGTTATAGATGTCGTTACCCTCGCTCAGCAGGAACTCATGCAGAATTTGCGGCATGATCATCATCATCATGGCGGTGGTGCTGGAGTGGTGCTGTTGGTGGCGCGAGCTCTTCCAGACCAGAAAATAACGTTCAATTTTATTGGCTTTCGCCCACTCATGAATTGGAGTGCGGCCCGGAGGCCAGTGATAGGTACCGGACTTATCCCAGACTTCGTAATCCGTAAACGGCTTGCCAATGTCATGCAGCAGGCCAGCGGTCGCAATCGCAAGACGCCAGGCCAGCATACGGCTGGATTTCACCACGGGCATTTCCATCGAATCGAATTCAATGTTTTTGGCCTTACGGATGGACTGGAAACACACCTCAAGCGAATGGCGCATCAGACCACTCTGTGCTCGGTGGTGGTGATGTTCGGAAGCGGGAAACAGCTGCACGAAGTTCGCAAAGCTATCAAGCATCGGCATCATCAGCTGCTCAAATTCGCTATCCCGAATATTGAGCTCGCGTTTAATAGCCTGGATCATGTCGGTTTGTTTTTCACGCAGAATGTAGTTACCAGGGATCAGTGCAGGGAAACCAATTTCAGCGGGCGGGTAACGCAAAATATCACCACGTACAACCAATGAATCTACACCGTCGCGCATAGAGTCGATTTCTTCGAGGGTCTCCAGAGGGATGTTAATCTCGTCCTGTTCCTCAATTTTTTTGCCAAACAGCGTTTTGATGATCTTCAGCATTTAAAGCTCTCCGTTGTAGTGCAAGTACGATAACCCATGAGCGGGTGCGGGCAGGAACGAAAAGGCCCTCGTTTTGTCGGCTAAAACGGTAACTGGCAATTTTAAAAAAAAGGATAATGACTGTGCTTTCTAACCGGAGAAGAAGTGATGAAAACCCGTAAACGTTTCGCATTGCCCTTGTTGGCAACCTTAGTCATTGCCACCTTGACCGGGTGTGCAGCGGACAAATCGAAGGCCCCAGAGCGTACCTATGTTGATGAAACGCAGGTGACGGTGGTCAAGGCGACTTACCCTGAAGGCTATGAGTTTTCAGAGTCCTACTACAGCACTGAGCGTGGCGGTGCCGCACTACGCCACCCAGGCTATGAGCACACGCTTGTGAGCCCGTATGCCGTTCATGACCAAACGGGCAAGCGTTACGTTGCTCGCGATCTGGATACCCAGATCTTGCTGACCAGTGTATCCAGCACAGCCTATGCCAACGGCCCGCGCGGGACGTTTACTCAGTCACCCAGGTTCTGCGATGAAAATTCGTTCATGCTGCCGAACAGTAAGCAAACCGCTAAACGTGGTGAGTACCTGCAAATTAAAGAGCGTTACTGTTCAACGCCAGGTTACCGCCTGAGCCAGCACGAAATTGACGTGCTGACCCGTGGCGAGCCGGAAGATCTGCGCAAATATCGGCTGAAGATGTATGTCGATAACCAATTCACCAAATTTTAAGTGACTAACCAATTCTTAAGTGGGGTAAGAAAACGATGTCCAAGCAAGTCAATAAAATTCAAGTCATCGGTCCAATCGCCATTGGTGTGATGATTGCCGTTTCAATGGGCGCAAGCCTTTACACCGCTGTGCAAACGAGCGGTATCAAGACCAAACTTAATGCGCTTCAAGCGCAGGTGGTTCAGGTCGAAAACAACGGTAAAAGCCTGTACGCAAGTGTTGAGGGGCAATTTGCGCAGTTGGCTAAATCCGGCGGTGGCGTTGCGGGTTCTAACGGTGATGTGAAGTCAGCGGTGCAAGCCGCACTGGCTGGTTTGGAAGAGGACAAGCTCGCTGAGAAGCGCGCTGAGTTGTACAAAGGCTGGGAGCAGGTTAGCGTCAACAAAGATGGACGCTACATCTACGGCAATCCGGACGCGCGATTTACGCTGGTGAACTATGAAGATCTGGAATGTCCATTCTGCAAGCAGTTCCATAAGACGCCGAAATATTTGGTTGATACGGCCAACAACGGCGCGGTGAACTGGGAGTGGCGTCATTTCAACCTGGCTTTTCATGAGCCAATGGCAACCAAAGCGGCAATGACAGCGGAATGTGTGGCCGAGCAAAAAGGTCCGAAGGGCTTCTGGGGTGCAACCAACTACTGGTTCGAGCACACGCAGGGCAATGGCAAAGGGTTCGAAGACAGCGCAGGCATCCCGACACTGTTCGAACTGGACAAAGCGGCGTTTGATACCTGCATGCAGGATCCGAACATCATCCAGCGTATCAAGCGCGATATGGATGCTGGGACAAAAGACGGCGTAAACGGGACACCGACGACTATCGTGATCGATAACAAAACCGGTGAGCGTGAAAGCATTGTCGGCGCGCGTCCGTTCGCTGGCTTCGTTGAAGTCATTGAGCGCATGGTGAAAGGCGAGGCTGAAAAAGCCCCCGCTGCGGCACCGACTAAAAAATAAATTCGGATGCCCGGTTCGTCCGGGCAATCCTCTATTCTGCAAAGAGAAAATGATGAATAAAAATGTTTTTTTAATTCCAGCATTGCTGATGGCGTTCAGCCTCTCGTCGCTGGCGAGAGTCTGGATATGGAAATAACGGCACATGAACAGGCTAAGAATGATAGTTCTGACGAAGAGAGCTACGCCTGCCAGTGATTGCTGATTACGGCATTAAAGTCAGCCTAGCGCTGGCTTTTAAGATAATATCCCATGCCTTAGAATTTCTGTACTAAGGGTAGGGTGGTTAGAGAACCTCAAATAAAGCAGATCCATTAGCGGGTCGTTATTAATGCTTATTATGTGTAGATATGCAGGTGCTCCTTTATGGTAAGCGATAATTCCACTAATGTGACTTGATATAACACCACTTAACAAGTCATCATGTTTTATAGTCACTAACTTTTCACCTTCATCGGTTGTTTTCTTTTTCTTCATTTCGTGTCGAGCTATAGGAATACCTGCTCCCATTTGCTTCCCCGTTCTTTTATCAAATACCAATTCTAATTCATCCTTGAAGAATGAATAGGCAGAGAATAGCAATGGACCAGATACTGTTCCCGGAAATAAATTCCCCATATCTATCGCGATAATTTTTGAATCGTTAGGGCTTACAATTTTTTTGCCTAACCATTTCTTATATTGCTCTGATTTATCGGAGATCTTTGAAGTTACAAATAGCTTTGTTTCATCTTGCTTGAGTACGTCATCGGGAACAAATGAGCGATAAGGCTCATCTCTGAACCTATTTTCTGGTTTGGTTATTTTTGTGACCTCTATGTGTGCTATTACCCCATCAATGTTTAATTTTAAGTCAGGATGGTTTTCACCCGTCTGGCATATCATTTTTATTCTAGAAGGCTCTTCTGCTTGTAGGCAGTGAAATAAATATGCAAAAAGCAATTCGGATTTAAAGCTATCTAGTTTGTTTTTATCTCGTGAGTTGGATGAATACTCTGAGAGGGTGTCCTCTTTTATTCCAAAAAGAGATTTTGTTGAATAGAACATTTCATCCCAGTTAGGCATACACAGCATCCCTTCAAAATTTGTTTCGGCAATAATATCATTTAATCCAAGATATAAATTTAGTCTTGGCATAATTCACAAAATATCAATAGAATCTCGTCATTCTCGGTGGTGATCGTATTAGAACCGTTGATGTTGATGAGGCTCTGTGTGCTTATATTTACCATATAAATAAAGCAAATTTACTCGATGATGCAAAAATATGAATAAAAAGCCTTCATTTAACACTTTTATGATGGCTAACCTAGTGAATTCGTTGTTATGTTTACCAAACAGTATAGATTATTTTCTATAGGATCTACATACTAGAATTCAATGTAATCTAGCAGATACAGATCGAGCTTGGCGATAAAAATCGAAGAAAGGTAAGAGTGTAGATATGAATAGACCATTACTAGTAAATAATAAATATATCAATAATTATTTAAATTATGTATGGGGTGAATTAAAAGAGAAATATGGTTCATTCGGCACTCAGCAATACACCTATAAT
The DNA here is from genome assembly GCF_028478065.1 of Providencia sp. PROV255. Classification (NCBI taxonomy): domain Bacteria; kingdom Pseudomonadati; phylum Pseudomonadota; class Gammaproteobacteria; order Enterobacterales; family Morganellaceae; genus Providencia; species Providencia sp. PROV255. The sequence continues at coordinate 129,231 of NZ_JAMPMI010000024.1, read as the reverse complement.
GATAATTCTAATCCAGATATTTATTACTATTCTTTAAGTTGTTCATTTGTTCAAAATGGAAAAGTAGCTTCATTGTTATTGCATGTATCTAAAGATAGAGGAATTTATCAAATATCTCAAGATCTCGATGGCAGCCAAGAAACTACGTTGACAAATGAAATAATAAATATTTTTATCAGATCTCCTAAGGGGGATGATTTAAATAAGCACATAAAGTCAACTGGAGTCAAACTGAAGGTAAATACAAACGTTAAGCTTAGCGGTGATTACTACTTCGACAAGTGTTGCATTAAAATTGAAGACCATTCTCATAGTGGTTATTTTTATTTGATATTTAATATTGATTACATTCACAAGGACGAGATAACAAAAAAATCAATTAAAAAAGCTGATGAAATTCTATCGGCGTTATCGATTTTAATATATGACTATTTTTCATTAAGTTATAATGATGATTTATCTGAAGATACTGAAGAAGCACTTGGTATTAATGGTTTGTATATAGAAAATGAAAACTACATGGACTTGGATGAAGTGATTGAGACTAGAGGGTATTGCTTACCTCCTGATTCAGACAAAATTATTTTCGAAGTCTTGAGTTCTCCTACTAGATTAAATTCTGCTAGATTATTTAGAGAGGCTCTGTGCTTCAGAAGGGAATTTATTAAATCAACACTAAATCCATCTTTTTTATGTGTTGATTCATTTGAGGGCGTGATTGCAAGGCCGCCAAACCACTCTCAACCAAGAGCATGTCACAATGATTTAAATGATATAGTCAAAAAATATGAAATAATTGCTTATGTGAGCGCCATTGAATCCATCCTACCCACCAAGAGTATCAAGAAAGAGACAGAATGTCCGGAATGCAAGACTAAAATCATAGAAAGTGTTAGTGGTATAAGTAGGAAGTTTAACGAATTTATAGACAGAAATGCTAACGAATATATATTATTAAAAACTATTTATAAAAATATATATAAGCATCGCAGTCGATTCCTTCACGCAGGATTTAATTTGACTCCACCGCCAAGCTATATCCCTGGACTTCCTCTGAATATACTTCAGCCGGAACTTGAATTAGGGATGCCTGAATATTATCATAATATAACGGATTGGACCGGATACTTATTAAGAAACGATGTTTTAAAAGAAATAAAAAACAGATAGATACATACGTTGTATTAGGCCTAATGCTTTTAGATATGGAATTCAGTGTGATCGCTTATTTGGTGCTTCATGTAAGGGATTAAAGGCCCACAAAGGGCCTTCTTTACACAATGACAATCGACTCGTTTCGCTCACGCCGATGATTATACTGCTCCAGCAATTCCATCATTGAGCTGTTGATGTTGATGCGACTTTGTGTCCGCGTGATCGCAACGTACAGCAAGTTCATCTCATCAATAATACTCTGCTTCGATTTTTTCATCATCATTGCTTCAATAATACTGGGAAAATCATCGTTTAAAATAACGTTATCCCACTCCATGCCTTTGGATGTATGAGCGGTAGTGATGATGAGATCTGCATCTTTGTGGGTGCGAGCCTCATTCAGACGCATCGTATCGACCATGCCAGGGATATCAACATAGTTATCCATCAACCTGATGGCTCGGGTCATGTTCGTGTCTTTGGTCGTTTCCGCGATCTCTTGGAAGTTGGCCCAGTTGCCATAGTCTGTCAGTATTCGTGGATTTTTAATGGCCTCGTAATTGCTGGTTTTCATGGCATGTAAGTCAAGTAACTCCCCCAGATTGTACTTACCAATGCCACCATTCCACATGACGCGCTTACCCATCAGGATAGCCTCATAGGCGGAAGAAATGACCCCCATATATGTTCGTGAGATAACAGCATGAAAACCCTGCTGGGCTATCTCATGAGGCTGACAAACCTCATCCAATTTCCCCAGCCCTACAAGTGGGTGGGTTTCACCAATCATGGACAGCACCACATTGGCAAGTGCCGCAACCATCGGACCAAAGCGAAATGATTTTGTCAGTCTGAGAACGGCCGCGCCTTTCTCTTCCACAACGCCCAGGGCATTCTCGGCACCACGCCAACGGTTAATCATTTGGTGCTTATCGCCGACAAACAACTTCGCGCACTTGTTATTAAGCACAATATCAAGCGTCACGGGGTTGGCATCCTGCGCTTCATCGAACAAAATAATGTCATAGACTACATCCAGCGCCGGGTTAGACATCTGATAAAGCTTCAGCAACGTGTTGTTCGTGCAGGGTACGTCAGATTCCTGGTCGATTTGTTGCTTCCAGATCCGACGTGCAGCACGCAATGCTGAGTCCACGCGGGAGGGTGGAATTTTGTCAATGTTACCGATGTCTTTTAAAACGTGGGTCGTGTTAATTTCATAGTCAGCCGAGTTCATGAAGTGAGAAAGGCCATTGATAGCCAGTTTGACTACGCGCCAATCCTCTTCGCCCATCAGGTCGCGGTACTCTTTCACCTGAATGTTCAGTTTTGTCTTGTGCCGATAATGCTTAAAGCGGGCAGCGGCCAGCGCATGTGAGGTTTTGCACTCCACGTTTTTTGGGAATTTTTTCTCAGCCTCTTCGCGTATCGACTTATTAAAGACCAGATAAAGCATCTTTTTATCTTTGTGGGTGTCTGCATAAACTTTCAGTGTGAACGTCTTGCCCGACCCCGCATAGGCTTGCACGCAAACCATCGACCCAGGCTCTGCTTTGTAGTCGATGATCTTCTGTTGCTCATCAGTTGCTGCCATGAGGCTTCCTATCGGTTGAAATAGGCGTAAATGATACGATTTTATCAACTCAGAAGGCACTGAAAAGGAGGGCGGAACGGGGACAAAAAAGGCTGACTAATACGGCTGTTCGGTGTTTCATAGAGAGGATAAATTCGGGGAGTGTTTTCACGTAAAACACGGTAGCGGTTACCGGTTTAGAAATTCCCACAACAACAGGCCTAATATTCATGAATAATCCCGACGAAGAACCCTTAAATGCTGTTCCCATTAGCCCTGACAGCCTCGTTAAAACGTTACGCACGCTGTATATGAAGAGCACGCGCGCCCTTCGTGAGTCCGATAGACAGGCACAAAAGAAAAAGCAACTGCAAAAGGCCGTGCAAGATGCCACAATGCAGGTAAACGAACTGACCACTCAAAGCCTTAACGGCCAGCGTAGCGAGACTTTCCAGGCACAGCAGGAAATGGCAGCGAAAGCGCTCAGAAAGGCCAATCGCAAACTGGCGAAATTCTTTGATACAGCGGAAGAAGTGGAAGATCGTACAACACTGGCTATGACAAACCTCCGGGATTATCTCACCACCAATATTGATGAGAGGAACAAATAATGTTTTACGCATACACGGCGCTGTGGATGATTGCCTGGAGCCTGATTTCGATTTACGTGTATCGTAAGGACAAGCAACAGGCGATAGAAAGAGGTCCGCGAGTAGAAGAGTTGACGCTTGATGCGCTGGCCTTTCTGGGGGGCTGGCCGGGTTGCATCATCGCTCAACAGATGTTCAAGCATAAAACACGTAGTGCATACCAGCGCCGGTTTCGCGCTTTAGTTGGGGCTTGGGTGCTTGGCTATGCCTCTTTGTGGTATTTTTTGTGGGTTGGTCAAATCATCTAATACTCACCGCTTCAAACCAAAAAGGGAGGCCGCATTTTTAATGCACCTCCCTTTTTGTTTACATCAAAAAAGGAAATTGCAAAAATACAACCTTAGACTGCAATTTTGCAGGGGGAGGATGTATGTATTTATCGGGATGGGATGACGTTAAAGTTTTCCTTGCTGCTTATCGAACCAATTCCTTGCGTGGTGCTTCTATTCGACTATCGATGGATCAGACAACGGTCAGCCGAAGACTGACAAATTTAGAAAAACAACTCAACGCCAAACTGTTTTATCGCACCCCTGATGGACTGGTACCCACTGAAATAGCAGAAATGGTGTTGGATAGCGCCCAGGAAATGGAGCGAAACTCGGTTTCTTTTCTGCGCTTGAGCGAAGGAATGAATGGCGCGCTCTCCGGTGATGTTTCAATCGCCACCACTGACAGGCTTGCTGTCGAATTCCTAATGTCAGCGATGAAGATATTGAGAGAACGGTACCCCAATATCAATGTCACCATGAAACTTAGTGCGCAGATGGCGGACATGTCGCGTGGTGAAGCTGAAATTGCGGTGAGAACCAAAAGGCCTGAGGCTCCAGATCTCATTGCTAAAAGGCTTGGGCGCTGGGATGTCGGCTTATATGCAACCCAGACATATCTTGATAAGTTTGGTTTCCCTGAGCCCGGCCAGCACTTTGCTAACCATGACATTGCCTTGTACGACAATAAATTCAGCAGCCCTGTACCAGAGACTTTAGTTGGTGAGTCGCGGCGAAATGCGCGGATCGTTGCCAGGCTGACATCCAGTTTTCTACTTACCACGTTTGTACGTTCGGGCATGGCTCTTGGAGAGTTGCCAAGCTACCAAGAGCTACGGTATCCAGAGTTAATTCGAATATGGCCGGATAAGGCCAGAAAGAAAAAATACGAGGTGTGGAAGGTTATTCACAAAGATGCAGCTGAACTTGCCAGAGTAAAGGCGGTTTCTGAGGTCATCTCAGAAGTGTTTGACGGGGACATTAAACCATTTATCGCAGATCTACAAAGTTCGCTTTAACTTTTAGTTCATGAAATGCAAAAAACCCGACCGAAGTCGGGTTTTCTTGATTCAGGCCGAAGCCGCCGGATTAGATACCAACTGGCAGGGCGGTAGCTACTGCGCTGGTGGAGGTCATCATACCGTCGATGATGTCCGGCGCGTAGTACAGGCCGATAGCGGCACCAACTGCAACAGCGAAGGTCATCAGAGACTGGCGGACAACCGCAGCAGCAACACCGACGATGACGATCAGACCTACCAGTACGCGGCCCAGGGAACCCTGCATGTATTCAGTGATGGTTTTCCACACATCGCTGAAACCAGTTTGCTCGGTGCCTTTTGCGTAAATGGCGGTCACGCCCAGAGCCAGAACAGCGGAAGCGGCCAGAACAGATTTCAGGTTACGGGCGGAGATGGTTTTCATCGTTAACATCCTTTCTTGAGTTAAAGTTCAGTTTTTGGATGTTCACCTGACTATTTAACGGGTTTCAGCAGGGAACGCAGATAAATATACAGATACTGAATGCTTGATTCACTAAAAAAGCCGGACGAAAACACCCAGAAACATACAAAATAAGGTGACATTTTAATGCAAAATGGAAAATAGTTGGATGTAATGGATAAAAGTCGCATTTATTGAGTTTTTATCACGTAAAGAAAAGGTGAACAAATCGCATGGCTTAACGTTTTGTCGCCCATTTATCATGTGTTGTAATAGCTCGTGCGATTACAAACTTCTAAAATGGTGACTTAATGGATCTCAAGAAAAAGCTTTTGGTCAGTTCCTTGGCTTTCACTCTCTCGTTATCAGCCCAAAATGCATTCGCGTTTAAGTTTGATGACCTGCTTAACGGTCTGGGAAGTAGCCAAGAACAAAGCCAGCAAACTCCTTCGCGAGCAGAGAAGGGCTCGCAGATTAACAACCAGACGCAAATCGTTATCGGTTTTTCGCCAGAAGGCTCAGCCCAGAAGGCGATCATCAATGCTATCCGCTCGGCAAAGTCAGAGATTCGCCTGGCTGCATACTCCTTTACATCGCGAGATATCGTGAAAGAGTTGGTGGCAGCAAAGAAGCGTGGCATTGATGTCAAGATCGTGGTGGATGAGAAAGGCAATAAGAGCAAGCACTCGATATCAGCGATGAACACGGTGCGACTGGCGAAGATCCCAATCAGAACCAACGGGCGATACGCCATTATGCATGACAAATTCATCGTGGTAGACCGCAAAACGGTAGAAACAGGGTCTTTCAACTACAGCGATAGCGCGAACAAGCGAAACAGTGAAAACGCGATCGTGTTATACAACCTGCCGGAAGTAGCTGAAGTTTACCTGGAACACTGGGAGCGCCGCTGGGCTGGTGGAACCGAGCCGGAGATGAGCTATTAAGTTTGAAGTGTTAAATTAGCGAGCTGGAAACCACTCAATATTTCGAGTGGTTTTTTCTAGCGCAATATAGCGTGGAGCTCGTTCTCGTCTGTGTCAACAAAGAACATCTCCCAGAGCTTTCTTGCCAGAGTAGGGTTGATGACATTGACCTTTGAGATAGGCATTACACGGCTCAGCCCCAACCCCATAAAGTGCTCGTAGAGCATGCGGGAATGCCCACCAAAGACACTCAACGGCTGATTCAGAAGATACACCGCCTCTGCCATCGTCAAGCCTTCAACCTGCAACGTATAACCCAGTGCGCGGGAACAGATCTCACGCATCACGCCGCGTTTCACACGATAGATTTCATCTTCAGTGAAGTGGTGTGGCAATTCACTGCGATCACAGTTCATAGGGTCGATACCGTCGATATAGCAGGCTGTATCGTACTCAATACGGTATTGCGGCTCACTTCTTTCATCGGTGTTTTGCAGGCAACCGACCGGGTCAAGAATAGTGCCATCCTCCAGGACTAACCATCCATATTGCGTATGAGATACTGAGAAAACGCCGTGGTCACCTTCGTTAACGGCGTCTTTATGCCGCGTTAGCCGAGTACCCAACATTGCCTTACCACCGAAAATCCCTCGCTGAAGAAGCGCACGGCAGACAAGGTATGAATGTTGAGGCGTCCATTCAGCGTGAGGAATGCTGATGCAGTAGCTCGTCGCGATTAGACGGATCCCGTCTATAAGAGGGCTTATCATATGTACTCCGATAAAAAAAGGCGCATCAAGGATACGCCTGTCCCATCAATCTTATTTTTTCGACTTTGGCTTTTGTTCAGGTTCTGCCGAGGTGTACCGAAGGGAGTCGGTACGCTGCCCTGGTTCACCAACACCCTGGAGAATAAGCGAATAGGTACGCTTGCCTGCAACGATAAACAGGTCAGTTGCTTGCGACCAGGATGCTTTGTTATCACTGCGCTGAACGCGGAGGATACCGCCCGGAAGCAGCTTCAATTGCCAACCCTTCTCATCAGAAAGGTAAGCGTTAATATTTTCGCCTTTATCCGTTGGCAGCAGGAAAATTTTCGCCGCAAAGGTACTGTAAAGATAAACGGTATCTTGTTGCTGAGCTTTGTACTCAACTTTCAGCGCTGAACCCGTGTAGTTCAGATCAGAGCCCGTCATCGTCAAAGGCTGAGCGAACTGATTGGTCGCAGGGAGCTCAACGCGCTCCAACCGGATAGGTTCAGGCGCAGGTGTAGACACAGGATTAGCCTCTGGTAGGGACTCTGGTCTGTCAGTCTGAGCAGGGGCTACAGAAGCCGGATCTGCTACAGAAGCCGTTTTAACGTCACTACCCTGTGAAGTTGCGAAGTCGGCATCCGGTGATTTATCCTCGGTGATCCCAAACTTGGCCGGGTCGTACTCACGTTCGTTGTTAGTCGCTTCCGGTGCAGATTGTGCCCCTTTAACGATATCTTCAGCGGGAAGGACCTCTGCCGTAGGCTTAACTGGCTCAACCGCTTCGACTTCAACCGGCGTTTCAGTTTCAGGCAAACTGTTTTTCTTCAGCTGGGCAATTTCCAGTGCGGGAGTTTCCGGCGCGTTTTCGCTATCAGTTTTCACCGCCTCAGCATTGGTCAGTGCGGGCTCACTGGTTTGAGTGCCGCTGTTTTCAATGTCCGCTTTGACGTTTTCGGTCAGCGCAATACCGTCATTACTGATGTCAACTGACAGCGCTTCGACTTTCTCAGCCGGAGTTTTATCGCTCGTTAAAATAACAGCCGTCATCGCACCCCCTGCGATAATGGCCGCGACGATCACGGAAAGCACCGTTTTCTTTGATACTTTCTTAGTTGGTTCAGGCGTATCCGCTTCCGCAGAGCGTTCACGCAAAATTTCCTGACCGTAATCTGCGCCAGTGCCGCGTTTCTCAGTCATCTGTTTCCCCTCAAATTCATTCATACACATTACCGATAACCGCAACGTTCGTTATGTTTACCCGTCGCAGTTCAGCCTCTTTAACAAACTCCGCATAACGGAGCCCACAATCAACAGTGTTACCCTCACTGCCGGTTTGGATTGCCTGGTGATTATAGCGGCATTGCTTCCGCTGCCGAAATTCAGAAGGGCGAAAAGGTCTGCGTTTTGCTCTCCTTTTTGGATGGGGTTATCAATAAAAAAGAACGCCGATTAACGGCGCTCTATAAAAAGGAAGGAGGTTGAACGACTACAGTTCGCGAGTACCGCGACAGTCGGGGAATAGGGAGCAACCAAAGAACGCTGACTTATTTGATTTTCGAAGAACCATCTTTCCGCCACACACCGGACATAACGGCTCTTTCGCATCAATGGATTGAGTGATTGTAGGCGGCTTTGGAGCCTCCTGATCCAACTCGCCATTCCCTTTAATCATCTCAATCAGCTGCGTACCGTCGAGTAAAACAACTTTGCCTTTCACGTTTTCGCGTTGAACGAACTTCCATGCTTCATCGGTGAATAAACCCGACGTGATAATGAACCCACGGTGAAAGTCGTCAGCGAGCACAACGCCGTATATTTCACGGACAATTGATACACCGACACGATTGGTTTTCCAATGTTTGCATTGCACCATTTCCCGGTGGCCGAAGCCCAGGAGCTCAACATCCACACCACCGTCAGCACCAGCCTGTGTAACGCGAGCGCGATACCCTTTTGTTTCGAAGAACTTGCAAACCACTTTTTCGAACTGGTCCCACGTCATTTGTTCCAAAACCTGGCGCGCGTTGACGACCCCTTTAAGTCTCCCCAGCGCCCGGCCTGAAGCGGACAGCTGAAGGTATTTAACAGCCGTTCCAACTATGAAGCACAAGCCGATATAGAACAGGAAAGCGCCCACCAGCAAAGGGAGTTTGGCATTGAGCAGGTTCATGACAGAGACCATTTTGTCTTCAACCTTTTCGCCTGGCGGGAACAATACATCGACCATCGCCTGACTGATTGCACCTTGATACCCATAGGCATAGAGCAGCATAGCGACAGCCGCGACAGGGAGACCAACATAGACACGAAATAACAATGTGGTCTGAGGGGCATTTAACGTGCGCCAGTTTTCTTTTCTGAACCACGTTCCGACAACAACCCGGCCAGAAAGTGTAAATAACAGAAAAATGGACAACGTCAGCAACAAGGAAATCAGCTGAATTTTTGCACTCCCCACAAACACCGTATTGAGCACAATAATTAGGCCCGACACGCCATAGAAGCGGATCCGCATTGCTTTTTCGGGTGTGACCTGACGTTTCTTTCCTTTCGACATTTACTGCACCTATTTTCGTTTTTTAGGCCAAGCTCGGCGAGCCTTCGCTCTCACCGACAGCTCATTGGAGTTTAGAACCACGATGTCGTAGACGGCAATCAGCCCTACAATGGACGGCGTACCGTAAACGATAAGTTCCGGGATGAGAGGCAGGTATGGCGAAATCACTGCATAGTAAACCACCAGCGATAAGGCATACGCTGCCCAGATGTAGTAAATCTCTTTGCGAGCCAGCAAAAATACAGCGGCGCAGAATAGGGCCATGTTCCCAACACCAATGATGCGGAATAGCTCGATCTCATTCTTACTGGCGTAGACTGCCACGGCATAAATACCGGCTATCATTAACATCAAAACGTAGTTCACGACGCGCAAAACCATAAAAACCTCAACAAAGTGGATCAGTCATTTGAATATGCCGAGTTTATCATCGGGATATCCGCTGACGAAATCACCCCAGAGTCGGCCTCAGGCACATACCCGGCCATTGCATCCTGGTTATCGCATGCGATTTGATTGGGTATCCAGAAATCCCCATTCGTTGCTTCGACAAACCGAAAAACCATTTGACAGGGGACATTTAGCACAGACGCGATGATCATGGTTTCATTGCTCCCTTCTATAAAACGGGCACTTTCATACTGAGCATCTTCTGCGAGCCCTTCGTTAAATAAGACTTGTAGCGCATCCGGCTCCGCCATCAGATCCGGCATCAACTCCCTGTCCTGCACTCGTTGTTGCATTGGTGCTGACTGGAGTGTCACAGGCATCGGCTTTCCCGGCCCGACGTTAGCGCACCCCCCAAGGATTAGAACCATCAAAAGTGACAGGTATTTCATTGCATTACTCCTTTATGACGATGGAATTGTGGTAGTTGAAAAGGTGGATCACCTGTTGAGCCGAAATATCCGCCCAGCCTTCAGGCATACAAGGCAGTTCATAGGTCATGGTATCCTCGCGGACATTCACGGGAATGGAGCAAATAAGAGAAAAATCGCCTTTCTCGTCGGATATTGCCCATATTTGAGAGAAGCCCACAACGGCCTCAGCTGTAACGCGTCGATTGATACCCAGCATCATGCATATAGCGCGCTGATACCCCATTGCGCCAGGCTCACCGTAGAGCGCGGAATCAACACCTAATGCCGTCAGCGCATTCTCGGCCAATTGCATAAGCTCACGAGAGACAGCCTCTCCCGTAGGGTTGTCATGGCGCAGCGCATAGGGAATGTGGTCTGGTTCCGCCAAAAGGGAATCATCCCCGGCCAACTTAAAGCCGGTCACTTTCTGGATATGCTCATAGCGGGAGCGGAAGAAATAATCCGGCACACAAAAGTCCGGCCCCGAAAAATTGACAAACCCAAGCCGCTCACAGACAGCCTGAGTCTGAGCTCGCCACGCGTTATAGGCTTCCACGCAACGCGCGAATTCAGCCACCATCTCAGGTGACTTTGTCTGATAGAAGGCTTCGATCATCATTGTCGCGCACCATCCATGCCTTGGCGGATCACTGCCATCTGCACATCAAGCGCATCGTAGTTGTTGAACGGATTAAAGTTGAACAGCGTGCGAGTCACACGGGCATCAATACGGTCCAGCGAGACTAACCCTCGTAACGGCTTTGGTGTGCCTGGCGGGTTTTCCCAGTAACGGCTATCCCACGAGTGATCACGGTTGTCCCCGGCCATAAAGTAATAGCCTTCAGGAATAACCCAGCGACCTTTTGTCGGTACGTAAGCTGCATGCGTGTCGATCACAAACCTGTAGGGCTTACCGAAGCGTTCATCGTTGGCGGTGAACACTTGGAAACCGTCTTTTTCTGCGGTTTTATTACCCAGCACCTTGCCATTGACCCGATACGTTTTGTCTGTGTCAAACTCAATCACATCACCAGGGATACCGATAACGCGTTTGGTATAAAGTGTGCGAGGAACTGAAGGGGCCTTAAACACAGCCACATCGCCGCGCCTTAATCGACCATCGTCCAGCAACCCACCTAACCTGACCGCTGTGACATAGTCGCCGACCTTATAAGTCGGTTGCATTGAGCTGGTAGGCACACTGTAGACTGCGCCTACCCACTTCTCACTGACAAACAATGTCATCGACAAGGCAAGGGCGATCACAAGCCAAGGCTGAGGTTTTCGGCGTTTGATGACATCTCGCACCAAGACACCCACCAGCACGACAAATAACACACCAAGTCCATTCATGAACGCGCCTCCTTCAGCGACCGTGCGTAACAGGTTAATGAATCAGCCAGGCGCATGTAGATGGACAACAGATAGAAGTGATACGCAACACCGCGCGCCACCTTCACAGGAAGCGGGTGCTCAATTTCTTCGCCTGCGTGCATGATCATCAAGGACAAATTCACGAAAGGGTCATCTCGACCAACGCGAACGCGGGTGACTTGATAGGTCTTCACGGGAAGGTAATAGCTGCGATACCCGATCACCGCAAACACCAACAAGAAAAGTACCAGTAAACCCGCTGGGGCAAGCCAAGTTAAATTCCCCGACAGACTGAACCAGAAGGCCACAGAAACAGCACCATCAGTCAGTAACGTGAATACGCGGTTGAGCCTTAGACGGCCAGTCAAAATCATCATTGGTACGAATCGGAGCATTGCATCCTCCTGTTTATGGATGCAGACAGGATACCGAACACCTAACCGGTGACTGAGTTTTTTCATCGACAAAACGAAGACGAAAAAAGGGCTTTTTTTTCTGGTAAAAATCGGCCTCATTTTCTTTGTCAGCGAAATTGTCGTGATAGCGTGGAGGTAGATTCTATTGTTTCGTAGGAGTACGTATGCCCACCAGCCTGATCACCCGGCAATTACCGGCGTTCATCAATGACGCGATAGGCGTTGTCAGCTTTGGTCCAAAATTACTGTCCCATACCGATGACATCCTTGATTTCAACGGTAATAAAATGACGTTGGAAGAAGCCATGAAAGTAGGTGCTGAGGATACGAAAATCAGCGCAACAAGCGCACGCTTGGTAAAGCACCTTGAAGCTTGTGACCCTGCCGTGTACTTCAAACGCAAGACAGGATTCCTGTCCAGCATCTGGGATGCTCTGACGGGGGCAAAGGAAACTCGCATGATTGAGTTCACCATGAATTGCCGTCGTGTCGATCGGCTGGTGGCACAAGCTCCTCTGGTACTGGAGCAGGCGCAAAAGGGCGTGCATATCTTGCTGGCACTTGAGCAAATTTATACGCGTGACATTGAAGCGCTGGATGCTTATATCCAAGAAGGTCGGGCGTTCGTGGCCGAATGTCGAGAAAGTGGAGAAGCGCTATCAGACCAGCAAGAATACGGGCTAACTCGTTTAGCTCAACGCATCCTTAACCTGGAGGTCACCAAAGCCTCGTCAGAAATGAATAAGGTGCAGGTGGGGTTGTTGCTGCAATCAGCAGCAGCTGAGGTAGACCTCCTGGACGCAGTTGTGAAAAGCGCAATCCCAATCTGGCATCACCAAATAAAACAGCTGCGAAGTGGCGCGGCCAACATTGAAATGGATCCGGAAGTCGAACAGCGTTTTAGAACGCTGGTAAACAAACTCAACGACAACGTTAAAAAGGGTAACTGATATGACCAATACAATCATTGTCACCGCAGATCAGATTATTTTGAACAAAGAATCTGAGAAGTTTGCTGTCACTCCTGACCAACGCGATCAGGTCGTTGCCGTTGCAAACTCCCTCGTGCTGGGCGACCCCAAAAGCGCGCATAACTTTGGTCGCAGCAAATCGCCCGATGGTGCCTATCTGGACAAGCTGTTGGAAAACGTTCATGTCTATAACCAAGGCAAGGACGGCAAGCGTCTGAATGAAATCGTTGAGCTTGCTCGCGACATCAGCACGTCTGTGCAGCCTGGCAAGGTACAGCAGTTGTTACTTAAAATCCCTGTAGTTGGTTACTACGCGACGCGGGCACTTCGACTGGCTCATCGGGCGAATGACCGTTTTGACAACGTGAAGAATCAAGTCGGCTTACTGACGGAAGACATCACCAGCATCTCGGCTGATCTTATTGGTCACAACAATAACCTCGACATTTTGTATGAGGAAGTGCTGGCCGAAGTGCATGAGTCGGGCATTAACATCGTGGCCGCTGGGTTCGCAGCTGAGCATATTGAAACCGTGCTGAAACAGCGCCGCAAGGCACTGAAGAGTGATCCTGAAAATAATTTGCTTGCACTGGAAGTCAGCAATATTGACCACCAGCTGGCCGTACTGAAAAAACGCAAAGTGGACATCATCATGACACAGCAGAAATGCTTTGAGGATTTGACGATGATCCGAATGATGCAGCGAAACAACCTCAACATGCTTGACCAGTTTGAAACTATCAAGCGCGTAACGCTCCCATCAGCAAAGCGTGCTCATTTGCTTGTGGATCAGGCCACGCAAAGCAACAACCGTTCAAAGCTGGTCCAGGCGGTGGGCGACGTCGTAAATGCGCAGGCGAGACACCAGGCGGACTTGGTCAGTGAGAGCTCTATCCGTATTGCGCGTGAAGGTCATCGTCCAGTGTATGACGAGTCAACGCTGGAACACATTTCGAACACCATCGGCGGTGCGGCGCGCGAGATTAAACGGATCCAACGTGAAAGCGAAGGTCACTACGCTCGCCTATCTGAACGTACAGACGCCTGGCAGAAGCATCGCCGCGAACTGCTTTTGGAACTGGCGGAATAATGATTCAGTTGCATAGGCCGGGTTATCTGGCCTTCTCATTTAACATTTGATGCCGGAGGGTTCATGGTTAAGACGGAGCCAGATATTGTCACGACTGAAAAGCGCATTCAACTTAAGCGCAATCGGTTATTTTTGACTGGCTGCATTCTGTTGCTGATTGCAGGATTGGTTTGGGTATTCAGTTGGATGCAACACTTTGAACTGGATACGCTATACGCTATGGCGATCAACCATCCTGTTAATTTATCGTTCGGAACAGGGGGCGCGATAGAGGGGCAATTTGTCACGATGGGCGAGGTTATTACAGGTTTCCTTTCGTATACTATTCCGTTTTTAATGGTACTGGCCGCCATCGTGGTAGCGATATCGTTCATGCGGTCTGAAGCATCGTACCTTATCATCATCGCGCCTATCGCAGGCGTCATTTTATCAACAACAGTTATGATAGATGATAAACCCCAAAGGCTCCCTGAAGCTGCTAACGTTCAGGCATCAGCATTCATTGCTATAGGGGAAGTGGATGAATTGCTGAGCACGATTACCACCGAACACCCTGGCGCTGGTCTGATCTTGAAAGACGTGATGGAAAAGGGGGATAACGGAACCAATGCGGCTACCGCTTTGGAAGGGGAAATGCGACAAGGCTATGTTGTGGGTGACACTTATCGCGCGATGAACATCAGTGTGGCATTAGTTCAGGCGCTGACAGTAGCCGCACATGACGCTTCAGACGAGAAGGAAGCCAGCAAGCTTCAGGATCAAGCGAGCCGCGTAGCGGCTCTCAGCGTCCGCATTATGAAGGATTATAATTTGGTGAATAACGAGCTGGCATATCGTTTGTATGAACTGGCCCAGCGACTTGAGCCAAGCATTGTGAATAATGCCAAGCCTGCTATTGATGTGAAATATCAGGCATCGGCCGAAATTGCTGCCATATCACGAACACTGAAAGGTGTTTTCCTCATGATGGCAACGATACTCATCACGCTGTCTGGATTCGCGAATAGAAACCTGCGAGTGCTGAAGCAGCTACGAACGCAACCGTGAACCGTCACCCATAGAAATGAAAAGCCCCGGTTTATATGCCGGGGTTTTTGATTAATGGTAGTGCTTGCTTGGATCGCTTTCTTCTTCTGCTTGCGAGGTAACCGACATGATGGCTGGAGGTTCGGCATAATCCTTTCCATCATCATCGGGCTTTTTAAAGAATTTTGACCAAATGTAGTGACCGGCCAGCAAGGCCACTCCACCACCAATCATTATCACATCAAACAAGTCGAGCTTGGGCATCTATCTTCTCCAGTCAAAAGGGGGCACACACCCAGCTGGCATTTAACGGTTTCAGGCAGCGTAGGCAGTCCCCAATTTAACCACGGGCACACAGACAAAAACACGGAAAAGGGGGGCGAAACGAGGGGGAAAAACACCAGGCACCACAAAAGGCCATGAGATAATTGAGGCTCTCACCAACGAAGAGGTTTTTATGGCATTGATTATCCGAGCTGGAACCGGCGAAAGCGACGTCGTAGTTACTGAGGGCAATGAGCAAGGGCTTCTTGACCCCGAATTCGTTCAAGGCGTACTGAAGGGGTACCCTGAGTTTTCTCAGCTGAGCAAGGGGATTACGTTGAATGGCGTGGTTTTCGATCGCGTCCTCATGAATGAAGACGCCAAACACAGCGGTCTGGAATTGAATGAACGAGCCACAACCTTGCTGGAAGAACTGGTTTGCCTGGAAGGGCCGATCGTCGGTGATGTATTATTGTTAACGTCAGGGGAGCACTACTGACGGGGCATTAACAGTCGTCAATAAAAAGGCAACCACACGGTTGCCTTTTCTTTGTGTATTACCCCAGCGGGTGGGGATATTTAAGCCACCAGTCAGGCGAGATTAAAAAGTTTCCTTTTTCTGTCCAGCCAGCCCCAACCAGGTGATCTTTAACAAAGTCAGGCTGTTTCCGCAGAGTATCAATGGATACCTCATGAGTAATACAGACTTTGCCTTTCTCACCTTCAACATCACTCTTTATGTAACGCGTTAGGCCGATAAGCTGAATGCGTGAGCAGATAGCACCTGCCGTCCGATCCATTTTTTTCGCTATTACGTCTGGAGAGTGATGCTCCCCCAATAAAGTGAACAGGAATTTGTAGTTGCCAGAGAACCATAACTTACCGTTACGGCCTTTTTCACGCGCCGATGTTGGCTGGCGTTTTTTACCGGAGGCGGTTGGTGTTGAGGCTGCGGGCTCGGCAGGTTTTTCAGCCAGCGGTGCCGGTTGTGGTGCAGCGGTATCAATAGCCTGGCGCTTTGCATTCACAGCCTTCAACAAGCTGGCAGCGGCCAGCATATGCTCATTACTGCGAACTGGCGTGTTGGTCTCCGTGGATGAAACCTTCAGCGGCCATGAACCCGGTACCAGATCAGTGATCTGGGTTGCTTCAGACCACCACGTTGGCGCTATTAATTGCAGGCCATCAATGAGCCAGCCATTGTGCAGCATAGGCAGCACGTCGAAGTAACGTACTTTAGACAGCACGCGTGGCTGAATAGTCGCGCACATCCAGACTTTGGCTTCACCGGAATCTTCAGCGGTCCCGATGCGAACCAATCCCATGATAGAGAGCTGCTGAATAATATTGGACATGCTTCGCATCAATACCTGCGTCAATGCATCCTTACTGGGGCGCTGTGACAGCGCGGCTAGCATCATGCCAACATCTTCCGGCGTCCAAGGCTTACCATTATTAAGCAAGTGAACTGTGCGGCGGGCGGGCGCGTCAGCATCGTCGTTATACCGAAACGCAAGAGAAGGGCGTGACGTCCACCATTCAGGCGATCGCAGTGATTTCTCTCCACGCCATACCTGTGGAGCCCATCCCATTTCGGTCAGGTTGCGATAAATGCCGGTCATGGTTTTACCCAGGCAAGCAATCCCAACCTGGTGATTCGGTACCAGTGTTATCTGGCTGAGGTCATCAATGTTTTCGCAAACGGCAATGTATAAATCCATCGCAATACACTTGCGTTGAATTTCTTCCACGTCCTTACCGATGACTGACGATAAGGCTGTAAAAGAGTAGTTATCCTTCAGCCCCTTCACAAGCTTGAGTTCGTCAGTAATCGACCACGCGATGTTCTCTTGGGTCATGTTGAGGTCCTATTTGATTACTACAGTGCTGACATTTTAACCGAGGGCAAGCCATTATCGAAACTTTGCAACCTATTTTGCACAGGGTTATGTACAGAATTTGTGGATAAAATGACGACCAAAAAACTTGTTATAATTTTAACGCGCATCATTAGCCTTCCAGATTTAAGCTGATGTGCAGGTCAACGGTATCTTGGCAACCAGGAACGTACCTCGGCCAATCAGCCGCATTCGCTCGTTTTATAATCACCGATTCAAATCCAAACTGATCCGCAGTCAGGTCAACAACAAAGTCAGCATTATCCGCCGTGGCTTCGCACCAATAATGTCCGTGCCGGGATGAGGCTGTATATAACCCTCCGTCAGTGTGGCCATCCCCCCCACGGATCCGTGTTGGATAACCGCCTCGGGTTAACATTGCGGCCAGCATCAAACTGGCATAGAGACACTTTCCTTTGGTAGAAGCAACATCGCAGTGGGCCAGCAACCCGTCGAGAATGAGTCGCGCTTTCTGGGCAATCTCGGTTAATGAAGGTGATGAAGATGGAATGGCTAGGTGATGAGGACTCACGGATTATCCCTCACTCAACAGACGTTGAATGGCCGCTCTAACACGCAGGATTGCCGCGCGCTCAGAGATCGTACTGAATCCCTTGGTGTTGTGCTTACGCTCAAAAATGTCTTTTTCCCTGGCGGAGATATATCTCTTTTCCTGAGCTTCAGCCAATTTGACTGCCAGTTGCTCAGGGTCGGAAATGACTGAGAAGGGGGTGGCGCAAGCCTGACCCAAAGCCTTAGCTTCTGCGGAGACTTCCGGTAGCGCTTTAGAAATCCCGGCATTCATCATTTTGGTTTGGATATTGGCGCGTATAGCATGCTGTTTGACCGTCAGTTTTTTCATGGGAAAGGTCCGCAATGCGAAGTCCTTTTCCCACTGATTGATGACATTCTGCTCGAAGGCGATTTGGATATGACTTGCCCCGTAATCCAGTGCGCGATTTTCTTCGCCCATTTCGGCTAATTTGGCGTTGATGGCTTCACGAGTTTGCCGTTGTTTCTGGGTTAATTTGCGCTTGTCGATGTTGCTCAGGTAAAACTCAAATTCCCAAGGGGTGATCACGGATTGAGCCAACGCCATTTCAAGCAGTTTTCGACTGGCCGCTTTCGTACTGTCTTTGGATATCCGGTCTATGGCATTGAAGATGCCATCCGAACCCAGCGACATGAATTTATTGACGCAGCAATTCCCGACTCGGGCGGTCTTATTGTTCGTTTGATTTTTGATAACGCAGATCTTGATGATTGGCTGGTGGCCGCACAAGCACTGATCCGCTACCTGCGCCCGAAAAACTTGCTGCAATGACCACTCGGCACGGGCATTTTCCCATTCTTCAGCCGTGGACATTTCCGTAACGCGCTGCATTAACTGGATGTGCTTGTAACCTTTTGCTTCGTAGTTCTCGCTCATTATTTTTTCCGGTCAATCAAATCCTTATCTTTCCCAGTAGGGTATAGATTTTGGCAAATAAGGGTCAACGGAAAAGCACCCTGTTTTGTTGTCCTTTTCGGCGTAACTAACAGCAAGTTAATGATTGCATATTTATTCATTAAAACTGATAGGGTTGGAGTGAGTTTTAAGCAATAAAATAGGGGTGACTCATTAAAAGTCACCCCTCACACTGGATCCCCACCCAGACGTACAATGCATTACATTCGTTTGCATTGATATAAATCATACATTCTTCAGAATTAGATGAAAGTCTTTTTTTAGTCAAAAAGTGCATAATTCACGAATGATAATTTGATCGTAAAAAGCAGAATAAAATTGTCATGATTTTTCCATTGCTTATCGCAAGTATATATTTGCTCGGGATAATTTGCATTTTTTCGACCTTGGGTCGCATTTATGCATAGCGCATAACCTATGTGCAATACGGTCACAAACTGACCATCTTTAAACAATTCACCTGATGGGGGTCGTGAATGAAAAACGCCAATCAAGGTTGCTGTTTCATCTCATTTCGGCGGAGTAAATGGACTTTTTGTATTGGAAAGGTGCCTCTTTGGC
Organism: Providencia sp. PROV255; assembly: GCF_028478065.1. Classification (NCBI taxonomy): domain Bacteria; kingdom Pseudomonadati; phylum Pseudomonadota; class Gammaproteobacteria; order Enterobacterales; family Morganellaceae; genus Providencia; species Providencia sp. PROV255. Next base: position 109,975 of record NZ_JAMPMI010000024.1, on the reverse strand, counting down.
GAATTGAACATTTCAAAACCCAGACATTGTTTTTTGAATTCTTACGCATGATTTAGGTTAAGCGATTTCGTTAGCGGTCTGGACTGACTTACCATTTCTGCATTAACGAACAGAAGGAATTCACAATGAGTAAAGTGATTGATAAACAGATTTCCGCCGCGAACTTAAACGCATTCGGCTGGCAGTTGGGCGACCACATTCACTCCACACCTTTCACCTCCCACGTTTTTTATCTGCGGGATCACCGCGACAACAAAATGCATTTGGTGACCATCGGGCAGCAAGATTTTGATTCGGCACGCACAAACCTTGATATGCCGATTGGCGCGCATGTGGAAGCAATTGCACAGCTTATTAAGAAAAGCAGTAAAAAGGCATTATCAGAAAAGCATGCCAGTGCGCTCAGCTTTGCATTAGTGAATTACATCAAAAACACGGGCGCTTATCGACAATGGCTCACATTGATTTCACCTGGTGAGCGCATGCATGCTGTCATGAATATCTATAGCCAGAAAAACGGCGTCGTGAGATTGCGCCCATTTATCGTGCGGCATGATGAGTTGATGCTCACACCGAACTGTGTTATGCAGAGCACGGAACAAATTTTCATATTGGATAAAGCCAGGAATCCAGAATGATTTAATTAACCAAATAGCCACCTGATAATAAAAAAAGAGAGCGTACTTGCTCTCTTTTTTTTGGGTGATGCCCACTGAGAGCAAGCGATAGAAAAGGGTGCGCGAAACCCCTGTAAAAGTGTGAATATTCCTAAAAATCAACAACCTATTTAACATAAATGGTATTATGCGAACTAAAGTTGTAGAGGCTCAATGCTAATGTCTAATCCTGGCTCAATCTAAATGTCTGCACTATATTTATCTATGGGGTTAACCTTTCTTTTTTCGACGTGGGGAAAGAAAAAGGATATTTCCTGGAGAAATGGTCATGAGTGCAGAAAGCTCAGGACGATTCACGTTGAAAGAATTAAATCGCATTAAGGTTCTACAAGATGTCATTGATCGTAAAATGACTCCAGGTCGTGCGGCCGTGGTACTCGGCATTACACCACGCCATTGTAGCCGACTGATAAAACGCTACCGTGAGCATGGCCCTTTAGGTATGAATAACATTGCTCGAGGTAATCCGAGTAACCGTTTATTGCCAAAATCATTCACTGACCAAATTGTGGATATCGTGAAGAAAAATTACCCTGATTTTGGCCCTACATTAGCGCGTGAAAAACTAGAAGAAATACATGGGCTGACTATTGGTAAAGAAACACTTCGTAGGTTGATGATCCGTGCAGGTTTATGGATCCCGAGAAAAATGCGAGCCCCAAAAATTCACCAACCACGGTATCGACGCCCTTGTACAGGTGAATTGATCCAAATTGATGGCTGTGACCATGATTGGTTCGAAGGACGTGGTCCAAAATGCACAGCATTAGTCTATGTTGATGATGCGACGAGTAAAATCATGGAACTCCTTTTTGTCCAGGCTGAATCCACATTTACATACTTTAATGCCACTCGGCGTTATATTGAAAGACATGGAAAACCATTGGCATTTTACAGCGATAAAGCTGGCATATTTAGAATTAATAACAAAAATGCTATAGGTGGCGATGGTCATACTCAGTTTGGCCGAGCAATGAATGAGTTAAATATTCAGACCATTTGTGCAGAAACCAGTCAAGCAAAAGGCCGAGTTGAACGTGCGCATAGTACACTTCAAGATCGCTTGGTTAAAGAGTTTCGCCTTAAGCATATCAGCTCAATCGAGGCTGCAAATGCATTCACTGACGAGTTTATGGATGATTATAATCATCGCTTTGGTAAGCTTCCGCGCCATGAATATGATGTCCATAGACTTCTAGAACAAGATGAGAATTTGGATACCATTCTTACAATCAGAGAGTATAGGAAAGTTTCTAAAAACCTTACTGTTCAATATGATAAGATTGTTTATCTAATTGAAGATACTGAATATAGTCGGCGAGCTATTGGTAAATACATCGATGTTTATCACTATCCAGACGAACGTAAAGAACTACGGTTGAATGGCATCCCCCTTCCCTTTATCACATATGACCGGCTGTCTGATGTTGACCAAGGTGCTATTGTGGACAACAAACGGCTTGGCCGAACACTCGAACTTATAAAAACAGTTGTTGATGATAAGAGAGATAACCGGCGCTCACAATCTGTACCTGCTGGTAATGGTCCGTCACGACGCAAAGAAAAAGCTCTAGGCAAAAAATCCCAGCGCTCTATCGATCAAAATGACATGTTAGAAGCCCTCGTTAAACTTCAAGGGCGTTCAAAGGAGATTTTTGGTAAGAAGTAATTAAGCAGTATAAGTGTATGGATATTTAAAACTTAGCGCCCTTAATTTATAGAAAATAAATCATCTACAGCATCAAACCCATCGTCTTGATTAATGTAGTGGCGATCATATTCATCTCTTTCCCAATCAGGAGCTTCATTTTCAATATTACGTTCGATTATATTATTTGCATCTAAATTTGTGATAATATCATCAACCTCACTAGCGGTGAAGGATAATGTACTTTCAGCAAGTAATTCGGAAATGCAATCTTTAGCTCTAGATTTTAAACTATCTTCATCACTGAGGCTGTAATATTCAGTAAAATCATTACTTTCAGAGATGAACTCTTGCACATAATTTTGCCAGTAGTCTAATAGCAAATCATGAATATTATTGGATAATGCTGTCTCACCTAGGGTATTGGATATTTGAGCCAAAATGTTTAGCTCCTCATAGATTAAATCTGTTCCGTTTTCCAATAAAGAAACTGTAATATAATCTTTAATATTATCATAACCAAAATAATCTTGAGCATTTAACGAACCCCAGTTAACAATTTCTAATATTTTAAAATTATTTCCTGCATAGAATTTAGTCTGTTTTAAATGATCCGGGTTGATAATTTTTACTGATTTTAGCTTATCGATGAATGAAATTTTATCACTAGAGATAATAATATTTATAAACTCTAAAATGTAACTTTCATCTTTATTATCTTCAATGTTCTCTAATATTGCATTGACTATTTTAGAAGACAAAAAAGGTGACATTTTTTTATTTATCAGAGTATCCAAATTTAAAAGTGACTGTCTTGTTGTTAATGCAGAAAAAAGTAATGGAATCAATGGAAGGTTGTTATCTAATGTTTCTATGAAGTAGTCAGATATTGATGGGTTTAATACATCGTATGACGGTTCTTTACCATCTTCTAATTTCCTTTGTAGTGTCGATTTAACGGCGTGTTTTGTACAATCATGAAATAAAAGATAATCACTATGCTTAAAATCAAAATCAATCATATCTAAAAACATATTATAGCACTGACTTAATGTATTTTCAGATATGCTACCATTGTTAAGAGATACCAAGTACGTAAGATAATAAACACACTTGGGAACTTGTTTGGTCAGCATATAATCCCAAATAGCAGACGGGTTATTTAAACTTTCAATAATATAATCCCAGTATTTCTCTGATGATAAGTGCGAAACTTTATCGTAATCAGTTATAAATGATATTAATCTTGGATTGTAGTTTTTATGAGATATTATTTGTCTATATTTTTTATCTACCCAAAAGCAATTTTTATACTCTTGAGGAAGATTGCTAAACCATATGTGATTATAGAGAATTTTCGCTTTATCCAACACGGCAAGATTTTTAACCTCAACCTCATATTCATGTTTTTCAGTGTTATTAATATAAAATAACTCACTTGATAGTTTTCCTTGATTCAGAATGGTTGTACGCGAAGTTAGTATTAGTTTTTTTTCATTGTTTTTTATAATTCGATTAATAAACCGAACAATTTTTGAGTCTTCTTTATTTCTTAGCGCATCTAAATAATTTCTACCAAGAAAGTCATCATATAGAAATAATTGTTTTTTGTTTGGTAAGATTAATTTTTCACCTTCTTCAATATCACTTTCAATATAAATTAATTCGTATTCATCAAGAATATAATGAAGGCATAATTGTTCTGCTAAAGTTGTTTTTCCTACTCCAGGTGCACCAGTAATGATCAGGGTATTTACTTTATCTAGCTTGTTTTTTGCAATATCAAAATCACGCGTTTGAACATAATTATCAACATTATTTTTAATTTGCTGGAGAATATGGTTACTCTTCCCAATAACATCGTTATGAAGTAATGAAATCAACACTTCCGTACTGTTAAGCCATAGTTTATAATATTTTCTTTCAATATCTTTATTTTTTGATAGTTTATGTGTGATATCATCTAATGATAAGATATCATCACTCCTTAGATACTGACTTCCAAATATTTTTATAATTTCATTTTTTCTTATATTTGTTAATCCTTGACAGATTGCTAATATGTATCGTGAAGGATTAAGCGATGTAACTTTTGGTGCTTCTAATTTTAGATTCTTAATTAATGAAGAGTAATTTGATTTTATATAGTGTTTACTTTGTATAATAACATTATTAGAGTCGGTATAGAATCTACCATCCATCCCACTATCTCTACCAGGCATAAATCGCTCTATCTGTGTATTAGGATTTTCTGCTGAGATAAGGTCAATAACTAAATCTTCAAATTCTTTATCATTTAGTCGGGTAAAATCGTAGTTATTCATGCTGTTTCTCGTTATTTCTCTTATGAAGATTAGGCTTCAAGGGTGTTAAAAGGAGATTTTTGGTAAGAAATAAAGCTCAAATCAAATTAAGTAGCGTCCAATATGGTTGTACCGTCTATAGTCTCCACTCCCACCGGAGCCAGCAATTGCTGTATCCAACTAATAGCACGACCTCGCTCAACACACTGAGAGAAAAATGCACGCTGCTTTGCTCGTGTAAAAGCGACAAAAAAGGTATTTAACTCTTCGCTTCGTTGCGGCGTAAGGCTCCACCAAGTCTGATTATCGAGCCCGTAAAATATCATGGTATGGAACTCAAGACCTTTGCTTTTATGTACGGTCATCAAAGCTACTTGATCAACACCCTCAAATTCATCCAGTGCTTTGGTCCAGCTACTGCTATGTTCTGCGCACTCTTTCATCAGTGCGACAAATCCATTCCATACCCTATCAAAATCCCTTTTCCGTTGATAAGCGGGAAAGGATTGCCGCAACGTCTGAGAACCAACAAATTCAAGAATCATCTCTGATATTACTTTCGCCGAATCTGAATCAGGCTGTCGATGCGTTAGTTCCGTCCTTAATTGGCGGACAAATGTTTCAAGCTTAACCTGCAATAGTTCTTGCGTGAGATCGTTATCTGGATCGGCAGCCTCTAGAAACAAATAATTCTGCTGAGCTAATGCCCAGTTTCCTGGACTTCGGTCTGTTGAGCCTAGCCGAAGCAAAGGAATGAATATACCCGTTAGTTCTTCTCCAAGAAGATCCTGAATCTGAATTTCACCAACTGACCGGGCTGCATTTCTGATGCGCAGGCCTCGTGCCGCAAAAGCGGGGGCTATTTCCTGCTCAACCTGGTCTGCCCGCATCCTGATCAAAATTGCAACATCATGTGGCTCGACTCGCCCTGACAGCACCTCACGATTAACCCATTCAGCTAAATAATTATTCTCGTCATGTGTGCTTCGGAATTGCCAAATAGTAGAGACTTCCCCTTCTATTTCTCGAACTCCTTGTGCTTGCACCTCTTCCACATCACCGTCTATCTGGCGGGCTATTTCGTGCTGAATACGAACGAGATCTTCATGCGACCGCCAGTTTGATAGCAGTGATATACGTTTAGCACCAAAGTCTTTTTCAAACTGAGCGAAAGCATCGTCCATGGCTCCCGCCCATCCCATAATACGTTGCTTGTCATCGCCGACTGCAGTGAAAACAGTATCGCTACCATCGAACGCCGTTAGCAGCATGTCGTACTGAGCGTAGGTAGTGTCTTGGTATTCATCAAGAAAAACGATAGGATAAGTCGCCTGTAAGGCCCTACTGATATATGAATTTTCCTGCAACAACAGTTTTACAAGTCGGTTTATCATCGGGAAGGATAAAGATATTTCCTCGCGCCTGAAAAATTGTTCATGCCAGTAATCTGCTAACGCACGGTGTATTTCAGAGCCATTTAACAAATCAATTGGCAGGTTTGTCAAAGGCAATCTTCCCTCAAGTTGTTGAGCACTCACACCTTGATAACCATAACGCTCAAGAAAGTCACCATAATCCTTATGAGAAGGATTAACAATCTGATAAGCACCAAGCGCATTGAACGGCTCTGGAATAGAAGGATGAAACCGATCTAGAAGTCCCTTAGTAAAGGCATCAAAAGTCATTGAATCAAACCGCCTTGCCTGATCCCTAGGACAACGTTTTGCAACCCGCTCAGCAAGATTTTGGGCGGCATCCTTCTTAAAGCTGATGGCCAGAATACGTTTGGAGGCTGGACAAATACCTGTTTGTAGTAGATAGGTTGCCTTCTGTGCCAGAAACTCTGTTTTTCCAGCACCAGCACCAGCCGTCACGAGAACGCTACTTTCATTTTCACGTAAGGCATCCCAAGCTCTGTTTTCAAGACTACTAACCCCCTGAGGTACCCAATCATCTTTGTTCACGCGAGTCATGCATCCTCTCCCAGCAGGTTAAGCTTCTGGCTTACATGTTCAATGAGCGCCCTAAGCTCATAAGGAGCTAATCTAGCAATATCGCTGTCTGGGATACGGGAAAACGCCGATAAGTGCGTCTCAGGCTTACTGCGACTGAGGAACAAATACGGATACCATTTAAAAGCGTCATTATAGTCAGCAGCGTACAAGTCAGGAGTACCGCCAGTTTTCAGTGTGCTGACCTTTTTTTCCTGAATAGCTGCAGCGCTACTTCGAGGTCCATGGCCACCAGGATTGGCAATCTGGTAAGCAGCTGGAAACGCAAGCAACATGGCAAAATCTAGATCAATAGGATAGGAAAAGAAAACACCTTCCCCCCTGAAAGCTTCAATCCATTGACCTTGTGGGCCTTCATCATAAAGCTGTTGGTTGGTAATCTGAACCACATTAGTACGGTTAGCCTTACCAAAATTATTTCCGATATCGACTAGATTCTGGAGACAACACCTCATGGTGTTAGCTCCACCATGCTTACGCCCTAAATCTAGATCGAGTAATGTGGCATATGGAATCTCAAGATCATTAAGTAGCCGCCAGAAATGCTCAACGAATCGCCCACCAAGAGGGACGACTGGAACGAACGATGGATCAAGGGATATACCCATCTCTTCCGCAATTTTTGGAATGACAACACGCTCGGAGTCCCCCTCAGCCAAGATCACAAATCGAGCAAAATAAAGTTCGGGGTATGCTTTTACTGCCAGTCTAACGTAAACGCTTGCCTCATTATTATCTTCTGGTAAGGTCAGCTCACGGATCGATGAGCACCGGACATCCCGGTCCATACGAAAATATCGCACTTCCGTTGGTTCTATCCTGCTCAGGATAGCCGGTGAATGGCTAGATAACAAAACCTGTGCGGAAGGCAATTCGCCAATCTCCCTCGCTTGTTTGATAATTCGTGACAAAAAGAACGGTGAAAGGCTATTTTCAGGCTCTTCGATGGCTAAGATTGTTAGGTGAACACGGCGTAATTTATCCTGTTCAAATGAACTGTCATCGGGAGGTAAGGCGAAAGCTTCCCGTTCGGTTTCCAGTGTTGCCGCTGTAAGGGCAATATGGAATAGAGAACGCTGCCCGTCACTGAGCTCAGACAACCGACGCTCCTGACCTTCTCTATCAGACGCAAAGTTAAATTCAGCCTTACGAATAAGCTCTTCAAAACGATTTTCTATGAGCCTTAATCGGGGCTGACTGTCTGTATCAGCTTCATGAACCTGTTGCCACCGTGTTGAAAGAGACTCTAATAGAATCTGCAATGGCTCTTCCGTCTCGAAGCAGGTCTGGATTTGACCTGCATAATCAGAACTTGCATCTCTGAATGCAGTTGACCATTTGGCTGCCTGCCATAACCGTCCTTTAAGAAGAGCAGTTACCTGCGTTGTCGCATCACGATTGGCTGGCAAATAGATAAACTGGATCGAAGAGCGCTCTACAGATTGGACTCTGGAACAATCATCCCAATCAAAATTATCATCCAAGGCTTTTATCCAGCGAATATCCTCTTCAATCGCCCCTTCCGGTGTCCCGTCATCCATCCATGTAGCTTGTAGTCGTATCCTAGCCTTAAGAGGCTCCCCCACACCGGAAGCCGCCATCTGATTGAAAAACTCAGGAACCGCATCAAGAGGAGAACCGTCTTGCTCTGCTAGTTCGGGGAAAGCTAGTACAGCTTCGACAAAGAGGCTATCTCCGGACTGCAATTCCTGCTGTTCAATAGGTATGTGAAAATCACGACGCTGCACCGAGCGTTGTGCTGATGATGTACCAAACAACCGAGATACAGCCTGCAGTACTGCAGTCTTTCCTGTTCCATTTCCACCAACAAGCGTTGTCAGTACTTCTTCAATATTGAGTTCTACTACCTCATGCCCAAAACAACGAAAGTTCTGTAGTCTTATCTTCTCTATTTTCATCCCTAATTACCTTTTAATACTTTTAAATTATTGATGCTAGAGTTGGATTAATCTCTTATTAACATTGTTTATATCTAAATATTATTGAGATAGTTTAGGCAAATCTACTTTTATAGCAATAGTAAGCGTACAGCGGGAATTCATAAGATGTTATAGCTATAATTAAATTTTCTGCGCTGAAAGCAGCAAAGGTCATGATGAAAAGTACTCATCATATCGAATAACAAATAGTCAGTATTTTACAGATGGCTAAATCTGATATGAAGTAACCTTAACCGAAAATTAGATGGTCATTCCTAATGAGCCAGCGCCTAGACATTCCTATCGAGCCTTGACAAAAGTTGTAATAGCAAAGTTGTAATGTCCGCTCTGGGCTAAGTTAAGATGTCCGTCACGTAGGCTCACCATTAAGGGGTTCACATGACTGTTTTTTTCATCACTTTATTATTTTTAGAAAAAAAATAAGATGCCAATGCCCATTTAATCGCTATTTCAGCTAAAAAAAAGCCCAACATTGCCTTATCCAATTGATTAATCAGATGATTTAATATTTAAATTTGAATTTGAATTATGTCTAATTTAATTGTTGAATTTTAATACATAAACCAGTCTAATATCGCCATTACAGTGATTAAGGATTTTTATCAAATCCTTTGATTTCATCGATACTACCCCCGTAGTACAGCACGGGGGTTTTGAGTAATGACTTTAATTAAGGTGATAAAAGTGAATATCAAAGCAGAAAAAAATAATCAAAAAGTCACATTAAACTGCCCTATCTGTGGCAACACACTAATGCAAGTAGACAAAGAAACTGAAAAAGTTACATGTTCAGACTGTGAGGCTTCATTTGAATATGACCAAATCGTGGACGAGAATGGTGAAAATATAAATAGTTATATTGAAGATATGGGCGAAAAAGTTAGAGACGATTTAGCAAAAGAATTAAGCGATACATTAAAAAAAGCGTTTAAAGGAAACAAAAATATACGGTTTAAATAAATGAATAATAGCGAATTAATAGCTTCATTTGCCCTTCTTGTTTCTATTATTGGTGCTCTATTCTCTTATTTTGGTGAACGAAGAGCCAGAAAAAATGAGAAAGAGCAAGAAAAGATAAAAGAGGAACAGGATCGCATCAGGAAATTGATCTTAAAAAAAGAGGAAAGAAGTGAAATCAATGAGTTAAAGGCGGATTTGAATGCTCGCTTTAGTTCAGCAGGGCTAAAGAAAAAAGTGTTAAAAATATATAATACAGGAAATTATTCAGCTAAAAATATAAATATAATATTCCCTAACAATGACCAATTTGATTATTTGATTGGAAATGAAATTGATTCATTATTCCCATATGAAATTTTACATAAAAACAATTCAATTGACTTACTTAGTTATGAGCAAGGTTTATCAGAAGAACCTAAAAAATATAAAATAGTGCTCACGTGGGAAGATGGGTATAAAAAATTTAATCAAAAAGAAATTTACCTATAGATAATGTAAAAGGAAAAAAGATGAAGAATAAACTTCTCAATTTAAATGAAATATTTGAAATAATAAAAAAAGGATATATTTCAATGTTTCCATACGAGTTTGAAGGAAGTACACGTATGGTTATAGCTGTATTAGATAACTATTGTAAAAACACTCTAAAAATGCCACTAAATGTAAGTTTATCAAATAGTTACAATGAACAAAACAACCCTGTTTTAGCTGAGCATATTAAAATATCAAGGATAAAAGAAGAAACTTCAAAATTATCATCACAAAAACAAGATGATATTGCTAATATGCAATCTACCTTAGAATATAACATTGTCGATATAGTAAAGGATTTAGAGGCACTGCATGAGTGGTTAGTAAAGGAACAATTAATAAGGAAAAAAGTAGTACAATATGATCCCTCAAAATATTCGATAACTAAACAACTTTTAGAACTTGAAAAACTACCTATTTGATTCGCATAATGCGCTCTATGTATAAAGACGAACCTTCCCGATTGCGGTAAACCCCAAAACCATTCTACCGCAATCGCTCAGAACCCTTTTTAACATAGCGACATATCTATTATGCGAATCTTTGTAACAAATTTAACATTTGGGTTATTTAGGGCTAATTTGGACTCCAAAGTGGCAGGAATGGCATTGAAAGCTGAAAAATGATAACCAGCGCAAGTCGTATCTCTCAATATGCATGGACTTATTCTTCAGCCACACTATGATCGACGCATTTAAGGCTAAGGGAAATGAATGGCATGGGACACAATCTGGCGGAGCTATCAAAAGAAGAAATGGACAAGGTTAATGTTGACCTTGCTGCATCTGGAGTTGCTTATAAAGAGCGGCTAAATAAGCCAAGTTCTTGATGTTCAAATTGAGCAGGAGCAACCAGAGCACCTGAGAGAATATTTCCGTGAGAGATTAGAGCATTACCGCAAGCTTTCCGAGACACTACCTGGTGCGGGCTATTACGCAACGTTGGACAGCAAGGCATAGTAGTGGAGCATACACTTTCAACCTACTTTTTTTATTAAAGTAATCTTATCTAGCGAGGTCGAGATTGAGGGCGTAGTCTACTACGAAGCAAAAAAAATGTATTTAGATAATAGACTAGAACCCACTGGCTACGAAGCTTTTAAATTAACTCAATTAGCAACTCTTATGCAGCGTTCAGCTGCAAGTAACATATTACTTTATGATATTAAGCAAACTTTAAGTGCTAACGGAATAGACAACGAATACACATGTGGTTCGTTCGCTTTTCCTACCGCTTTTGCCTATTCTCTCTTTAATAGCCCGCACGGATTTTCTAACAAAGACTCCAAAGATCTTCCAGATCTTGGCAAGGATTGGGCAGTTTTTTTAGCGGATAATTTCTCGGGTTTTGGTCTAGATTACTGCCCAAAAACTGTTAGCCTTGCAAAGGCATATATCTCTAATAAGTATCTAGAATTACCCAGTCATATAGTTATCGGTACTACGAGCAAAGCGCCAGAGATAGTACCAGAATTGAACCGCAGAATTATCCCAACTGATTTATATCAACTAACCAATTTACCAGATGACAACCCTCCTACACCTGATAGGAAAAAAAGAGGACTGGGAAAACCCTAATGAAGGTTGAAGAGATTGATATCAAATAATCTCTTCAATTTTAAGTTGATAATTAAAGATATCAGCTATTTGTGAGAAGTGAAAGTCTGGTATTATGGTTGTGGGTGCTTGAATCATTCTGGTTCGAGCATTTGCAAGCCCCAGAAAGACGAAAGCCCCGAATTAGATGTAAACATTAATTCGAGGCAGTCTCCAAACTTCGCAATTTGATTCTGCCTCCTTTAACAAAAGGAGTCAAGAGGAATGACCAAGTTTGCCCTTATCGGGCTAATTGCCGTTTGTATTACGGTTTTGTGTTTCTCTCTGCTAATGCGAGATAGGCTTTGTTCTTTGAGCGTAAGCAGTGGAAATACAGTGGTTCAAGCTACTCTTTCTTGTAACGAGTAGTCTTGTGGGGGAGTAATCTCCCCCACATTTCTCTTTCTTTTGCCATGTTCGGTGATGCAAGCACCCTTTTCAATGTCTTCCAGACGATCAGCGCACCTTTGCAATAGGAAGGTCGTTGACGTTCGTTGTATATTCCGGAGACAGCATACCGCGCCTCATCCCCCAGGATGGGTCACATCCCTTCCCCGCAAAGCCAATATTGAATTTCCCAGAACGATTCATATTATCCAAAAGAGCCATCAACTCTTCACTTCTTTTAAAAGGTTTTGAGGAGGAAAAAAGGTCGAATTGTGTAACGCTTGAACTGGAAAAATCAGATAGCATCACACCTGCACGATGGTATTGATACCCCTCCTTCCAAATTACCCCCAGGGCTTTCACGGCAGCATTGATGATATCTCTCGTGTCTGCGCTAGCGTACACCAGACGCTCAGTAGCCCTATTGCTATACATAGGGCCAGGCGAGTAATGACTTGTGCCAAGAAACACACTGACGATGCCGCACAGCTGGTTTTCAGCCCTCAATTTCACACCAGCTCTCTCGGCGTAGGAACAAATTGCTTGGTGCATTTCGTCATAGCACTGAACTTTTTTGCCAAACGATTTTGAGGAAATTATTTGTTCTTTTACTTTCCGCACTTCTTCTATTTCAATACACGGCTCACCATTAAGCTCACGAACTGTTCTTTCGACGACGACGCCGAAGGTTTTTCGGATCGTAGCGATATTGGCATCAGCCAAATCTAACGCGGTGTTAATGCCCATCATTCGCAACTTAGCGGAAATCCGATGCCCCACACCCCAAATCTCATCTACCGGCAATAATGACATAAGCTTTCGTTGTCTGGTTTTTTGGCTTAACTCCACCACACCTCCAGTTTTGACCCAGGACTTAGCTGCGTGATTAGCCAGCTTGGCGAGTGTTTTTGTCGGCCCAAAACCAACACCAATAGGAACATGCGCTATCTGTAAAATGTCTTTTTGGATGGCTCGACCAAATTCCTCATACCCCCCTAACCTTTTGTTTTCAGAAACAATTAAAAAGGCCTCATCAATTGAGTATACTTCCATAACATCCGAAAAAGTGGATAACACAGACATAGTTCTATCTGATATGTCCTGATACAAGGTGTAATTTGAAGAGAATACTTGAACGTTGTTTTTTTTAAAGAAGTTTGCATTTTCAAAGTACAAAGTCCCCATTTTAATACCCAGCGCTTTTGCCTCCTTTGAACGCGAGATCACAATATGGTCATTATTTGCCAGGACAACAATTGGTAAACCCCGCAAGCGCGGGTTAAAAGCGGACTCGCACGAACAATAGAAACTGTTAATGTCGCAGTGAGCAAACATCATAACGTTTTGTGAATAACGTAGGTCACGACACCAAAGACGGTGAAGTCGGCCCAATCAGATATAGGGATTGGAGAAAAATTAGGGTTCATCGGAATAAGTGCAGGATATGGCGTTTTCTGAAGCTTCTTGATCGTAAACTCGCCATCTATGGAAGCGATGACTATGTTTCCGTCATGTGCCTGAAGGCTACTGTCCACAATAACAATATCTCCATCGCTAATATTGGCATCAGTCATTGATGTGCCTGATACTCTCAAAAAGTAAGTTCCCGCTGGATGTGTTATTAATAATTCATTTAAATCTATGTTTTTTTTAGCGTAATCAGCTGCCGGAGACGGAAAGCCTGCGGGGATTAGCGCCTCGAAAAAAGGAAGCTTTATCCTCGCTGGTAATTCACATAATGAAAAATGCATAGCGCCACCTTCTTTGGTTACTGTGGATATGTACAGTATTATTATTCAGGGGCGAATGATTGTCTATAGGCTATTTTAGATGTTTTTCCGGTACTGAGCATACTCGCGAAACAAAAGCATTATTACCCCACCCGCGACAAAGCCTGTAATGCTGCTCTGATATCCTTCCGGAGGATGATGCCCGAAGATGGTTGCGAGTAAAATACACGGTATACCGGCCAATAAAATCAGCGTTCTTACAATCCTCTGCCTACCCATTAGCATTAAAAAGGCTAAGCCAAGTATGAAACCAAGGAAAGTCTTCGCATCAGCGCCCAAACTGACAAGCCGGATTACGATTAAGGCGATTAGAAATGTTGCGATGTACAACTTATTTTTTTGACTTCGGTATAAGTAACGAATGAATTCGAGTAACTGCATGCCCTCAACCCTTTCCGTGAATATCCATATACAATTTCAAGCCACTGTCGATGGAGTTCGTGAATATCTTAATGATGAGATCTGCATCTCTGTTGATAAGAGCATCCCGCAAGGGGAAATAGTATTTGGGCCATTCTTCCAAGGAAGTGGTTTCATAAAGAAAGTGAAAGCTAGGTCCAACGCTGACCCAAAGCTGTGTAATCAACGCCATTAGCTCAGGGGAGTCAGAGAGCATGAACATCCGCAATCGCAACGCCCAGTGCAATTGAACGGCGGTTTTAATATCCCCAGACAAGTGAGCCGCTTCAAGATCGCGAGTCAATTCCACCAGCGAATTCAGCGCGTCGTCAGACATTCCATTTAATGAACGAGTAATGGCGGGCAATTCCAGCAACTTCCGTATCCCCATCAATTCAATAAGCCGGTCAGGACGAATGTCCGGCACCAAGAAAGCGTGGGAAGGCGAAACGTCTAGTGCTCCATATGACGAGAGTCTTACCAGCGCTTCTCTTACAGGGGTAATGCTCATATTTAATGATTCTGCGATATCCTTTGTGACCATCTTTTGGCCTGGCGCAAGAAATCCCAGGATTAAGGCGCACTTTAGTCGATTTTCAACTTGTTGGGTTAGGCTAATTCTACGTGGAGGTTTGGCATTTAATGAGGATAAAATTTGGTCAGAAATATCACTGAGTTGAAATTTATTATTATTCATGATGGAAATTGTCATGGCACTTTAACCTAACAAAATATTTTTAGGATGACTTTATTAGAATGGAATATTCTAATAAAATCAATTTTCAGAAGTAACTAATTCTTTCAATATCATGGAACATGATGATTTTTGAATGAACGATAGGTATCCTATGTGGAGTGATATCAATGTATGCGCTGAGGTTACGGTGAAACGATTGTTTAGCACGGATGGCTTTGAAATTATTAAACAAATTCATGAGATTTCAGATTTGCTTGGGTGCAAAGGTTTCTCCTATGCGGTTCAGCCTAAAAGCCAAAGAGGTAGTTCTTTAATCGTATCGAACTTCCCACAGCACTGGCAGGTTAGATACGAAAAACTATCATATCATCACATTGATCCCATTATGACCTGTGCTAAAAAAAGCATGCAACCTTTTCACTGGGCTGATGCGGGTAGCAAACCATACCAAGACGTCAGAAACATTCAGGTTTCTGATCGAGCCATTCCTGGCGTATTGAATGGATACACGATACCCTTGCATGACCACATGGATAACGTAGTTGCCTTTAGTGTCTGGAATGACAATTCATCCAGCGTAGCACAGCCCCCTCACCACCCAATGAATGATGCTATATATAGTAAAATCATTAAATTGCATGAAACAGTGTTAAGCAATAAAAATGAAATAGTTGGCTCAGAAACACAAATCCTGAGCAACAGAGAATTACAGGTGCTGGAGCTGTTCGGGCGCGGCAAAACCTACAGAGAGATCGCGCATACTCTATCAATTTCTGAGAACACGATAAAATTTCACGTTAAGAAAATCCTAACTAAATTGAACTCCAGTAATATGAGACAAGCCATTGTTATGCTGAGAAAAGACTTCTAACTGTTTTCCAAGTGGAGAAATTTTCAGAAAGAATCACCATAAACCCGCTCTGGCTTTGCGTTTAGCCTTTCACAAATTTCACGCCTTATAAACACACAAACATCTCGCTTACCAACCAAATAAACATCGTAATCCACTAAGCAAGCATGCGAGCTGGACAACTTCGTTAGCAAAGTAGTCATGCTGCCGGTAGACACTGATTCTTGATTTAATGGGTGCAGATTGACGGAGATTCGTTTAGGAAGTGATTCCAGAATATCTAATTCATAAAAGTCATTTTCAGCCTGTGCTACCCAGTAAAAACTTAACTTTCGACCCAAATTTTTATTTGCTTCAGTGAGCAAAATAGAGCGAGCATAAGAATAACCAGAACCAAAAGCCAGAACAATGACAGGCCTACAACTGTCGGAACGAAACCAAGCGTCCCCCATAGGCCCAACGACATCGACGTTATCACCGACCTTTAATTTTTTAAGAAAACCATTCGGCTTCCTGGTGTCAGCGATATGCAACTCGATCACTCTGCCTGATTTTTCCGGAGATGCTATCGAAAAATACCCTGACCGACCGCATTTTAGAGTGACCTGGACATATTGCCCTGACCTATAATTCAACTCTGATTCGAGTCTTATTACCACTCGACATATATGAGAGTTTAAGGCACTCATGCTAGATACTGTAGCCATGACCATTTTCGCCTCACGTTATAGGCTGGGGAATTACCCAGCCTATACGCATCAAATGAACAGATTGCTTGATTGATTGTTGAGAAGATATTGCCCGCACTGCTGAACAATAGACTCGCTAGCGACCGCGTGCTGATTAATGGTGTAGCTATCACGTAGCCATTTATCCATCGGTGTTTCGTTTTTATATATCGACGCGCCACCCACCAGATCATAAATAGCTGAGATAATCTGACGGGAAACCTGGAAAGCTTGCTGCCTTGCCAGGGCAACTGTAATGCGGTGCATGTCGGTCAGTGGCTCTTTACCTACTAGACCACCCCATTGCTCACCCAGAGATGAATAAACGGCACATCGTGCGCTATAGAGCTCAATTTCACACCGTGCAAGAATAGCCTGGACTCGCGGACTTTGTTTCCAGGAAACAGACAGTGAGCGATCGTATTTATGCTCAGCAAGACTGATCGCATAGTCCAGAGCAGCACGGGCCATACCGAGTGGTATTCCTGCCATGTTACGCAGGATGGCATCAGGAACATCGTGTAAAGGCCCTTTTCGATAAGGCTCATTGAAACTAAAGCTGTGCTCGTAAGGAACGAACATGTTGTTGGCGCAATAATCACGACTTCCACTTCCGGCAAGGCCCGTCGTGTGCCAATTATCCTGCAATTCGTACTCATCAGGCTTCGCCATCATAACCCGCCAAATTGGTTTTCCGTTGCGATCAACGACCTTGTTACCGTCTTGATAAACGAAACATCCAGCACTGAGTATATCGCAATGACTTAAGCCACTACCAAACCGCCAGCGGCCGGAAACACGATACCCACCAGGAACAATCTCTGCTTTACCCTGAGGATGTATCCAGCCTGCCGTTATGGAATCAACGGTAAACATTTCACGCGCTACAGGCTCATCTATAAAGCCTGAATAGATGCCAGAGTCACTGCCAATCATTGCACACCAAGCCACAGCAGCATCACCAATAGCAAGTTGCTCGATAACCTGAGTTTGCTGAGGTGAGGTCAATTCCAGACCTCCCCATTCCAATGGAAAATTCATCCTGAATACGCCGATCTCCTTGAGCCTGTTAACAATATAGGTAGGTAATCGGCGCTGTTCTTCGAGCGATCGACCTTCTGTTGCAACTTCTTTCGCTAGCTTTTTTGCATCAAGTAACAATGATTCGAATGAGATTACGTGCATTTCGCTCACCTATAAGTATCTGTCATTACTGATAATGTTATTAGGATCAATAAATTGTTTTAATTCACGAACAAAGCCTCTTTCGCCTTCGCCAGGAGTGATGAGATGCGCCCAATTGGCATGCTCAACACCCAGACGGTAAGGAATAAAACCTTTCGCCGTAAATTTTTCATGCAATTTACTTAAAGCGGTTAACGAATTAGCTGACTCCCTTTCGCTTTTCTTGAAAGCGATAGAGACAACCAGGTCAATCACATCACCACTAAGGGCGTTGATCGTGGCCCCACAAAGAACCCCGGTTTCATTGTGAACTTCATCAATAAGCTGATAGGCCATTTCTAACGCATCAGCAGTAAAAGGAATTAACGGAAGGAAAAAGATCCAGCCAGTGCTACCAGTATCAACTCTATCGTGCCGAGCCCCCAGCGTTTTCCGAAGTAGAGTGTCATTTAGTGAGGAATCGCCAACATGGGCAGCTTCAACCAAATTTGCGATCACATCAGGCCCAGGATAAGTACCTTCTGTTACCGAATTCGATGTCACATTTGTAAATAACTGCGAAGACTCGCACATTTTTTTAATCAAATCGACTCGTTGAGCGACATCATCAGATAGACCATCCACACACAAGTGAACAGTATATAAACCGTCACTACCACCATACGTTGAGTTTGCCGTAGTGTCGTATATTTTCAATACGCCGCTACTCAGGCCATTTGTCACCCATTTTTTCAATGTTTGTACTGCCGGTGAAAGCAACTTTCGGCTGAAGTTAAATCGGACTACGTTTGTACTTTCAGGGCGGGCATGTAGTTTTATTACTCCCGCCGTGATAATCCCAAAACTAGATTGCGCAAAAAATTGCACTAATGAGGGGCCGACACCATGTGAATATATAGGCGTTTCAACCTGACTGGGCCACCAGCCAACACGAATGATTTTTCCCGTCGGCAATAGAACCTCGATGCCGACAAGGTCTTCAGTTCGCTGGTGACGAAGCCCCACCCCTCGATCCAACGCATTGCCGAGGAAGCTGGAGTGAGCGGAAGATGCTGTTATGTTCAACATTTTTTTTGTGCCAACCAACAGCTCAGACAGCTCGCCTTGAGTCACACCTGGCTCAATAATTGCCCAGCCCTGGTCTGTGTCAATTTTCCGTACTACATTTAATTTCTGCAATTCAACAAGGTAGCTACCGTCTGCAATATCTTCCTTAGAACCTAGCCCCCAGTTGTATCCAATACTGACAGGATGCAGCCGAGTATTAGGAAACTCACTTGCGCCGATCACTATTTGTTGTAGGTCAATGAGCGAGTTCGGTCGGAAAATGCCTTTAATTTTTCTACGCCGAAAGGCACTGACGTTATCTGGCAAGCGTTTTGCCCTGACAACGCATTCACCATCTACACGCGATTCGATATAGCTAAGGAAGTCTTCTTTCATGGCATCCTCTTATGTTGAAAAGTTGTTGTTTCAGGGTTTAGTTTTGACGTAACTGAGTTGATCACTGAAAGTACCATCTTGATTAATCAGTCTGCTCCTGCTGATTCCTTCATGAATATAGCCAGCCTTGAGCGCAACTTTTTTGGAGGCCACATTTTCGGGTTTTACTCCTAATTCAAGTCGATTGAATCCCCCATCGGTCATGAGCCAGTCCGAAAGCATTTTTAGAGCCTGAGATGCATAACCCTTTCCCCGGAACCCTGAAAAAACACCGTAGCCAACATCACCAACCATTGGGGGGACTACAGGCCGTAGGCTGATCCGCCCTATTAATTCCTGCGTATTATTTTCGAAAATAGAGAGCATCATTTTTTTACCCAGCAACCAATATAGGCCTGCCAAACGACAGTCTTTATCGAACTGTGAAAATGGGATGTCTGGATAGATAGACCAAAAACGAGTCACAGAATCGTAGTGGTCCTGGAACATTCGAGCACCATCAGGTCGGGTCGAAATGCGTAGCGTTAACACGCCATCGGAGAGGCCTTCTTGTGGAAATGGAGTGAACGACTCATGACCAGGCTCTGTGCTGGAATAATACAGTTCAACAACATCTACATCAGTGCCACAGGGATCTTTGAACGTGATTAATCCGCTGGGGTTGAAACCGAATTTCAGCGCGCCAGCCACTGCTGGTAGATTGTCCGATTTAACAAGGCTCAGAACTGTTTTTCCAGTCTGTTCAAGCTCAAGAAATTGAGCGGTAAGTTTTAAATACGCAGACTCGGGGTCTGAACACTCCCCCAGAGAGTGGTAAATGATATTTTTCGATATGGGGTGCTCACTAAAAAATGAAATAACACCATTGGAATCGTTCATGTGAACAACCCTGTGATGCATATTTAGTGAGTCTATGACATGCCGAATATTGTTACATAGCAGTGCGGAAGGTGCGTGATGCAAGAAGTTCATCGTTAAACCTGTGAGATGATTGTTTAGGCTAGGACGCTCAAAGCATATAGCCAATTCTTACAGGTTTAACCTACACAACCGGGTAGTTTTCTTTTGTAACGCGTTTTATGGAGCGGAGGTATTGATGACCTTTGTAGCTACTTTCAGTTCCTCAATGGCAACGCCATCAAGAAGAATACCCAGTCGGGTTGCAAGATTGGGTCGGCCATTCGCATACAGCCAAGCCATTGCGCCCATACAATAGGATTCGCGACCCGACGGATGATACTGACTTTCTTCTCTATCTTCGGCACCGCTCTGGTAGGTTGTCTTATGGCAGAAAAAAACCTCCTGATCAGAGGACAGCAATGTGCGCTTAATGCTCTCCAATCGGCCTTCTGTCAACGGGATCCTTCCCGTTTTTCGGAACGGACAATTTGCGCATGGTTTTTTAACGGCAAACAATCTTTGAATGTTCATTTTTGTTCCGCATAAACGATCGATGCGCCTTTCCAGCGGCGAGTGGTGTTGAGCATGAAGTCAGGGTCGATACTGCGCACTGCCTCGGCCACCATGCGCGGCAGATCGTGCGCAACGCCGACAATGTCGAGAGACATACAAAGGCCGGAGGCGTACTCATTTAGCAGTGTAGCGGCCAGCTCAGGCGTTGATACGCCCCGCGCCACCTCATCCTGCCGGACAGCCAGCACTCCACCAAATTGGGCGTAGACATCGCGTCGAATAGCGTCAAACAAGTGCGGCCAAACAGCACCTTCGGGGAGTTCGCCGAGTCGATTCATCAAAAAATCCTCACGAGAAAATCAGGGGTTGATTGCTTAGTATAAATGATACCATCACAAGGTTCGCCGTCGAAGGATTCCCAACCCCAGCTGAGGTCAACAGGGGCACCATTGAGCACTCTCTCAATGCGTGGCAGCTGAAGCTGGGCCTCATCGTACAAGGCTGGATTGGTTTGCTTAATCATCGGCATGATCCGATGACCCATTTCCCACAGGTGGAACAGGATACTCTCATTTACGCCTGGCCTTGCTATCTCCTGTATCTCATAGAGTATCTTTTGAATGCGACTTAGGTGATGCTCCCAATTCACATAGAGGTCAACCTCCGCCTCGATTGCAGTGCGATCGGTAATGACATGCGCGCCGTAGATGCGATGCATTAACACGATGATATCCAACTCACACAGCCCGTCATTGAGGAAGTTGAAGGTCGGCAAGTTGAAGTGCATGAATTGAAGGTATGCAACGGCCATATTCACCTGGTGCAAACTCATCGTGGTTTCTATTGCATAAAAATCATCTTTTCGGATGGCGTAGGTATGGGTAATGCGAAACTTGTTCATTATTGACCGCCTAATTTCCAGTGCCCAGGGATCACGTCGCTTACACGTAAAAGTGGTGCGTGTTGCCCGTTTGGGGGGTAACGTTCGTCCAAAGCAGTAAACACGTCATCGGCATCCAAATGCGTCACACGAAAATCATCCACCAGCCGACGAACCTTTTGCCCTTTCTGCTCCAACTCAACCAGCAACAGGGCTACGCGGCAAAGAGCTTGTTTTGCGCTGGCCTGCGCGTATCGAAGTTCAGATGCGACGGTATTGGCTTCAGGGGTGTTAGGAATATTGAGTTGCAGATAAGCGACGACTGCTGCACGGTTGTGTTCAAGGCTTCTCACCAACGCTCTGATCAATACTGGCATCGCTCCAATATGATGTGGTGATGTCACGATATGAAGAGAGTCACTAATGACCAGCATTTCTTTGGTCATTTTCCATTGGTAAGCACGGTTTTTGTTGTCCTGGACATACAGGATACGGACCAAGATCAAGATAACCGCAAGCAGCACGTAAACCATTACTTCACCCCGAACTTGCTGTCTACTTGTTCTGCACGCTTAATACTTCCAGCGATCAGTTGCTCGCATTTCTCACGGCGAAAATCGGGGCCTGCCCCGACCTCATCGAACTGCTTTGTCAGCTGGCCGATGTATTGTTCAACGGTTCCCTGCATTTTTTCAGTCATCGCCTGCGCTCTTTCATCGGTGCCTTCTTCAGCACCGAGTGCTTTATGTAACGCCTGCTGCATTTGTCGGGCAACCTCTTTGCCGCGCGAGCTCGGGCTTTCTATGTACGCTCTGCATTGAGCAATGGAGGCCATCACTGCGCCGTGGGAGCCTGCAATTTCGCCAATAGCCTCGTTAGACAAAGGCGCAGATTGAGCGGAAGCGACGCCCAGAGATAGCGCGGCGATGAATAGAGCGATAGGGGTTTTCATCGTTAACCTCATGGTTTGATTTCGACAGGCAAAGACAGCACGGCGATGCGGTGGATAACCGCAGTGAGTAGTGCTATGGGTACGATAGCGGTGTAAACCAGCCAGTCACTATTGAGTGATGTGTACGACCACAGTGCGAACACGACCAGTGATAGCATGGCAATAACAATCATGATGCTGACATTGCGGAATACCGCCAATATGATCGCCTTGAGGTTCCGGAATAATGCCCCCTCACAGCACACCACAGCCCCGACGAACATGACCATCATTGGCAGGACGAGCAAAGTTGTGAACGTCACCAGGCTGTACATGTTGAAATAGACCGGAAGCAATGACAGGAACCCTTGTGGCTGAACGGATGGCACCGCTGTTAATGGGACGGGAATTTGAGTGTTACCAGAGGCAGCACTGGCTGTTGGCATATAAAGGCTGAAGCACCAAAGCGTGAATACCAGCAAGAACGTGGCAATAACACCGGTAAACAAAACCACAAGCAGGTTACGGATGTGGTTTTTTATGGGCAGGCTTTTACCAGTGATTTTCTGCTGAGTCAGGGTCATCATGATCAGCGTGGCAATGAAAACAGGTTGCAGGATGAAAAAGCCAATATCGGCCATTGAAAGGCGTTGCATCAGCAAAGCAAGCGATCCCCCGCCAATCAAGGCTGGAACCATCAGCATGAACACCCCGTAAATGCTCATAAATGACTTACACGTTTCGGTGAAAATCGTCTTGATCGAATGGGTGCTAACTTTCTCGTGTCGCATGATGGACATTGAATATCCCTTATTTAATGTGATTTATTGGCCGCAGCGTTTTTGGGGCGATGCGTGAGAAATGACATTGACCAGGTCACGGCGCTTTCGGCGGTCACTGAGGTCAACAACGTTGCAATCAGAAGGTTTGGAGAGTGAAACCGTCGGTTCGGCTGGACGATAAGCCTTAAGCGTGATGCCTTGGAAAGTTAACGGGATCCCTTCCCCGCCATCTTCATTGCAACGGCCACCGGCGAGCTCATGCAGTTTCATTCGCTGCTTCACATCTGAGGCCTTACGGCGAAACTCGTCCATGCTCCGGCGATCAGCCAGGCACTTCACCAGGTCTTCGTTGCTTAATGTAAAGCGGTAGACCACCAGCTTTAACCAGTATTTAAAGTTATCCATGACTGTTCCTAAACGGTTTCGAATGGGTTAATTGTCTCATGCAACTACCGCTGACAAAGAACACAAAGGAGATCGAAACGACCTCCTTTCTTGTGGTGACTGGAAGACGCCTGCCTAACCCTTTAATGTCCGGAAGAGGTTGAAAGGTGTTTTCTACATTGCTGGTGGATACGCCCGGCCAGTAGGATTGAGGCGTTGTAGTCGAGGATGTCTAATCCGAATGCTTTTAGCGTTTCGTCGTTAGTTGGCTCGAACCAACGCCGGAGACCGCGACGACCGACTTTCAAAAACCATGAAATGCCAGTGGCCTTGTCATGTTCTATGAAGAGCCTTTCCACGCTTTGCTCATCGGTAATGATGAATCCTGCATCTTTGGGATAGATTAGGCCTGAAGCGCCAGGGGGGATCGAGGATGATTCTTTGGCGGAAAATGCCAGTCGCTTACCGCGCAAATTAACAAACTGAGTCACTCTGTTGTCCTGAATTTATAAATTCGCTGATAATGCAAACCACGCAGAGTGAAAACTGCTATAGGGTTAGCAAACCTTTTGAGGTCGCTATTTTACGCTGACAGGATACGGTGACGAAGGATAATAGCCGACAAAACGTCGGCTAATTTTTAGGGGGGCATACGTTGACTCGGGTGTGGGTGCGCTTGAACACTTTAACTTCATCGGATGATTGGTTGCTGTCGATAGCAAAAACGCCCAGAAAGCGATACAGCGTGCGGTTTAGTTCATCACGGGAATGAGCCATAACAATGCGGTAATCCCACGTTTCCTGATAGTTTTTTGTTGCATTAAGGCTTTCTTCGGTTATCTGCTTGCCGTCTTCCTCAAGTCTATTTTTCCACTCTCCAGCCTCATATAAACGAGGAAACCAAACCATTACGCGGCCTGATAATCCGATGGACTTAACGACCTCAGCAGGCAGAGCCCAGCCACCTGATTGATGATGCCCCTCTCTGCGGTACCCAAAACATTGCAAAGCATCTCTGTGATAGCGGAAAACAGAGTTAGGGCCTACTGCCATGTAGCCAGTATTTATATGTTTTTTTGCTGAGTATCGTTCGTCATAGTCCCAGTGAAAAAACAGGCCTTGCTTTTCGAGATCTTCTTTTTTGTTTTTAACTAATCGGACAAACTCATCAACCCGTTTATTTACTTCACCGAGGGTTATGTTACTAGCAGGGATCCGTTCCTCCTGGAACCCGGTTGCCTCAACGATATCTAATCGACGCTTGGCGTCAGCCTTTCTAGCGTCGTCACTATCATGATGAGCCTCATCAATCTCAAGATAGAGACTCAGTTGTGGAAAAAGCAGATCAGCGAGGTATATTTCGCCCAAGCAGCCTTCTTTTCGAATGCACTGTTGGCAAACGAACTCAATATCTGGGTCGTCCAGCTTATGGATGACCCGATTGATAATGTAGTGCTCCCAGCGTTTATGCGAAATTTTCGATAATGCGCGGAGTATGTAGTCTGTTTTGCTCATAAACGTACCATTAATGCCTTGGCAAATTGAGAATATGCTATGACCCAAAAAAATTAATAAATATCAATGACGAATAGTTTAACGCTGACATTTGTTAGGTCAAAGGCGTTTTCATACTGACCGCATTGGTGGGCACTGCAATCATCACACATCAGAGACTGCACGCTCTCTTCTGTCGCGCTGCCGGGCAGAATAGCGACGATACGCCCACCCGACTTCACGAATTGACGAGCGTGCTGTAGGTGACGTTTCCAGCGACCGTCCGAGTATGGAGGGTTCATTAACACGCGATCGAACTGACCAAGTTGCGTAACCGTGGCATTGAGGAAATCTTGCTGGTGGGTATCCCAACGCAGGCGTGAGCACATGGCAGCAACATGGTTTGTCTCGATACCCGTCACCTTGATGCCCTCTGGCAAGTTACGCAGAAGCGCGCCAAAGCCGATGCTGGGTTCAAGCAGGGTATCGCCCTCGCGCGGATCGCATTCGTCCATCGCTGCTTTCTGGAGGTCACCGGTTGTTGGGTAGAACTGGTGTGTTTTTTGGTCGGGCAAAGTCCCGCTGATGGCAACAGCTTTAAACGCCTCCATCGGCCAGAATTCAAACTCGTAGACCTCTGGCTTAACTTCCACCGCACCCAGAATACGGAAGATGCTATCAAGCTCCTTTTTGACCAAATCTGTGTAGTGGTATGGACGGGGCATCGTGATAGTAAATGGTCCCGCGCCATATTGCTTCGCACTGTGTTGGTTGTTTCGCGCCATTTCAGCGAGTTCGGTGCAGGTTGGGAATGCGATTTGGTAATCAATTAAATCGCCTGTGTACTGCGTGTTGCGCGGTGCCTTGTTGGCTTTTCCGCGCTCTTTGAACTGCGGGATAAGGCCTGGCATCCGGTAAGCCAATACCGTATTGAGATCATCGCACACGGCCTCTGATACCTGAATATGCACATTGCCGTTAAGGAAACCTTTACAGGTCAGTGCGCCACCGTCTACCGAAACCCACTCCCCCACATTGTTACTAAGGGATTGCTCTAACGCCCATTTATTCACGATCTCTGCGCCGGGACGTCCGTGCATGAGGCCGATTATTTTACGCAGGTCGCTGAGGTAATCCATGTTGTCATAACCTCGCTTGTAGTCGCGGCATGGCAGACAATTGGTGATCACCATTTTTGGGCTAAACCCTTGCGCCTTGTTGGTTTTGTGAAACACGGACAGGCTTTTGAATACGCCTTCAACCATTTCTGCGAAATAATCTTTTTTCTCAGCGGTCAGACTTTTGGCTGTGGCGAGTACGTTCTCTTCCGTGAAGGCAACGGGCCGCAAAGTGGCAAGCCGATCCGGTGAGGCTTTTCGCCACTGTCGAAGCGTGTTGTACCACTCGTCTTTTCGGGCGGTTGGCATAAAGTTACGCACCCCCGTGAGATCCAGTACCTTTTGCCAGAAGGACTCATCCAGTGAGCAGGTGGCGCGCTGAAGATCAAACAGGCAATCAACGGCCAGCGTTGTCCCTATCGAGTTGTTACATCCGTCCGTGAAATAACGAAATGCTTGGCTATGGCGTTTGCCCATAACGGCGAGGTGTAAGGAGTCAATTTCATCGCGTGCATCACGGTATTCTGCGAGTAGTTGCGTAAGTGCATTGAACATACGAAACCCCTCATGTGGGGTAATGCCAGCATGATTACCATCCTCAGCTTGATACAGAGGTAGTATCGGCTGAAACTCTGCGGTGCGGTTAGGTTCGTAGATGGCTAAATTTGTCATGGAGTACCTCAAGGAAAATAGAATTATTATCCGGTGGGGGTAACCGCTGACGAAGGGGAAAAGGCAAAAAAAAGCCTCGTCCTAAACGAGGCATCTATTAAAATGAGGTACTACTTTCTTATCTCTCAACACTCGTCGTCTTCGAGGTCCTCACCAAACTCATCAAAACAAGCCCGCGTCGGGAGAGCGACTCCTTTGGGGCGAAACATATGATGAACCTGGAGATTGTTCAAAAACTCTGCTTGTATGAGTATTTTTATACTGTTGCGTAGAGTATCTGAGGTCGGGTTTAAGATCCAGCCACAATTCACACGTTCACCGTTTTTGTTGATGATGTGTGCCGTGCATTCGCTTTCGTGGCCGGACTCCTGATTGCATTCCGGGCAAAGGAATGCCGGGGCTGAACCGCCTTCGCTGAGGCTCTCGCGAAATTCCTCAGCGGTCGGCCAAGCGTAAGCATCGCAAATTTCGGGTAGGCGCTGATCGCTGTAGAACTGAACGGGCGACTCATGACCTCGAATACCTTCAAGAGACTGAAGGATCCGCTCCGGCGAAAGCGATAACACATCGCTGTATTCTTCCAATTTTGTGTAAATCGTGCTGCGCATGACGGTCACCGACAACACATCTGCGCCTGAGAGTAAGGCCGTATCCTCAAGCGCCTGAACAAGCCCTTCTAACGAGCTCGGAGGTAATTGGGTATGAATGCGTTGCGCGATCGATGGCTGGCTCATGTTCACTTCCTCAGGAATGTATGTAATGCCGATTTTACTTCGGCCAGTGCCGCTGACCGAATTTTACAGGGGTTACAGTTTACTGCTGATAGTTAGGCCATCACTTGTCGGGATGTCAAAGCACAGAGCATTACCAGTCTGATACTCGTAGTCCCCCATCAAATAGCAAAGCTTGAAATTCCCGCGATGATATTGGCGCAGCTCAAGTGGCAAGCCTGGATTGGGGAAAATTTGCAGCTGAACGGTAAATTCGCCTTTCGTGGTAACGAAATCGGTTTTCAAGCCAATGCCAGTTTCGTTATAGGCTCGCATAACCGGCTGTGTGACGGTACCGACATCCCAGGCTGTTACCAAGGTGGTCGAACGCCAGTAATATATTGCTGACAACCCGGCTACAATTAACACTAAAAGGAACGCGATCAGGAATTCCATTGACGTAATTGAATACGACCAATGTTTTTGCTTTGGCTTTCTGCGTGCGCTCTTTTTACGGCGCGGAGCCCGTTTAGGAGCCCGCTCAGTAGTAGACATAAAAACCTCTTTTTAACTTTTCGTGGCAATTTTCAAGCCGGTTAACATGTACATAACCTGAAGCTCACTCAACGCACTCAGGTTTAATTCCCGTATATATCTGCGTAGCCCTTCCTGGGTTTCAGCGACGGGCATGCCAGGCAGAGCACCTCCACCAGCCCGTTTCGCGAGGTGCAAACCGGCATAGAGATGATTGATCTGATGTGATGACAGCGCTGAGATATCCAGGTTAACCAGATAATCTCGCTGCCGCTGAATGCTATAGCGCTCCCGGATATCATACTCATCTGGTAGCGCGACAACGCCTTCTATACTTGTCGCGGTAGATTTATCAAAGGAAGAGGAAATGCCTGCAACATTGAACCGGTGATCGGCAACATTTACGACCTCCCCTTTGGAAAGATGGCCGTCCTGGTGCTGAATGAACACCGTGGACCCGGCATGTAAATTACCTGTCCAATACCCGTTGGATTGAGACATTTCGCCCCCCTTTAATTGATCTCACAAATACATCATATCAGCAGTTCAGAATCGACAAAGCCGGAGCAAGTCGGGCTTTCATTTTGTTTACTCGAATTGACCACCAGAGATAGTTTCCGCAATATCAATCGCCAGATCGTTATCGCTGATATCCGCTAGGCGCTCGTAGCGGTAAAGCGGGATGTTCAGATGGCTCAGCAGGCCAATCAGAAATGCACTGTTACCGGAATCGGCCAGGCGTTCTTCAGTCAGCATAACCAGCACAATCTCGCCGCTATGCACGTCGCTGAGGACAAAGTTAAAGTTCATCCGCGACATAAACTGCATAGCACTTTTCACGTCCAGACTCTGGCTCTCGAAATCCTTTTCTTCGGCCTGAATGATATCAGTCACTCTGACCCGTGGTGCAACGGCATACTGATCAGCAAACATCTCAACAAGGCGAGAGTACAGATTGCTGGCATCTCGTGGGAGAAGAAACTTATGCCGCTTGTACCCAACATAAATGGCCGGAGTCAATTCGTCGTCACTGGTTATTACGCCGTCGTGATCTTCCCGCTGGTAAATTCGCTCCCCCGTTTCGGCATCAATGGGAAACAACTCGTCCAGCGTTGGCTTCCGATCCCCCTTTTCGTCGTCTGATTTTTTTCCCGACTTCCCGGTAAAAAATAGCAAATAGGCCAATCCCAATACACCCGCAATAAATACGGTCAATCCAATCATTTTGAAAGACATGACGCACCCCGTGCCTGTCTTGGTGAGTATTTCCTGTTAAACCGGCCTGCCCGCAATGTCGTTGCGGATCAGGTAGTCTGCCAGGTCCCTGAGTGAAGAAACGCCTAAATCCCGCAGTACCGCAGGCGGGCGCTCTTTATTAATTTCTGCTTCACGCGCTTTGCGAACGTTCTGCAAATAGCGATACATCTCATCGGGCAAGGTCATGGCTTTGGCACTCAACAGCGGGTAATCGCTGCGGGCAAACCAAGCTTCATAGGCTGCATCCTTGCGAACGTGATACAACGAGGGGTCCTCTTGCCCCTCTACTGGCGGTTGCCAAGTATCGTCATTACGCTTCTTGCGCTCCGTTGATAAGAACCAGGTTTCGAAAAATTGCTTTATCAGGCCGTCAGTCACGCTCATGGGTTTTCCTTGTTGTACCAGGGGGAGAAGTCCTCAAAACTCCAACCTCCCTCATCTTTGAGCCATTTCACGGCCAGAAAACGGAAGGGATAGTGTTCAGCAGCAAGCTTTATTTTGACTCGCGCATCCTCTTCCCAATGCCCCTTCACTTCATGCACCTCCAGATCACCCGAGGTCAGCATGACGAAGAAGTCCGCTGTATACGTTGTTTTGTCGGCGAGTCGCAGTTTGATGGATTCAAACTTAAACCAGGCGACTTCACCCGCATGCATACGCCACTTCAGGTGTTCAGCGTAGCGTGCTTCAGTTTTATTCATTGTGCCCGTTCGCAACCGTCCCAGCGCTTGGGTTCGTTGCTTCGCCGTCAACTCAGCAGGCGCTGATTCAAGGGCTGGCTGGTGGGATGTGACGGGGCTCTTGTCATTCTTTGGTGCCGATTTGGGACTCGTGCTCCGCCCCATGCGTTGCTCGTATTCGCGTTGCTGATCTTCAGTCCAACGAAGCATTAAGCGTCACCCTCGGTTGTGGCTACCTAATTCATACCCGGTATGGTTACGGGTTACTCGTCGTCACCCTGACTGCTATCATCATCCGATTCACCGCTGTCACCGCCTTCCTCTTTGCTGTCTCCCTTTCCTTCAGCCGATGACTTGGCTTCCCCGCCGAACGCAGCAATTAACTGATCCAGCAGCTCCATGATGACCCCGGTAAACAAAACGAAGTCCGCATCAAACCGCTGCACTTCATCTTCGCGATCGATATCGTCGTTCTGCTCAATAAGGGCGTCGGCAAAGTTCAACCGGGAAATGACAAAGCTATCGTTAATGACGAAGTTAAGTTGCTCCATCCAGCTCATCGCCAGCTTTGTGACCAACTTTCCCGCTTCGATGTGGTTAGCAATCTCATCGCAAACCAGATCTTGGCGTTTTGTCGTCACCACGCCACCGTCTTCCAGGATGGCCTCCAGAGTTGCTTCGTCGCACAATGCCAACCCCGGAGGCAGCTCGGAAGAGCGAACCCATTCTGTCAGTTTGAGCTCGACCGGGGTTTCCAACGTGAACGGAATGATAGGCAAAGAGCCCAGCGTTTTACGCAGTAGCGCAGCGGCATCTTCAGCGCGTTTAAAGCTGGTGGTTTCCACAATGATCAGGCGGGATTTTGGGTCAATCCACATGTTCATGTTGGCGTATTTACTCAGTGCTTTTGGCAACAGCTCCCCCAGCACCAGATCGTTCAGCGCCGAAATTTCTGTGCGCTTCAGGCGACGATGCTGTTCTTTTTCCAGCTTGGTCACACGCTGGCGAACGAGCTCCTTCACGGTGGCCGGAGGAATGATTTTGCTTTCGTTACGTTGAGTCAGCAGGATGAGGCCATTCGCCTGATGGGTGAGCTCTTCGTACTCTTCACCCAACGGACTGATCCAACCGGTGCGCGCCATATCCTGAGGGCCACACGGCTTAAACTCGAAGGATTTCAATTGCTCGGCGATGTTACTGAAGTCAATCTGGCGGGTGATGCGGTACACCACGACACTTTTAGGGCGAAAAAGAGGCATAGCTCCCTCACTATGATTTTTAATCAGAAGGGGCTTGCCCTTTGATTTTTGTTTTGACAGGTACTGGATGCGGTCACGAATAGCTAATTGCACCCAATACACCACATTGTTGTCTTTGATAAATTCAAGGTACTGGCGACTGGCTTCAGCAGGGTCATACCGGTGAATGATGGCAATCTCATCGCAGAATCGCTCAGTCAGCGGATCCTTCAGCGGTGGAACTTCAAACACCGGCATGGTCATGCTTCGGTATTACCGGAAGAAGCAGCTTGACGGATAGCGATAATTTCTTTCGCTTTTTTCCCTTCACCCGTCCCGTTGTACACACTGCGCGGGGCAGAGAAGCCCTTAACCGTGAATCCCGCATACATCTGACGGATGTTCTCGGCATCATGGCTGGAGGCCACTACATGCACCCCTTTCTCAGGCAGCGTATTGAGAATATCCACCAGCGCACGTTGCTGGGCTTCAGCGAAACCACTGGCGTGATAACCCGTGAACTTACCTGGATTGACGTAAGGTGGGTCGCAGTAGACCACATCCCCCTCACCCGCCAGCTTCAGCGTTTCTTCAAAGCCCGCGCACAGCAAGTCTGCATTTTCAAGGCGCTCGGCCATGTATCGGATCTCTTTCTCAGGCAAATAGGGTTTACGGTAATCACCCCAGGGAACGTTAAACTCCCCTTTGCGCTTGTTGTACCGGCACAGGCCGCGATACCCGTGACGGTTCATGTAGATGAACATCGCAGCCATGCGAACAGGGTCAGCAGTGCGCGCATTGAATTCTTTACGGATAGCATCGTAGTGCTCGCGAGTACGGCACGTTTCATAGAGCTCAGTCAGTGCTGCAATAACGCTTTCCGCAGCGTTACGGATGGTATCGTAAGTGTTGATGACGTCGGCGTTGATGTCCGCCAGCACGTAGTTTGGATACGCGGTGTTCATCATCACCGCACCCGAACCACAGAAAGGCTCAATCAGGCGGACGCCCTTTGGCAGCGCCAACTTCAGCTGTGCCATGACGCCCTGCTTACCCCCAACCCACTTCAGAACAGTATTCATAATTCCACCATAGAAAGCGGACAACCCCACGTTGCCCGCAAGAATGGGTAAGGCTTACTTGATGCCGTTCGCCAACGCCTTGCGCTCTTCGACGAGATCACGGTTACCGTCGTGAGCCAGGAATGCTTCAAACTTCTCTGGGTAACGGACGGCCAGCTTGACGATGTTGGTTTCCAAAATACGGCCATAATGGATGCCGGAGGCTGACGGGAAAACACCCAGGCTATACCAGTTCAGGTCGCCGAACTCTTCAGACAGGTTCACCATATCCAGCGGTTGGCCTTCAATTGCGTTCACCAGCGCTTTACAGATTTCAGCGGATTCCGTGAACACACCCAGTGAGGCATGCAGAATGCGCGTGTCGATGGCTTCCAGGGACGCCAGGCCGATATTGTGCGTTTTGCCGTCAAAACCGTTCATCAGTATGGTTTTGCTATCGTCGTGCAGCTCTTCTGCGGTGATGGACTCCGGCGAAAGCGTGCCGATCAGGTCTTGCAGGTCGGCCAGACCCTTTTTAAACCGATTGATGTCGATAGGTTTGCGGTAAAAAATACCTTTTTTAAACTGATCCAACATTTCGCCCAGCGAGTGAGCGGCAGACAGCAGCAGATACAGGTGTGGCGCACTCACGCCGCTGATTTCTGGGATCACCGATTCGGTGCGCAGTGCTTCTTCATGGTATTGCTTCAGTTCCACGTAAAATCCTCATGTTAAGTTGTTGCTGTTGGCGCAAGGTGTAACTTTTGCAAAAGCAATTGCTACCTATGCAGGGGAAAAGTGCTCTTATCATAACCGTTGATACGACCCATTCCCTTCAAAAAGGCGGTCAATTTGTCGTTGTTTTTCAGAGGGAAACATCAGCGAAGGCGTGCGATTAACACGACATTGCTTTTGGTCAACAAAACAGACGGTTACGGTGTTTTTTAGAATCTGACGGGCATGATGATGTCGCAGCAGTCTTCGCCGAAGCCGATTTCCAACCCGGTTACCGTGTCCTTGAGGGCGAAAGTGATGTCAGTTTCTTCACCTGAATGTGAGATCAGACTGTTCAGCGAGCGCAGCAGGTATTCGCAGTTCAAACCGATTTCAATTTTGTCTTCCTGCTCTCCGGCCACCTTTTCAATTTCCAGCACTTCCTTGCACTCGATCAGGTTCTGGTTAGGGGACTTAATCATCAGCGCGTTGTTTTTGAAAATGAATAGGCCGGTACTGTTCGCATTTTTATTGACTGCGCCTGCATTGATGAGCGGCAGTGCGCGGCTTAATGCTTCGCGAAGCACCAATGCATTAATGCTGAACTTCTCAGTGTTGTGCTTAACAACACCTGCAACACGACGCCAATCGGGATAGTGGCCGTCTATCAGATTGGAAACCACGGTGACATCACCCAGGTTAAAGGTCAGGTAGCTTTCGCTGTAGTCCATACGGAAGCTGCCTTTGTTTGCGGCCAGCAACTTCATGAGGATAGGACATACCTCGATAGGCAGAATAATCCCGGATGAGGTACCAGACAGTGATGCAGGCGCTACGGGTGCCGTAATGTCTTCCTGAGGCTCATCCGTAAACAGGACGTCTTCGGTCATTACAGACATACGGTGCCCATCGGTCGCGACGGCGTTGAAGGCATTTTTGTCCAGGCTCAGGTAGACGCCATTCATATAATGACGCACGTCATTTTTGCCAGCAGAGTGCATGACGCGTTGCAAGGTTCGATGCAGCATGTTGGCCGGGAAGGTGATGCTGTATTTGGCTGTCAGGTCGGACTCATCCACCACCGGGATGGCATCCATGCACAGCGGGATGTTGTAGGCGTTTTTACCGGTACGAATGATGAGGCGATTACGCTCTTGGTCGCATCGCACATTCACGGTTTCTTCAGCTTTCATATTACGGAACAAGGTGCTGATATGAGTGGCAGGTACAGAAGCCACCATATCACCGTTGGCTTTCTGGACAACACCACGGGAGATCACCTGCCCGGTATTGTAGTCAACGCCGAGCGCGCTCAGGTTGTCCCCCACCAGCGTTAGGGTCAGCATTTCCAATACTTTGAACTGTACGTTACCGCGCTTAATGATCATGCATGGTGCATCAATGATGCGCAGCATGTCATTGGCAGAGATGTCGAAACCAGGCAGATCTTTAAAGGTACGCTTCTTCGGTGCCGCTTGCTGATTCAGAGTAGTGGTCATGTCGTGTCCCTAAAGTTGAGTAAGTAGTCATAATTAGACTAACCCGACCCAAACCGGTGACGAATAGCAAAACAGCGAAATATTTAGGATAAGTCATTTCTTATCGGGCAATGAAATATATGGGGTCATTTGACCCCATTGCTTGCTGTCAACGCAGACAATCCGCCACAGAAAAATAACCGAGACGTCGCATCATGTCGTATATTTGGCGGGCTTTACCGTCAGGGCCTTCGTGCTTACCCAATTTGTAGATCAGCACACGCATTCCCATCAGCACACTTTCCGTGTCGGGTTCACCTTTGACCAGGGGCTTATCGGTACTCTCCGGCCAGGTTCCTTGCTGCGCAAAATGCTGTATATCCCCAGCCAGCAATTCTGGGTGCTGCAACATCAAATTGCAGGTTGTAACTGCAAACTGCGTTGCTTCAGCTTCGCTAACACCCAATGTGATAGCCAGCTCGGCCACAGCGTCAACGGTCATGGTGCTTTTCCTTCCCATATCTCAGGGTTACCCCCAAGTGTCAGTACCAACGCCTTGAGCCTTTCCGTTTCGGCATCCACTTCCAGCCGCTCAGCTCGAAGGCGTTCGTTTTCAGCGGTCAGCTGCTCATTGGCCCCACGTTCAGAGTTGACTTCATCTTGAAGGCGCTTGAGTTCAGCTGGACCGTCACCGTCTTGCTTGGCTTTTTCACGGTAGTAAATCAGCTGCTTGCCGAACGAGACGTTCAGTTGTTGAAGGGCATTGAACTGGCGCAACAAACCTTGATAGTCAGGAGCCGGGGAATAGCTGCCTTTGTAATCCCCGGACAGGTTTGCCAGCGTTGAGATCAGCTGTGTGATGAGCTCAGAGGGTGCAGTGACTTTTCGCAGATTGTCAGCACTGATCCCTTTTTCTTTCAGCGTCTCTCTCGTTTGGTTCAAAATCGATTTCAGATTCATGATGTATCACTCCGGTAGCTGATGTTGAATTAAAGGGCACTCACTAATGCACAGATTAGTCAGTCCAGGGTTTGCCCACGGCGTTCAATGCGGCGATAACGGTTTGACGATAGGCCGCAATAGCACCGGCCACCTGAGCGGTATAGACCCGGCCTGAAGATAAATTGACGGGCTGATTGATGTGCTCCACCAGGCGATCCAGCGCCGCAATCAGGTGCGTGACATTTTCATAGCCAAAATCACTGTCTGCCCGGTCATACAGGGCGATGACGGCATGGTGATGTTCGCCATGCTCTTCGAAGTGCTCGCGAAATTCGTCAGCCAGTGCGCGCATCGTGGCGATAGCGGAATGCGTTTCGGGTGTCAGCAATTGCGATGCCGGTTGTTTCAGGCGGGCATGGTGGCAGCGGACCCAGGCATTCCACTCGATGTTTAGGTCAATACGTTCCCCGTCGTCCTCGACATAACCTGCCGCGATATGTTCTGCCGCGTCAGCGTGGTTGATGTTAAGGCGCGACTGTAGATCTTGCTGGAACAACTGCCGCAGGTTCAATAAGCATGGGTCTTTCATTGTGTGTCCTTATGGATGATTTCATGTAGCGTAACGTGGGTGATGCTGCCCACGAAATTTTGGCAAAGAAAACCCGCTGGTTTAGCGGGTTGAAGGACAGACTGGTTTACTGAGGGCCGGTAAAGGTATTTTCAATAACCTTTTGGCTGCGTTCGACCCAATCACTGCTGTTTTCACAGTTCACGTTAGCTTCGAATACCTGGCGTGCTGAGGTGTACATGGGGCTGTTGTAGCCTCCACGGTTAGCCAGCATGACGCGGATGCCGTTGAGGTAGGGATAAATCGGGTCCTGCAAGATGGTCTGATCCAAATCACCGGCTTGCTGGCAATACTGGGTGCGCATCTTGATAATGTCCTGAGCGACCTGCAAGCACTCAGGGCAACTGGCTTTGTATGATTGGAACTCTGCCAAAGACTTTCCGGCAATAGGTCGGCCACTGGCATTGGTGGGGATTTCAGCAAAGGCACTGGTCATGCACAATGCGGCAATGGCTCCAGCCAATAATGGTACGCTACGGATACGTTTAAACATGTTTTTCACCTTGTTAATGTTCACCCCGACGGGTAGCTCGATCCTACTACGGACGGAATTTCTACTCGCCCGAAAAGGCCAACAAAACGAGGACTAAAAACGATGACATGCAACCAGGCTATAGGTAGCTTATTCATATCGCATATGAATAGGCTTAAGCATGGAAAACATCATCCACCACCGGAATTCATCGTTACAACAAGATGTACTGTTCGTTTTGCTTAAAATCAGGGCACGAAACAGGAATCCCATTCCGTTCACGGCCATCTTCACGATCTTAAACAAAGGTCGCTCCCGTGAGATAGAGCGCCCTAATTTGCGCATTTCATGTCGCACGCTGGTGGAGCGCAAGCTGTTGCTCAAATACCGTGACCCGCGCACGCTGAAAGTCGCCTACACGCTAAGCGAAACTGGAATTGAATTGGCTGAGAACATCTGCAAAGGGCGTGAGTATGAGTAAAGAAAACCAG
The DNA here is from genome assembly GCF_028478065.1 of Providencia sp. PROV255. NCBI lineage: Bacteria > Pseudomonadati > Pseudomonadota > Gammaproteobacteria > Enterobacterales > Morganellaceae > Providencia > Providencia sp. PROV255. The sequence goes on along the minus strand of NZ_JAMPMI010000024.1, from coordinate 72,930 downwards.
CACAAGCATGCCGGATATTAATCCGGCTGTATCTTCTCGAACTAAAGCTTATAGGTTTTGTAGATAGTGCAGAATCAACTTTTGTAGTCCGCTGTGAGCGAGGAGCGGACGCTGCCCGACAGACCTGATGTGCAACTGAACCGGGTACTTAGATACAGGCGCAGCACGTTTACCACCACGAGCAGACTTGCATCCACGTCCGCGAATACGGCCATTCATATGGGGCCATTCCGGTAATTTTCAGGACCAGAAGCACTGCCTTGCCCCGGTTGTCAAAGCGATGTTCTGAACCAGAACGCTATAAGTATGTCTGGAAAGCCGGACAAAGGCAGCGATTTTGCCTAAGTCATCCTCCATTACGGCCACTTAGGCAGTCTCAATGGCCGTAACCGCTGGTAAAAATATTCGAAATAAAATATTCTTCATTTCACATATTCATGAAATGAAGAATTGTAATGGAGCAAACCAGAGCACTTATAGCTTTCTCAGCGCTGGCACATGAATCTCGACTCAGAATAGTGAGAATGCTTGTTGTGGCGGGAGCAGATGGTATGTCCGCAGGCGACATTGCTGCTGCCCTTGACGCCTCATCCCCCTCTAGGGTGTCTTTTCATCTTAAAGAGCTTGAGCACGCCGGACTTATCGCCAGCCGCCGCGAAGGCAAATCGATTATTTACAGCGCCTGCTGGGCGAGCCTGGCCGATTTAGTGGCTTTCCTGATGCATGACTGCTGTCAGGGGCATTGCCGCTATTGCGATCAGGCCATCGAATTATTCTCTAAATGTACAGGTATGCCAACAGGGTCTGAAAACAATGCCTGAACATCGCTTTTTACAGTCACATGAAACCAAAATAAAAGGATTTTAACCTATGCAAACAGTAAATAAAGCAGCAGCGATTAGGGACTGGCTGGAACATGGTCAGGTTGCCATTTACTTCTTCGCTGTGGCAGCCGGATGCTTTTCGGCATTTATTCTGTCAGGCACAACCTCTCTGGAAAGTGCTATTAATCCCGCGCTTGCTCTGATGCTCTATGTTACTTTTCTACAGGTTCCTGTGGCTGAACTTGGAACTGCGTTCACGAGAGTGCGTTTCATTCTGCCTCTTTTGCTGACTAATTTCTTGTTGGTACCGCTTCTTGTTGCTGTGCTGGTCAGTTTTCTTCCGAATAATCCGATGCTTATCCTCGGCGTGCTTTTGGTCCTGCTTACCCCCTGTATTGATTACGTAGTGACGTTTTCGCAGCTTGGCCGTGCGGATGCCCGTCTTTTACTGGCTTCTACACCGGTATTGCTTATCGTGCAGATCCTGTTGCTTCCGGTCTATCTGCGTTTATTTCTTGGAGAAAATGCATCCGAACTGGTGCAACCCGCGCCGTTTATTCATGCATTTATCTGGCTTATTGCTGTTCCCCTGCTGCTTGCTGCGTTAACACAGTTTGTGGCCCGGAAAAGCCATTTATCACAAAAGATATCCGAGGGCCTTGGTCTGCTGCCCGTTCCGGCAACTGCAGCAGTTCTTTTCATCGTTGTAGCCGCCATGCTGCCGCAGCTGGGACAGGCATGGGCTGTTGCTGTACAGGCGGTGCCTGTCTATGTGGCTTTTGCTGCGCTAGCGCCGTTATGCGGATGGGGTATGGCTAAGATTTTTCGTCTGGAATCAAAAGCCGGGAGAGCAATAGCTTTTAGCGGTGCAACACGGAACTCACTGGTGATACTACCGCTTGCTCTGGCGGTGCCTGGAGCCGTGCCAGTCCTGCCCGCGGTCATTGTCGCCCAGACCATGGTTGAATTGCTTAGCGAATTAATATATGTACGTTTGATTCCAAAGCTAGGGCGTAAAGACCCCTAAAAGAATCTGGACTGAATAAGTTTACCTGAACATTCTCTGTTCTTATGACTGAGCCTTTTCGAAAGGCTCAGTCATAACGTCCGCTTCTGGCACAGGGCTGATAAACAGCCCTGATAGATTTATACTTCAATTGACTCAGAAATCTCCAATGCATCATCGACTTCAATGCCAAGGTAACGAACCGTGCTTTCCAGTTTTTTATGTCCTAGTAATAACTGAATTACACGAAGATTCTTTGTTTTCTGGTAGATCAGGTATGGCTTAGTTCTGCGCATAGAATGCGTGCTGTACAACGAATTATCAAGGCCTAGCTTTTCAATCCAACCATGAAAAATACGGTTGTATTGTCTGGTAGAGATATGTTGAGCAGAACCTACTCGGGATTGGAAAATATAGTCTGCACTATGCAAGTGAGCTATTCTTATCCATGCAGCAACTGAATCTCTAGTTCCTTTAGTCAGCTCAAATTGGACAGGACTACCAGTCTTTTGTTGTAACACTGTTGCTCTGCTGGAGACTGAACTGCCATATGCAACATCTGATACCTTCAATTTAACGAGATCACAGCCTCGAAGTTTACTATCCAAGGCTAAATTAAACAAAGCTAAGTCGCGAATTTTCCCTTCTAATTCCAGTCTAATACGGATATCCCCAGATATGAGATATTTTAAGCGGTCGTTTTTGCCCAATGATACGATTTTTATTCCACGGTGACTTAGACATAATTAAATCTCCTATGATGTAGAGATTTAATTATGGCTGTTATCCCGAAAGAGAGAACATCGGACATCGGCTTGTTATCCGGAATGGCAATTGTTTTATAAACCTGCAGAATAGAACTCTGTCAAAAGCAACAAGAAAACTCCGCAGGCGCAAAACCTGATTAGGGAAATTATCCGCTACCGGAGTTATACCAAATTGCTACACGTCTTTTTTCAGGATCAGGACAATGTAGTAGAGTGTAGCCTTGATGAGATGATTCAGGCTGTGAACTTCACGGAATAGCAGCAGAGTTTTGCGCAGAAACTCCATAAAAGTAATATCTTCCGACTTAGTACGTTCCATACCTTCTTTAGCAGGGTAATAGGTAATGACTTGCGTTGATTCTTTATATTCGTATTTATAGTGTGCAATACCGTTCCTGAGCCTATTATCGATGGCTGTTATATTAATTGTATAAAAGCAATCGTCGATATACTGAATTTTCTGGCCTAAATCCACATCAGCAAATTTATTCAGAGAGGATAATTCTTTACGAAATTCGTTCTTCTTGTTCAACTTTAATGTCGCTTCAAATTCATTGTGATCACCTCGTTTTAGTAAATTATTCAGGCCTGCAAGAAGCGTTAACTGACGGGCGAAAACCTCTGCCAAGTCTTTGTAGTAATTATTGCATGTGTCAAAGTAAGCCGTTGATACGCGAGCGGGAACTGGTCGGTATTTCTCTACCTCAATGTAATCATAAAAGAGGGCTGGTCGTAATGGTAATTCAAGTTCAATAAGGCGTGGGTATAAGCCAAGACAATCAAAATGTAGGTTTTTTAGAAATTTATTATTAATAATTTCCTCAACAAAGCTGATGACGTTCTTTTTATGCTTCCCATGAAGATGTTGATATAAAAGGGTAAAACCTTTGGACAATTCTTCGTTTTGCTCATGGATTGTAAAAGGCGATGACATAATCGATGTTGCTGTGTACAAGGATGCTAAAACGTCTTCTTTTTTATGACTTCTCAGCTTTTCCATAGGTAACTTCGCACACACTTTTTCAAAGTTATTTATATTACCTTTTTTGTATTGAGTAATAACTCTCTCTAACTCCCTTTGCAATGGATAGAGGCGATTCAACATATCAAGGCGTTGAGCTAAATGACCAAATTCATTTCTACCAATTTCACTCATTGCACGAAAAAAAGTCGTCATTCCCTGCGTGTACTTACAAAAATAAACAGGGAAATCAAGGTGTAACTCAACGAAATGATTCTCACCTGTGAATGGTGCTTCAAAATCAATTATATCTGATGCGCCCGTGAGATCGTCTTTCTCAGAGCCGATTGTAAAAGTGATGCGTTCTTCACACTCTGGGCAGGCAAACTGAAAAGGCTGAATGTCCCTGTTAGACATCCCAATTCTGCAATCAATTAACGTTTCACAGGTATCACATTTAAAACATTTGCATATATTCATGTTTTTCCGTTGAAGTTAAATTTTCATCTTAATAAGTATATATTTTGGTTCATATTCTTCAGATACAAAAATTACAGCTATAGCCCCTGCATGGCCCAACTTCTCTCGAACAGGTAGATGACATTAGGTTAACCGATAATCATGCAAAACGCGATATATGCAGGCTCCTGGGGAAACTAGGTGGAATAGACTTCTATCGAGTGCTCACTGTTGGATCAAAGTACAATCGCAACTTCCGCTTCTGGCACCAAGCTGCCAATTAGAACGAGCATAACATGACATCCCGTATTACCTGGGAACATCCGTGTTAATGTAAATTATCCCTAAAGAAGTTATCCCAAGTAACGACGGCTAATGGAAATAACACTACGGCGGCGAACTAGAGGGGTAGTAGCTTGCGGGGTAATTACTCGGTCTTCAGGACCGGCTTGATCCTTTACGCGATCACCCTTCCCTATCAGTGCCCGACGCATGTGCCTGTCCATTTGGTCGCGCGGCCAGCCGAATGCAAACTCACGCTCACCAATACGGCCGGTTTGTGGCCCAGCGACGATATCGCGGACCCGTTGCTTCAGTATCTGGCCGCGAAGGCCATATCCGGACAGCTTCCGGCGTAGCTTTTTAATCGTCATTGAGTGCGTAGACTGTCCGTTTTTCACGTTGTTTCTCCACCAATTGAGCCCTGAAGGCTAGTTGATGCGTTGGCCTGGCGTTGGGGCTGGGCTGTCCGCACGCTGCGAGGCTTTGATAATCGCTATGGATTGCTCAATCCCGCTCACATCTTGCCCCTTATTGGCAAGGCGATGTTTTTGCTCATTTAGCGCCATGATGGCATTTTCTACACCTGCACTGAATACGTCATCCTTCACCTTTTCCGTGGTGATCACGCCATTCGTGACGGCTTCAAACCCGTTTACGATTTCGTTCAGTGCTAACGCACCTTCCGGCTCAAATTGCTGGTAGTTATGCAGATCAATAAACGGTAGCAGGTTATCCAGCAGGCCGCGCAGCGCATAGAACATTGTCAGCAGATACAAGTTGTCGTTTTCAATCGTACTGTTATCGGCGATTTTTTTTGCCAACGTTTCTTGGGCTTTGGCGTTGAACTGAGCTGCCCAAGTCTCACTCACGCAAGCCAGGAATCGCTCCCCTTCCTTCTGGGTTGCTTCTAAACTCGGGACACCGAAAGAGCTTGGTAGTGTGTCACGCCAAGGGATCCGTTGCTCACCGAGGTAAATACCTTCCGAAGTCGATTTTAGGTGGGTCAAGTAGCTAAACACCGCCATTAAATGGGTGTTTTCAGACAAAAGGGTATGCTCATGATGTTGAGCGCTCATCGCGAGTTCGTTTAAGGCTTTAGTAATTTTGGGATCAATCATGCTGATTTTCCATATCTGCGGGATGCGTATGCACCGGCGCGCGACCATGACGCATGTGGTACAGGGTATCGCGGTGATGCTTGGCATCCATCTTGTTATTGTTTTTGTTTCCCCAGGAGAACGAAGAAATTAATTTTTTGAAGAACGCTTTCAATTTTGGCCTCTCTGATTTACGGCAGAATTTATTTCTTAATCAGTGATATCTGCGAGTTAAAAGTGGTAACACAAGAATGTTACCACTGGTTTTACCGCTGTCGAAATGCCTTATTTCGGCAGTAACCCACACTCCCCGGCAATGGTCAGTACGTCACCGTTGCGGATCACAACGCCAATGTTACGGATATGCTCAACCTTCCCCGCTGCGCATTCACTGGCCTGCACCAATTGAGTGACTAACTGGGTGGAGGCAATGGTGGCCTTATCCAGAGCGGTTTCGGGAGTGTTCAGGAAGAACACATAAAATGTCGCTACAGCACCCAGCATGACCATCATCAAGCTACGAAACAGTAATGACACGACGGCGAAACCCACTACCGCGATCCCTGCGTAACTGAACGCCTGGCCGATACTGCCGTTATTGAGAATGGCATTCAGTGATGCCTGTATTTCGTTCATGTCAGACTCCGAGAGATAGAAACATTAATGCAGCCACGAAGGCTGCATAACGGAACGATAGTGGGTGTTAGAAAGGTGGATCGTCGGAATTTGGCGCACCCCAACCGCCTTGACTGTGCTGTTGCGTATTTTGTTGCGGAGCACCCCATCCGCCTTGCTGGCCGCTGGGCGCATTATTCGGCTGATTGTTGGCCTGACGGGAACTTTGCTGCCCGCTGTTTGGTGCCGAACCGAGCATCTGCATGGTGCCACCGGAGGCTGGATTGACCACGATTTCAGTTGTGTAGCGTTCCACGCCGCCTTGGTCTTGCCATTTACGCGTGGAGAGTTGCCCTTCGATATAGATTTGCGAGCCTTTGTGCAGGTATTCACCGACAACGTCGGCTAATTTGCCAAAGAAGACAACGCGGTGCCACTCTGTTTTTTCACGTTGCTCACCTGTTTGCTTGTCACGCCAGGTTTCAGACGTTGCGATGGAAATAGTGGCAACGGAGCCACCGTTTGGCATTGCACGGACTTCGGGATCTTGCCCGAGATTTCCGACAATGATGACTTTGTTCACGCCACGTTGCGCCATACGACTATCCTTCTGATATTGATGGTTGATTGACTTACCACCTTTATTTTACGGATGTGCGTCAGATGACAAACCTTTAAGGGGGACAAAACGGGGGGCTTTTTCCAAAAACATTCTCAGGGAATGGCATCCAAAAAAAAGCCCGGAAACCGGGCATGGTGATTCGTTATGTCTAACGAGTTAAAACACCTTTTTTATAATTAAACGTGGCGCAGGCACACTTTATTGCATTCCCTGGTGAGGCGCAACCGTTATGCGAGTTGAGATGCCAATTCAGTCGCATGTTTTTCAGCAATATCGGGAATGTCGATGGCCGAAATAAGTGCGTGCTTCGAACCGTCAGCTTTCACGCCATACACAACCCATTGCAGTGCATCGCCTGGTGCTGCAACCAGTTCATCGATATCACCGCTGGCTGGAAGCTCAATGATTTCGTTACCGACACCTTCCGCACCGTAAGCGATGCGAATAAAGCCGTGATCCGTTCCCAACGGCAATTCGTTGAGGACAAATTCACGCAGCGTCGTAAGTTCTTTCTCGACGGTTTGCGTTGCCAGGGTATGCAGGTTTGGGATGCGGCTTAAGATCTCCGCCGCACTGGCGGTATCGCGGGTCGTGGACATCAGAATATTAGCCGCCCAAAGAGCGCCAGCGTTGAATTCAGTAGAGGTCAGAGTAGTCATTTTGGTTCCTTATCTTTTTTGTCGCTTGAAGCTTTCGCTTCCGTATTGTTTGAAATATTCAGTGAAGCCTTTATCGCTTTCACGCGTTGCTGATTCAGCGGCCGCTGTTGCTTTGCGCATGTCTCGCTCGGCGACTTTTTTGCTCAGCTGCATATACCGGGTCATGTTGTCAGCACTGGGATCCGTAACCACCTCTTCATAGGCAGCTTGATAGCGTTCATCCAACGATAACCCGAACGTTGCTGAACATCCTGCCAGAAAAAATGCGAGAGGTAAAATGATTAATTTATTCATATGGTTACGCCATTTTCAGAGCCGGAGTCTGGATTTCGTTTTGACTAATTTTGAGAGCCAGACTCGGGTTTTCGTTTTATAAAAGGCCACCGGAATGATGGCCGATTGCGATTATTTGGACACGGCCGAACCGACAGACATCAGGGAACCGGCATTGATGAGACCGCCAACGCTTTGCGCCAGATCGGCAGGCATCGCCACCACTTTCGCGTTATGGCTGGTTGCCAGTTCAGAGAGCGTCTGGATATAGTTGTTCGCCAACTGGAAGCTCATAGCCTCACGCCCTCCTTCAACGGTAAGCGCTTCAGCCAGCTTGGACGAGGCTTTGAATTGCCCATTTGCCAGCGTTTCCAGCGCCGTCGCTTCGCGGATAGCTGACTCTTGTTTGGCTTCTGCATCCAGGATCATGGCTTCTTTTTTGCCCTGCGCCTCCATGATGGCTGCATTTTTATTACCGGCAGCGAGCTCTTCAGTTGCCTTACGTTCACGCACCGCAGCGGCCTGTTTTTCCATCGACTTCAGCATTGAGTCGGACGGCGTAATGTCCTGAATATCGACAGTACGCAGGCTCAGGCCCCAATCCACCATTTGCACGTCCATGCTTTGGCGTAAACGCGCGGCCAGTTCATCGCGGTTGGTCAGCGTCTCATCGAGCTCCATCCCGCCAACGGCGTTACGGATCGTGGTCATAACCAGGTTGCGCACGGCAGTGTTGAAATTATCTACCCCGTAGGCGGCTTTCTTCGGATCAGCGACGCGAATAAAACAAATCGCATTAACCTGCGTCATGGCGTTGTCTTTCGTGATGGCTTCAATGCCCTTCACTTCGATCATTTGGTCTTTCGCCGACATGCGGTAGGCGATGTTGTCCAAAAACGGGATCAGGATGTTCAGACCGGGATTTAACGTCGTATGGTATTTACCCAGGCGTTCGACCACCCACTGATCAGCCTGAGGCACGATGCGTACACACTGGTACAGCGTGATAGCGAGAAACACAACAACAACAGCAAGACCGATAAGTCCAATCATGTTTTTTTCCTATTCAATCAACGTTATTCCGCAGTCACTGCGGCGACTAAAACAACACCACTACCAATACTCACAATCCTGACGCGAGCGTCGCGTGGTAGTACCTCTTGCGATATACACGGCCACTGCTGGTTACCTTGAACCGGCTTAGACAGTAAAATCACACTTTCCCCACCAGCTGGTAAAGCAAACGCCAGTTGGCCCACTTCACCGATCAATGGCTCTTCCACGTAACGCGTCGGTTTGTTACGCGAGAGTTTCACCCAGAGAATTGCGCAGCACACTGTAGCGATGCACCAGATGCCGATCTGCCACGACAAACTTATGCCAGGAGCCACCAGCACGACGGCCGCAGGGATGATTGCCGCGATAGCCATCCATAACCCGAAAAATGTCGAGGTGAATAGCTCAACAATGCCGAACAACGCGCCCAGCCCAATCCAAATCCAAACCACCGTAACCCCCTTGATAAGCACCTAACCGACCATAAAAACATAAGCAGCCAACTTGTAGGCCCCTGTGCCGGATAGCAACGCAATTAAACCGCAGAGAACCGACCATTCTTTTTCACGCTTGTGCATGACAACGCCATCTGCCCGGCTGCACAAGTAAGGCATGAGTGACAGACCGAAAAATGCCAGACAGGTAATGGACAGCAGTGCCGCAATGAACGTAAACAAGTAAGCAACCTCTCAGACGAACGGACGAAGAATACAAAAAATACGCCGGACGCTCAGCATTAAACGTCCGCAGAATGCGGGCAAAAAAAGTAGCAGGCAACGATACCCAAATCTGCAACGATCCAAGGGATGTAAGCCCAGGAACGATAGCTGTCGGGAAAAATACCAATCCAACTGAATTGCACCAGTAGCGTGATAATCGTGAGCAACCAAAATTTCATGAGATGCCTCATTGTTAGTCTCAGTTCGTGTGCATTGAGTTAACCACAGGTCATTCGGCTGACGAAGCTTTCAACACTTTTTTGGTCACGCCTTCGAGGAATTTCCAGCGATGACCTCGCCCTTCATAGCCATAGGCTTCACAGTCATAACCCTGACACTGCAATGACGAAGCAATCCCACTGATTGCACTGCTCCGGCTCGCCCAGTGATAACCGCCGTTGACATTAAGCCAGTCAACAATTTCAGCAATATGCCGCTGTTTTCCGTCCGCCATCAACGCTTCAATGCGGATCATGGTGCGCTTCCAGTCGGTCATGAATTGCCCCGTCCCTGTTGTACCGGCCACGGCAATTCGCATGTCTTCGTGAAGCTGAGCCCGCAAGACTTTCCCTTGGTGACGTGACCCAGGCACCAGGCGAGGTTCAAGGTGAACCCTGAGGGAGTAATGGGCTTCACTGACTTTTTCGGTGGCACCGTCATAACGCAGTTTTCGTGAAGGGGACTTCTCAACTTCCAGCAAACCGATCCCCCACTGACGCATGAGTAGCAACGGAAAATCTCGGCGAGCAGAGGATTTTTTACAGGCGACATAAATGAGATGAGGCAGACCAACCTTGTCACTGCGGTACGGATAGAACCAGGACATAGCCTGTTCCAGCACCGGTAAGCCGATCGCTTTTTTGCATTCAATCACTTGCACCAGCGCACCTTTTGTGGCAACAAAATCAGGACGCTTGCCGTGATGTTTTAAATGCACTTCGGGATAGACCTCCCAATGCAGCCACTTCAGCCAAGCCTCGACGCACGCAGCAATTTCAGCCTCCGTCATGTCGTTGCTATCTGGCGAGGCGAACTCGGGCTGATGAGGCAGGTACGTGGTGAAGCTGCCTTCCACACCATCATGCGTGCCGAAACGCCGGTTGTGTTGGATCATATGGTCAGCATAGTGACTCATTGCGCATTCGCCTCCTGATCTGCCGCAAACATCATGGATAACACTATCGTGACCTGAGTGACTGTGCGGTGGCTAAACGCCATAATATAAGCCTGCGCAGCGGCACGAGCGGTATCGTCCTCGACCAGAGCAACTGTGGTGAAGGCTTCGGTATGGCTGGTGGGATATACCCGGTCAGCCCACCAGTTTAACGCGCGATTGAACAGGACGATGAATGCCGTGAACAGCGTCCAGAGCGTGGCGAACGCAATCAGGCATAACATCATGCACGAGAGAAACAGCGCAGCCAGCGAGTGCCAGCTGCCTACATCCGTGGTGATGAGCCGAACAATAAACCCGACCGCACTGGCCCAGAGCGCCACAGACAGTAACGCACGTTTCCGGTATTGCCGCTTCGCCCCATTGCGCGCCATCATGACTTTGAACCACAACATGAAGAGCGCCAGATAGGCTTTCTGCGCAAACGTGGCACAAGCCCAGTGAGGCCGCACGCTTTTGTCCAGGTAGAGATTGGCGTATTTCATCTTATCGTTGGCTCCAGTCGTGCTTCAGGGCAGAGATGGTTGGACGCGGGGCTTTACCTACCCATTCGCAGCAGGAGAACCAGAAACGGTTAAATTTGTAGGGGATATGGGTGTAATAACGATCGCCATCATCCTCTTTGATTTTCTCCCCATTAATGACGGGTTGCTGGTGGCAGAACGGGCACGCCGCAGCACCATGCGCCATTTCTGGTGCTATAGGGAATTGTGTTGCACCTAACGATTCAGGATCGCCCGGCATGCGTTCACGCCATTGTGTGCTTTCCGGCAAGGTGATGAATTCATCGTCCAGCACGTATTCAAAGGTTGGCATCAAGACGTGATGTACACCGTGCTTACGCCAGCGCAACTGCGCCAGAAATTCAACGGTTTCCTCTGGTCGGGATTCCATCGGGACACGGAAGCGATACACGCCGGGGGTGGTGGGTAGCCCTTGCCCCCTGGTACCCACGGGATGCCAACGGTCGTTCACGACAGTCACCGGATGAGGGTTGGCGTCATCTGCCATTGGTGAAAATGAATGAGAGTCAAACATGATATTAAGCACTCCTTTCGTGAAGATCACTTTTCCGAGTTGAATATAATCGCGTAGGCGCGCGCAGAATGAAGACAGCTTCATCGGTTCACCCGCCCTACAGTGGCAATGCCGTGCAAGATAAACTCGGGAGGGGATCCGTTTTCAATGCGATAGATGGATAAGAAGACAAACAGCGCAACCCAGACCGTCATGAGTGGCGAGAGCATGAACGGTAGTGCCGTCCAGGCGGTCAGCAGGAGCAGACTTAACGACGCCCCTGCCACAATGAAAATTTGATAAAGCACCAATTTAACGTTGGCAACCATGCGCAAAAGCGCATTTTTGCGAAAGGTCGCGTTATGGCGGAAGTTGCGAAACTCAATCCACATCAACCCGATCCAGAATACATACGGGCACAGGCTGGCAACGGCGTTAATTAGCAACATATCCCGCAGCGACATCATCATCGATACTCGGTTGGTCTCTGTATGAAACTGGCCTTCCGCAAGCAGCTGCACGGCGCGAATAAACCCGTTATCCGCAATGTTCAGCGAGAGGATAACGAGCGCGAAAATGCCAAAGCCAATGCGCAGTGCATTGCGTGACATCTCTGAGGTTTTCAGACCCCAGCCGATCGCGGATGTTGCCCCACAGATATAGCCGACACCCAGTAGTGATGACTGTGTCACCGAGGCTTCCTCAAACCCGGCCAGAGAGAACCAGCAGAGACAGAAAACGGCCATCACACCCAGGCAACAGAAAAGACTGCGTCGAGAGATAAGCGGATAACGCAGCGCGCATAACGCAATGTGCTGAAGCTCCGTAAACGGGAGAATGAACAAGCTCCGCATCACCCTACCCTCCGGGTTTCCAATACCAGGCGATTGCGGACCAGTGTGTACCGGTCCTGGAAAAGATGACTTTCTGCAATTCCACTGGCTTGGCGACCACAGAACCAGGCCACATCATGAACTTGCGCATAAGAGACGCGTTCTTGCTTGTTCAGCAGAGAAATGAGCTCACGCGTGACATCTTCTGGCGCACCACAGGCGACGAATCGAAGTAAGGCTGCGTGCGTGAACGGCGTTTCAATCGCGGAGATCTGGTAAAACAGCCCACCAGGGCAACGCGCCAATGCTGACATAGAGACCATCACGGCGGATGCAGCGCCTATTAGGGTTAACAATGGCATTGCGCCACCCGTAGCCATAAAACTGGTCCCAGCGCTGACCATCGCCATTCCTGTCATCAGTGCAGTCGTGCCTGCCAGATTACGCTTCATGGTGACACGTCGCATGCCCTCAAGCGAGATATGACCTGACTTCGCTTCCTGCTCAAGGAAACGAGAGAGCGACTCGCTGTACTCAGTGCCGGGTGTAATGTTGCCTCTAAATTTGGACATAGTGCCCCCTGTGCTTGTGTTGCTGACAGGTTAACCCTAGGGCACTGACTGACGAAATTAAAAGGCCAGCAGATTGCGGGCATTTTAAGGCAAAAAAAGAGCCTTTGATTGAGGCTCTTTCATGGGTTTGAGTCAGCGCTTACGGCTAATCAGCCAACGCTAACAGGTGATAAAATGGCTTTTGAGCCGATTCAGTATTGGATAGACCCCAGCAACAAGAAGTCAGTAGCGCTTCGACTTTATCCGTTCTTCCCGTTAACACCACTTCGACGGCGGAGGTTTGTGTTCCGTCGTTATTAAACCCGTGGTCTAAGGAGGCTTTTCGGATCCGCAGGTAGTCCGTGTTGGCATTCAATCGTGCGATGTCCATCTTCAGCCATTCCTCTTCCGTCAACAGAGAGTACGGCCAGCCCATTTGCGATAGTGTCCCTAAGATCGTTGTCAGTCGATACAAGTCGTTTTTAGCGGTCAGTTTGCCCGTTCCGCTGTCGTATAAGTATTGAAGCTTTTCCTTCAGCTTAGCATTCATGGGATGATTTTCCCCTTGACTGATAAGCCAGCGCAGATCAGGGGCAACATCTTTGGAAAAACGTTTTTGCCGCATAGCCAGTTTCAACCATTCAAAGAGAAAAAGATGCTCTTGCACATTGCCGTTTGCACGGCCATCTCTTTTGGCAATCCCCAATGCAGCCAGTGCGCACCAGGCAAGATTCGCGCTCATTTGGTTCAGGGTGGTGTTGGATTCACTCATGGATGCCTGCATTGCCTATTGTCTCGTTGCCCGTCTGATCGACTATCTTACCAGAAACCCTTGTGTTTTTCTTGTCGTCGCTTACCGATGACTTATCCGTTCCTGCAATGTAACTGGACGCATTCAAAAGTGCATTTTTCGCCTTCGCATTACGCGCTCGCAGGTCATCGGCTTTTACATCACGGTGCATTAATTGTCGTGCGCGCCGCAAATGCGTGACATCCATCGGAATAGCCGTTTCGATCAGGGTGTTGAGGTAGTCTATCGCTGGACGTTCATCGGCGGGAGGATAATTCATTTCACCGTATTCACGGCCCAGTGACGCATACATGCGCTGAATATCATCCACTGACATCATGGCATTGTACCGAGGGAGCCATCCGGAGAAAAACATCACCGTAACCGTTAACAGAATAGCTGAGAACCAAGCGGCATAGACCCCCAGCGCCATGAACTCGGTGAGCTGAGCGGATGGATGGGCTTCACTGCGATACAAAAATTGCATGACGACATACATAAGAAGAAAAACGAGAGCAATGGAATATAAGCAAGCAGCAGAATAACTTTCCATGAAATTGGTCAATTTCATTCTGGGGCAAGCGGCTTGTTTTTTCAGGTAAAGTTCAACATCAGTAGTGTCAAGGGTCATTGGATCCTCTTCCGGCAATGTTAGTGATCTCGGTGCTTTAACGAGGGTGTATCCTGCATCAGGCCCGTTTTTGCAATGCTGTCAGTCAGCGCATTAATGTTGTTTTCCGCCTTAAGGCGAGCGTCGTGATTGTCTTTTTCTCTTTTTGCCTGGAAAAGCATGGCATCCACAGTTCGGGTATGAACCGCGCTCATCGGCACGCCGGACATCACAACCGCATTGAGGTAGTCAACGGCGGGACGCTCGTCCTCTGGGCCATAGCCCAATTTGTCGTAGGCATCCTTAGACACCGTATAAAGCAATTCAATTTCACTGACTGTTAACAGAGCCTTGAACTTTGGAAAAGCCCCATAGAAGAACAGTCGAGTTAACAGCAGGATGCCACCACAACCCAGCGCGCAGTACCCCGCCAGATCCATTACACGGTTAAATTCTGAGTCGCCGTAACCGACCAGATGGGTGCATAAATAAGTAAAGCCATACAAGACCAAAAAAATTAACATTGGCGTTAGCACAGCTGACAAGAGGATATTATCAATAAACACTGTGACCTTCAGCATACGGCTACTACTCTGCCGTTGCAGGTACAGTTGAATGTCTGTCTTATCCATATTCATATGCTCTCAATGCGCGCTCCGCTCGCCCGTGTTAGACGGTCGGAGCGCAACGATTTTTAGGGACGTTTAGGCGGGCGTTTTGTTTTGTGCGATCACCGATTCGAATGTCTGACTCATGCTGTTCAGCTTGGAATCACGTTCATCCGCATCGACCAGTGCGTAAAATTTACGGCGGTGGCGATAATTCATCGGGATGCCTTCCTGGATAAGGGTATTGAGGTAATCAATACCCGATTTCTGTTTTGACTCTACATGGCCCGTCTCTTGATATTCAGTGAACGATTTGGAACATAGCTCTTCAATTTCGTCCACTTCCAGCAACGGGCACAGCCGTGGAAACACACACGAATAGTACAAATGTGCAAAGACCAGTAAGCAGACACCGCCCCCGGTAAAGAAGCACAACGGCATGAATAAGAGCTCTTCAACAATTTTTGGCATGATGATCAGGTGGAGCATAGCAAACATCAACGCCATGATGAGGAAGCCGATGAGCGGCGGTGTTAGGATGCAATCCATCAGACGTGTGAACTTCAGCAGTCCACAGGTGCTTTGACGTTGCAGGTACAATTTAATATCTGTCTGTTCAGTTTTCATATTGGCCTCTTAGGTTAACGATCGTTTGCTTTTTTCTGGACATCTTCACATTTTGGCGAAACCCCTTGCGAACACTGCTCTTGCGCACTCAGGACCCACCACCCATTTTCGACTTTATGCCTTGGGCTCAGCCCTTCATCATCCGGCCAACGCACAGCAACAACGAAGTTGTAATTGTTGATCCAGCGGACAGCTGTTTGACAGTACAAGGCATTTTGCAGCATTGACTTAATTCGATTGCTGATTTTCTTTGCCTCAGCGGGACTGCTCGTTGGGTTTACGTTGAAAATCAGTGCCGGATCCACCTGCATCATGCTCCAGGTGATAATATCTGCTTCAGAGACCCGCGCATGGCACTGCAAGAACTCATTATTTCGAATAGCAATGCGCGACACTGCACTTGGACGTACCGCATCGCTTTCCAAAAGCGTCAGTAGATTATCTCGGTACTGCATCTGATCAATTTGCTTCGACTGCAATGGCGAGTCCGGTTTTTCCAGAGTATGCGACCCGTGACCGGCGATTAAATATCCGGCATGGTGATTGTGCTGCGCTTTGTAAATCCACATTGGAAAACGGTGTTCAGCCGTCATGCTGGTGGCAACAATCAACGCCTGATCGTAATCAGGGAAAAATACTTTTTTGTGGGACCCAAATTGAATGGTTCGTGCGCCCGCTAACAGTGGCGAGCCGACAGAACGATGATAAGGTGCGGCCAAGAGAAGTCCTCCGAAACAACGTTGACAGTTAGAAAGTACACATCGAGACGTAGCCCGATTTCTCCGATACGTCTTCTGGCTTTTTATCCAACTTGACTTGGCGATCTTCATCGCGCATTAAATCGTACCGCAACACCTTGGTACCCAGAGATTTCGACATGTCCCGGCAATGGATAAGGATGTGAACACGGTTCGGTGGCAGGTGCGGGAAGCGCTGCAAAAGGATTTTCGTGAAGACCACAAACGACATTTCGTTGGTGTCAAACCCATACAGGTCTTCCAGGATGATGTAAGTGTGGTTTTTGTTTCCCAGCTTACCCGGCTCAGGGCACAGCTTGACACGAAAATGAATGGCCTCGCAGGACCATTCACGGTGCGGCAGCGCCATGAGTACGAAGTCTTTTAATAAAGTGGACATAGAACCTCTCTGGTTATGTTGGTTGCGCCCTTGGGCGATAAAAAAATTTTACGGCCAGTGATTCCGGTGACGAAATAAATCAGATCTGTTCCAGGCAAGAGTTGCCTTTCCCACAGAGGCGCACATAAGCAGCATCGACATTGCGATGGATTGACGTTATTTCGTTGTGAATGTTGCTGAGTTCGATCCGCCTGGCGTGATAGGCGTTGGAGAGTTCGATGCAACGAAAACGTTGTGCCGCGATGTACTCGGCATGACTGGGATTTTCCTGCATTGCAACGCCCCACTGCCTGGCTGCACGTAAGTACAAGTGTTTTGCCTCAAGCTCAAGTGCGATTTTGACTGCATCAACCTCGGGCAAATACTGTTTACCCAGGCGGTCAACGATATTCGATAGAACCTTCCTGCGAGCCATCAGACCAACTCCTACGGATAGTTGAAATATTGTACGGAACAGGAAGGATGGTACGATCGGTTGGGAGGTTGACGAAGGGAAAAGCAGGACAAAACGAGCGCCTTTAAAGCACGCATCGTTTTAGAATGTTTTGAACGAAGCTGACATCAGTGCAGCACTCTAAGAAATATGAACAAATACTTTATTTTTCTAGATCTTATCGATTTTTAAGTTTAATTTATTATATTCAAAAATTTTGCAACCCTCATTAGCTTTAGCGATGTTGTATAGGTTTTTCGGTGACGGCGGGGTGCCTCTAAACCACTTATCCGCAAACGCATTAATTATTTCTTCATCAATACGTTTATTTTTCTTTTCTTCTTCATTTTTCGCATTATCACCTTTTGTATCCATTATCATTTTTATAATCTGAGGTGGGTAACTTGAACATATTTGTCTTTTGTCTTTGCTGTTGTTAGATTTAGGTTTGTATTTAAAAAGGCACACATACCATGTAAGGACGGTTATTAAAAAGAAGAGAAGACTAAATGTACGAAATATTATACAATTCCCGCCAAAAAGATAAGAAATCAAAAAATTTATTGACGCCACAATAGCAAGTGTCATGGACCCCAATTGAATAATACCAAGTGAGTGGTATTTGAATTTTTTGATACACTTTACTTTTTTTCTTTTTGATAGTTTTTGCCATTTTTCAGTAGAAGAACCTAGGTACTCCTCCTGTTTTTTTGATAACGCACTTTCTTTGTCAATAGGTATTCCCAGCCTTTTTTTTTCTTCTTTAGTTAGTTTTTTCCAGAGGGAAGAAGAAAAACCCAATCTTGCATGAAAGTCTGCTTTTATTTTTTCTTTTGCGTAATTTAGATCTTCTATATCGGAGAAATACTTGTTTATTTCCCCCAATCTTATCAAGACAATAGAATTAAAATTTTCATTTTCGAGCTTATCTCTAAGCTTTTGGTAGGTTAAGGGTTGACCACTTCCTGCATATTCATACAAATACTTTGACTCATTACTCGTTGTTTGTTCGTTTCCACTTGAGGCATCATTTTTAATGTCAGGCGGAGCATCCATGACCAAAGCAGCATGATTAAAACCACTCAAGGTACCAGCCTTTATGACACGAGAAGTAAAGGAATTTTTATTATTACCGAATAATATTATGTCTAAAGCTTCGGCTTGTTTGTAAATATCATCAATAATATCTTTAGTTTTATATACTTCTGTAGAATGAACCTCTATAAATATCTTATTCATAACTATTCTTACTCGCATTTCAAGGTGAAATAGATTAATTAATCCATCGTAAATGATAAATGGGAAGATGTGTTAAACTCTCATTTTACCAACGTAAATCACGTTTCTTCATTGAAAATCTTATAAACAGTAGAGCGAGCTATTTTCATTTCTTTTGCTATTTCGGTACCGCCCCACCCACTTTGCTTTAACTCTATAACCCTATGTCGATCAACGGAACGTTTGCGTCCAAATTTGACCCCTTTAAGCAAAGCTTCCTGCCTACCCTCATTTGTCCGCTCAAGGATTCGCTGTCTTTCTGCCTCAGCCACAGCTGATAAAATGGTCACAACCATTTTGCCCATTGACCCTTCGGTGCTTATGCCATCGTCCAAAAATCGAACAGCAACACCCATTGAGTCGAATTCTTTTATTAGCTGAATCATGTCTGCTGTATCACGGCCAAGGCGGTCTAATTTTTTCACGAGGATAATATCACCTGACTCAACTTTAATTTTGAGTAACTGTAATCCTTCGCGATTAATATGACTTCCCGATTCTTTATCGGTAAATAAACGGTGCTTTGCCACCCCTGCATCAATTAACGCTTTTTTCTGAATGTCAAGCGATTGTTGGCTGGTGGACACCCTGGCATACCCAAATAGGCGCAAAATGTGTCTCCTAAATCGTTATCGGACAAGAAGTGCCTATTAATTAAAAATATCGACTTAATAGACACTATTTTGATATTAATTTCAAGTGTCCGATATATTATAAAATATCAGACAATAATTGTTCGATGATAGTTTGGTACAGAAAGGTATAATTACATAACAGTTTAGTTATTTCTCTCATTTCACTCTTGACAGTTAAGTGGGGAGTCAGAATCTCCTACTATCACTTCCTGATAATTGACGATAGAATTGCTAATATGCATATATTAGTAATTACAGGCTAGATTGGGTAAATTAAAACCATTAATACAGAGAGTATCAGCATGAAAGGATTAGGGGATATTTCTGAAGTAGAAAAACTCAAGGTTTTTAAAGCGATAAGTGTAGGCTGCAAAGATAATGCCGAGTTACGTGAGTATATATCACTGTTTTGCGATGAAGATAAGGTTGATGAATACTTAAGAAGAACGCAAGGTTATTTTAACGAGGATGAGTTCACGGTTATTTGCTATTTATTAAATACCTGCAAGCGTATTACCCCTCTAAGCCAAACCCCTCTACCTAGACACGAAAAAGGAACTCCAGACTACTTAGTTACCTTCAAGACTAAATATGGTGATCTCTCTTGCTTTATTGAAGTTAAATCAACGACTAACCATCAAACATCAGCGCTTTCATATAACGCTATTGAAAGAATTAACAATTACGGCAAAGACTATGGCCTGCCTGTTCTTTTTGCATCACGAATAATTATTGGAGATTGCGGGGTTTGGGTTCTTCAGACTTATAAGGAATTTCTTGAAAATAAAAGATGCGCAAAAATAAGCTTACAACCAAAAGTTATTGGTAATGCTTTGATGAATGATCGCCTTGTCTCTGTGATCACTGAATTTAAAATGGAATTAACATTTAAAGAAAATGCAACTCAACCTGACGGTGGCCCATATTATGAAGAATACGGATATCTTACAGGAATGAATATTACGGCAGATGGAGTAACAATTTCGTTTGATGATGTATTACTGCTGGATATAATTTTTTCAAGTTTTGCAAAAGTAGAGCATGTAGTAAAAACATCATTTGGATTTAAAGTTCATAAAAAAGCTAAATTTGGCACTTCATTGCCTTTGTCGTGTTTGTTGTTACATCTTAATACAGTGCTTAGTGATAAAGATAATGTTAAATCATTTGCTAACCAATCAAGACTAATAGCTCAAATAGAACACAATAATGGACTTGTTTTTGAACAAAAGTTATTTGACAATTTACTAAGCGCTATCAGAGGTTCATTCCCACCGGATAATAGAGTGGAGATTTTTGGTTTCATAAGAATAGGCGATAACGAGCAAATCGCAAAATCTAACCGTAAGATAAAAAGCGAAATAAATAGACAAAAAAAAATAAACTAAATACAAGCAATTTTTAGGGTTGAAATCATCGGAAACTAGTGAGTTGCTTGATGTATTGATTTTTATAGGTGACTGGATCGGGTCACCTATAAAATACTCATTTCTCTCTATACAAAATAAAGTAGCACTTCTGAATACGCATGCTGTTGTTGATGTAACCGCAGAGTCCTTCTCTACCTTTAGCATCGCGGCCGATCCATAATCCAGCCAGGCGCTTGTCTGGCTTCTCGGATAGCACATAGACCTTGTTATTGAAACGTTCAACACTGGCTTTCTGAATACCGTCCGGCACGGTGAACTCCCCCAGGTGCGCATAGCTGTTCAGCCGCAGGACGGTAACACTTCCCTTTTCACCTGGCTGCGCAGTTTCGTTCGGTTGTGCTGCCGACCGCTCGCCTTTGTCCGCGTAAACAGAATTTGGGTCGAATTGTGGTGCTGCCATTGAGTTACCAGCCAGCAGACCCAGCGCACCCACCAGCGCAAGAACATTGAGTTTCATAGTGTGCCCTCGAAATGATATGCCTCATACCGCATGAGGCGCTCTGAACGATGAGACCGCGCGCCCCCACGGCACGCGAACGTTCAGTTATGTAGCCCCTATGATTCAGGAGTAAAAGGTCTTTTTCAAGGTGTAGACAAGGAAAGGGTTACGAATTGAGGACGAAAAAGGTCATTCCGGCGCATGCGATGAATACCGTCATCAGTAAAACGCCGCCGTACTTATATATAGAAGAAAGGATACCGAAGATAGCAAGACCGATCAGCGGAAAGAGAACTAACCCTGGCTGCAAACCGAAGTAGTACCATGCAATACCGGGAGCCATCAAATCAGGCCTGTAAATCGTTATGAGCGCATAGCCAAAGAGAACGCTGCCGACCAGCAAGCAGATCAGCAGCGTATAATGGAAAAATCGAAAGTACAGACCGCCGCTACGCATTAGTTTTCGGCTCGTAGTCTCCTGGCTCGATGGCAATGACTTCGTTGAGCTCCGGGCTGTACCGGACAAATTCATTATCATGCAGATATTCAACGTGGCGTTTTGTCTTGCTGTTCGAAAAGCCAAGTTCGTGAGCCAGTCGATTGATAGAGGGGCCAACACCATTTCGTGCAGTGAGTCTCTTAATCGACTTAACGAGCGCCTTGCGATCTTCAGTCAGGTAGACTTTCGTTGCCAGTGCATCATAGCCCTGGCCGAGCGCGATGCGCAGCGTTCGGGCGGTTCCCTTCTCATCAATGACCAGGCGACCTTGCTCATGCAGCTGCTTCATGCGCCGCGCGACCAGCCCCTTCGAGTAGCCTAAGGCCTTACCAATCTGGTCATACGTTGGTGGCGCGCTATGCTCATCAATGCACGTCACGATAAAGGCAAACAAACGCTCCAGATACACTGAAGGTGCCTTCTGTTTTGCAGGTTCTTGCTCGCTACCAGGCGAGATATCAGTGTGTTGAGCGGTCATAGGGTGATCCTGGCTTCCGTGATGAATTGATTCATCGCCTTACTTACGGTCGTAGCGGAACAACTGTCGCGCTGACCTCAGTGACCGGCGTTTTACCTTGCAAGCGAGCACGCGTTTCAGACAGTGACGTCAACACCTCTTCCAGTAACTGAACGTCCATATCAGCGGTTGCTGCATCAATGGCTTGACCAATGCGCTCGCCTACAGCATTGAGCTCTTGGACTACTGACTGAATGATGTCGCTATTGTTCACCATGATATCACCTATTCGTTATGTTTACTGTCAAATTCCTGTACCATTTTCTGGCCCAGATCTGTGACGGCATAATGACAACTTCCGGTGTGGGTCATCAGGCCACGCGTGACAAGAGAGTCCAGCACTATCCGGCTTCGACTCAGGGTGTGAATCGTAAGCGGACAGCCCGGCCACCACCTCCCACCCTGGATGCGCTCAACGTTAACCAGAATATGGTGCTGATGTTTACCCAACGGTAGCGGCATGACCACCTCTTTTCATTGCGGCACGGCGAGCCACGATGCGGGCATGGGCCTCTGCTTTCGGGTCGGTACACAACTGGATTGCCAACAACAGCTGGTGGCGCTCAGTTCGTTCATCATTGGTCATGAAATTGAGAGCTGTAAAACCAACAGGAATTGTGCCGTGGATACGATAACTCTCGTCCAGGCGCGCCTGAGAAATACGGCTCAACATATCGAAACGTGCTTCAACGGCTTTTCGACCCAAATGATTGAAGAGTGCAATTGCCTGTATTTCCGATTGTGGTGCTTGACTCATATTCGTATGCCTATCTGTTTTATTTACACTTTAATTATCAGTCACACCGATCCGCTGACAAAGTGAAACGGCGAAATTAATCGCCCCAGTGAGACAGCTCATCGTCAATGATGTAGTCCGCGTCGTCCTGGTCGAAGTTTTCCTCATCATCAATATGTTCAAGCGATGCGCCCGCCCATTCACGGCACTGTGCCTTTCGGTCATCTTCACTATCGAACTCCCAGGATACGGAACGGGATAGCCAGGCGTTGTACAGAAATTCGAGATTTTTTTCTTTGGTGCCCATGATTTTCTTCTCCGATAAGCATTGCGCCCGATAGAACCAGGCTAAAAATGTGCAGTACCAGTTAAGCATGCGCCTTAGAGATGACGAAATTCCATACAACACAAATAAGGAACATTGAGAGTAGCGAACAACAATGGCTTTATTATTAACAATTAGATTAATTGCTATTATTAATATATTATTTTCATTAATTAATTATTCATAGCTATCATAGTTCACATTGGAGGTGTTATGTCTGGAGTAAGACCCATTATCATGGGTAAAGCAATGGCGTTAAATGGAGATAAGACCACTACTGGAGCAACCTGCATCGCAACTATTCAAACGGTTACTTGTTTCAATAAACAAGCCTTAAGAGTGGGTGATCCGACGACAAACTGCCCTAAATGCGGCCAACCAGGCACTGTAATTTCTGGACAGCAAGGTTTTTTAAATCACGGAAAACTCCAGGCAGTGCATGACTCACTTGTACAATGTGGTTGCCCAGCAGGCACTAATAAAGTTATCGCTCATAGTGGAGCAGAACAAGCGCAACCAAGCCGTTTTGCAACACAAGCCCCAACACCTTTAACACCTTCCCAGGGATCCAGTTTTGCTAGCCCTGCCAATCCTGTAACGCCACCCCCTCTAATTGGTGAGTGCAGAATTTCAGATAATTTGCTATATGATGGTGTGTTTGTTTGGACGGAAACATTTGGTTCAGGTCACTCGTTTGTAACAGTTCACAAGAACGGTCATGTGTCACTATATTCATATGGTCGCTACGGTATGCCTGGACCATTAACTTTGACGGGTGATGGTATACTGCTATATATGACAGGTGAAGACGCTCGAAAATATATCAGAGATGAGTTATACATTACGAATGCAAGGGTTTTTAAAATAACGGATGCAGACACAGATAAAACAGAAACGTATTTTAATAACCTTTGGAAATCTGGCAGCATCCCTAACCTCCCTGAAAAAGCTGGTGAGTTGACTCGAAGAAACGGCAGGTCCATAGATGTTTATGATGTCTCCGGCAATAATTGCACAACTCATACTGTAAAAGGGTTAAAACAATCTGGTACACGGATATTCGAAGACAGTTATACACCAATGAGAACGCAGTATCCGGTCGAACGAGAAGAGGCGTTTACTGTACCTGTCTCATTCCAGAATTATTTGGATGGCAAGAAACATAATTTTCAGAAGCTTGATGTCATTGAAGTAACAAGTGATTTCCATGAACAGTATCCAAATATCGACAATCTGACGCCATCAGATAAAGGGACTATGATTCAATTCTTTGAATTTGCCACATCGTCAGCAGAAATAGGTGGGGAAGCAACGGGTTTTGATGGTGGCGAAATGGGTGGGGGTGTCTTAGGTAGCACTTATGATAAATAAAACTTTTTTTAGATGGTTTTTGACTGTTCTGTTGATTTTGTTATTTTATTTAGGTTTGGGCATTTTTGACTTCGGGTTTAGTTCAAGCTTTACATACAACTATACAGTGATAGGTAATGATGATCCAATTACCGTTTGGCGCGCTTTCGTAGAGAGTTTGCGAATGTATCACGACACTACAATGTCTTATGTTATTTTTAGCACACCTATTTTGCTAATATTGTTATTTTTCATTCATAAAAAGATAAGATAGCAACTGTCATGACAAAATTGGTGAGGTCACCCTCACTGGTTTTGTTCGACTATATTGAACCGTTTAAACAGGTGCGGTCATGGTAGGCGGTGGCCTTTTCACTCGCAGTCTTCCCTATTTTCTACAAAAATAAAAGCCATTGTTCCGCTGTGTATCATTAACTGAAATGCGCAGGAATGTCTCTAGAGCCGTGGAGTATGCGCTCTATGCGTACTTCAGATTCCAGTACGCGGAAAAATAACAGGTATCGGCCATAAACACAGCTTCTCAAACCGGGTAAAATTTCTGGGCGTTCCGCATAGAGGGTCGGAGACTCTGCAATAAGAAGGCATTTTTGATATAGCTCTTCGATAAAACTCAGGGCCCTAACGGGATTATCCTTTGCTATCCAGTCACCGATCGATTCTAAATCTTGTTCTGCCAGCGGTGATATACCCAATTTCATTTGCTGCCGTTATCCTCAGCCAATGTGGCATACTTACTGGCTAACCGACCAAATACCGAGTTCGCATCTTTACTTTCACCACTATTAATACCATCAACGATTGCCGTTTGAAGTGCGGCAAGTTTTGATTGATTTTCCTGCTCTTCTAATACGCGAAGTCCTGCACGGATTACTTCACTGGTATTATTGTATCGCCCACTCTTAATCTGACTTTGGATAAATTCCTCAAAGTAAGGGCTTAAAGCTACGCTCGTTGACATGGTTAAAACCCCCATTCATTACCAACTATTATTAACTAATAGTATAAACCAGTTCTTATTTTTATCAATATCAGACAATCAACAATACCGTTCACCTGCATTATAACGGCGGATAAGCTCTGGCAATGACGTTTCCAGGCCATAATAGGCGACTGTATGCGCACTGGCGGTCTGGCGCATAACACCGTTTTCAATAGCCACGAATTCTCTGATACGTGCAAAAATAGCTTTTTCGCCTTCGTTAACTTCAACGAGGATGCCGGGTTCGATCAGCACACGACGTGTCTTTCCCGTTTTACGACTCGTTGAACAATGCTCGCCTTTAACTGTCCTGGCATTCCCTGGCATAAATTGGCCGCCTTTGTAATGCTCGCCATTTACGCCAATTTCCCCACCCTTTTTCGCTTGACCTTTCATGGACCTCTCCGCATTAAAGAAAAGCCGGGGGTTAGCCCGGCCAAGGTTCAACTCATAGGTCTCAGAGCCAACCACGAGCACTCGTAACAAAAACACCTTTTTTATTCATATGCCAGGACGGTTAAATAAATCGAAACCCGTCGTTGTAGCGCTCGATTAACCCATCAAGCTTGTCGGACAACCCGCACATACCGATAGCCACTTCGCTGGCATTGATTTTCATCACACCGTCGTCATCGACAGCGACTACGGCGCGCACCCGATCGAAGATAGATTCTTTTCCGGACTCCACCAGCTCATACCGGCCTGGTTCAATCAGAAGTCGCCGTAAATCCCGGCTTTTTCGTTGCAGTGTTTGAGACATGAGTTGTTCCTGTTCGTAGTGGCTCCCTTAGTGTGGCATAGCCCATTCAGGGAACGAAATGAAGTGAGTTTTCATGCTGATTCAGGTTTTCAGACGCATAATCCCCCTCACGAAATAACAGTTTTCAAAATGATGTCGTGATTTTGAGGTAAAAAGGTCGCCAGTTAGCGACCGTGTTGCCCCGTCAGTCTGTGATCACAAAGGTTGGCACTTCAGCCCCGATCGTCACGCGTCGCAGGTAAGTTTCTATCGCGGGCTTATCCAAGACCCCAACACGACGTAATTCAGCGGCCATGCCTGACAGTAGCGTGACGTTGTCACTCATAAAGCGGTTCATGATAGTGACCTGTTCAGCATGAAGGGCATTAAAGGCGGCGATGTTATGGCGCAGGGATTCGTCTTGACCATCATCGCGCATCAATACACTGCCGAATCCGTTCTGGAGGTACCGGTCTGCTTGCTCCCGCCAGGTTCGCATATCTTCCAGTGCCCCTTCATATTGCTTACCATAAACGGCCAATTCCGCTGCGGAGCCTCCAAGCGCCAACAACATACGCCAATAAATCTGATCGCGCGTTGCCCGGCCATCGAGCATCACGTTGCTTTCCATATAACCCAGGCGAAGTTCATTTCCGCGCGCTTCACGCGTAAGCGCTACCCGCATGAATTCGGGGTGTGTATTCTGAAGGGCATACACCAACGCATGACCGCATTCATGGATTGCCGTGAGTTTCAATGAGGCTTCCGATCGGCGAACAGGGGCAGACATGCGCCCAGACTCGATACTCAGCGTTTGTACCTTGGATTTTCTTATGATTAACCGGTACAGGAAGACGGCAAGATAAACACTGACCACGGCACTAATCCCCGTTTCTGGGTCACGCATGGCCCCGTCAATAACGCCGTTTGTCACATCTTGGATTTGCACTAAAAATCGGCAGGCCAGCTGAAAAACAATCACCAGTAACACGACATCGCGGACGAGCCTACCGAGGTAGCCGAGATAGTCGAATGTTGTCGTGCGCATAAAACCGCTAACCACTGACCAGATAACGGCCAGAGGTACCGCTAAATCCAGCAGGTTAACGATTATTTTTGTTGCGCCTGTCGCGGTATCGGGCGCAGCCCATCCAGAGAGCGCCCAGAGAAAGAGGCCTGCCATTGCGATGAAGGAAAGGTGCTCACGAACAAAGGCGGTCAACCGAACCCAACGCGGAGCCTGATGGTTATCCATTATTTTCCTCCCAGAGATGGATTGGGCCATTGGTTTGGCGATCCTGTAGCGGCCGGGTCAATACCGCAGGGTTTGTCTCGTTGAGATACCGGCCAATTTCAATCTCCGCCTTTACACCGCGAATGATGATACCGGCCAGGTGCAGCGCCTCGGGCAGATCGTAAACCGTCGGTTCGTCAATGGGTTCATCACATTGCTCTCGTCCTGCCGTGATGCATAAAGGAATTATCAGGTCGCTATCCTTTGAATGAAAATCGCAGCTGAGCATGTGGCTATCTTCATGGCGGTAAGGCCAAACATGCGCCGTCAGCGCCTGTCCTTTGGCCTGCTCACGGACATAGGCCACTATCTTTCCTGCAATGCCATGAAGGCCGGTATCAGTGAAGGTGAACCCAGAGGGAACCAGCTCGCTTTTTTTAGGGGACTCCAGCGCGTCTCGGGCATCGCTTTCGAGTTGGTATTGATCCAGCATCTCGGCAACGGCCTCGAAATTCAGGACATCGCTCAGAGCCTTGTTGAGGTCACCATTATGGATCTGACTGCATTTCAGGTGATTTTCGGCCACCTTCACCAGCATATCAGCGGCCTGGTCGAGCAAGGTCACTGCCTGCCGCATCAAGGATGTCGTTGCGGCGTTCTCAGCTTCGGGTAACACGCCTGCTTGTTGCAGCGTTTTTTTCAGGTGGTTAATCACATTTTCGTAGTACATGGAGCTATGCCTATGAGTGGTAAGAGGTTCCTCATGGTAGTGGCCTGGCGGGGTATCGCGAACCTTTAAGGTCCACGTTTTGTTGCCCTTTTCGGTACTGCGATTTTCACGTCAATGTTATGGTTTTGAAAATTCACAATGAGGACTGTTTTGATGAAGAAAATCACGCTGGCTATGCTGGTGGGCTTGATCTGCTCAACGTCGGCGCAAGCCAGTTACACGATCCTTGAAGAGGCTGACACTCAAGCCTATGAAGCCCCCAACTATGATGACGGTCTCTATGGTTCTAACGCGCAGGATAACCTGCCACCGTTGCCGAAGGCTGAAGAAAAGCCCGAGCCAGAGCCCGAGCCAATCCATTCTGTTGATGTGAGTGAATTCAGCGTGGCGGGGATCCGCCTGGGGATGGATTTGGATACAGCGCTTGAAGCGGCCAAGCAGCACGCCGAGCAACGCAACATCAGCGGAGTTCGCACGCAAAACCGCGCGGGCACAGTGGCTTCATTAGCCTGGGGAAATGCGAATGAAGAAGTTATCGTGCAATTCATTGATGACACGGAAGCCGCGTCAGACAAAAGCCTCGTGAAGGCGATTCGTTACACCTTCAACAACCCGGACGGTCTGGTTGCAGGCGCGATCGAAAAATACGGCGAACCCAGCACCAACACTAAGGGTAAGTTTATCTGGTGTGCCGCGAAAAGTGATGTAAAGAGTGAGTGCGATATGCGCGCGGCGTGGATGCAGATTGATACCTACACGGTCAGCAGCATTGGCATTCTGGATGCAGTTGATCCTGTGCTGACAAAACGGCTTAAGCCACTGTCTGTAGAAAAGGATGGAGCAACGGACGCAGAAGAGAAAGAAACACAAGCAGTGCTTTCTCCTGGCCTATAAAAAAACAACCAGCCAAACGGCTGGTTGAGTAACTTTTAAAGGCAAGAGCCCCCAGACGTATCAATGACCTGCCCTGTGATCCAACGACTTCGTTCCGATGCCAAAAATGACACCACATCGGCAATATCATTTGGTCTACCCACGCGAGAAAACACAGAGAATTCGGACGCCATCTTTTGAGCCTGTGCCTCGTGTAGCCAAGCGCTGTTCATGTCAGTATCAACAACGCCTGGCGCAACAGCATTCACGGTAATACCACGAGCACCCAATTCGCTTGCCAGCGATAACGTGAGCGTATTTATCGCGCCCTTAGATGCCGCATAAATAGCTCTTTGGGGATCGGCTACTCGTGTTAACACCGTCGATACGTTGATAATTCGGCCCGCTGCATTTATGTGTGGTATTGCTGCTTTCAGTAAGAAAACGGGTGCTTCAACGTTGATAGACATGACCGCAGCATAAATATCAGGCTCAGTTTCAGTGATTGAGCCAGAAGGTGCGATACCAGCACAGTTAACCAAAATATCAATCCCTTGATATCCCTTTTCCTGAATGCGACCGAAAAATTTTTCCCAAAGCAGGATGGCTTCCTGCCCTGCATTGTGAGAAAAATCTGCTGTGAAAATATCAGCTTCTACACCGAGCTGGTGGATCTCTCGAATAACAGATTGAGCAGCAACCTGGTCTTTCCCGCAATGGATGCCCACGTAGGCCACGCCCATTTTAGCCAGTGTCAGTGCAATCTCACGGCCGATACCTCTTGAGCCCCCCGTTACTAAAGCCACTTTCCCAGATAATTCATTTTCAACGTTGTGCATTACCATTAAAATCTCCGCTTACTCAGTTAACCCGAAACAGACTCGGTTTTTTACTTCCAAACGTCACGGTCTGTACCGCGACGGCCAGAATTGCCAGTACCGTTAATCCCGCACCCGTCCAAGTTGCGACGACCGGATCTTGACCAAACACATTCATCGAAAATGCACTAAACATGGTACCTAACGTTACCCCCATCGTAATAACCGCAGTGTGGACAGTTGTGACCAGATAGCCCGTGCCACCAGCTTGGGTCACCCTGGTGATCAGCGCAGGATTCATTGAAATACCGATCAGCCCAACAAGCAGCACCATCACGAGGGTGACGGCTTTTATTTCACTGAACATGGACAGCGTAATCAGCGCCACGAGCAACAAGCCATGCCCCAGGCGTAAAACACCGACAGGATGAGCATCAGCGAACCGACCAACGATAAGGTTACCGATCACGGTACAGATGCCGTAACCCAGCAAAATGAGCGTTGTTACGTCTGAGCTAAAACCAGCGTTATCTTGCAGTAAAGGCGTGAAGAAAGAGAAAGAACCGTAAGCCGCCCCGATCGTTAAAAAACTCACGAGGTAGCGAGACCACAACTTAGGTGATTTTAGGTTTTGTAGGTCTTCAACGGATTCGCTCTCAGTCGCCTTTGTCAGGTCCGGCAAGCCTACTTTGGCTAATAGACTGACAAGGAGAGCAGCGACGCCTAACAGGTAAAAACAGCTTTGCCAGTCCCACTGTGTGGCGATGAAATGGCTAAGCGGTAGGCCAATGACCGTCCCCACCATCATACCGCTAAGGACAATGGAGACACTTCGGCCAATTTTGTCAGGTGATGGCGCGATCCTGGCCGCAAAGGTTAAGGCAAGGCCAAACGTGGCACCGGACAGGCACCCCGTGAGTATGCGAGCCAATGCAAGCCACCAATAGGCATGCACAACCGGTGCGATAATTTCGATGATGGCATAAGCCGCAATGATGCCTGTCAATACTGACCGTGGTGAGCTACGCCTTAAAACAAAAGCGATAATCGGGCCACCAATCGCCATGCCTAATGCGTAAATGGAAACTAATAAACCGACCTGGCCGGTTGTCGCATTGAGATCATCAGCAATGTTCGGTAGCATGCCAGCGGTTTGTAGTTCGCTCATCGTGACGACTAAAATTGTCGTCATTAATATATAGAGATGTCGGTTCAAATTTTTTCCTCTTGGTATGATCCATATTTTGCCCCGATAAGACGGGCAACCTCTTGATTAGTGCTGGAGACCTCAGGGATTGGTCTACCTGCAATTGCTGTGAGACCCACTTCTAAAAAGAATCTTTCGAAGCCTCCCGGCGTAAAAATGAGTAACTGTTTTGCAAAATCTTTGGTGTTGTTTCTGAAGCCGTGCATCATGCCTCTTGGCACAAAGATTAGGCTTCCGGCTTGTGCGACAAAAGTGTCATCTCCAGCGGAGATATCCAGTTGCCCGTGTGTGACATAAAAAATTTCATCCTCGTTAAGGTGGTTATGACGTGGAGGGCCACCGCCAGGTGGGATGGTTGCCTCTAAAATAGAGAGTTGCCCTTGAGCGGCACAGGGACCGATCAAGACCGAGTACAGATCTCCATTCATCCAAACGGACTCACCGTTACCAGAAGAAATATGAAATGCCTTTACTGACGAGTGCATGGTTATCAACTCCATTGTTTATCGATTGGTAAAGAACTATGCAAAAGAAACTTCATCCAATTGTTTACTGAACAGTACACAATAAGGCGAATAAATACGGTTTACGTATAGGGTTAGATTTTTTCGACGATACCTTCAGCCGCCTGGAGTAGATAGTCACGATCTGGCATTGCAATGCCCATAATTCGTAACCCGTAGTACCCGGACAGAAAAGCTTTGGCGCGCATGGTGATATCCGTGGAGGGTGAGAACTCGCCCTTCTCTACACCTTCAGCAATAACGTTTTCAATCATTGCAGCCAGGCGTAACAGATAGTGCTGGTTGATGGATTGGATTTCCGGATCTTTAAAATTACGCTCAAGTACAGAATGTAATGCGAGACAACCTCTTGGGTTATCCTGGTCGAGGTCGATGGAAATACCCCACTGGAGCATATCCATAAGGCGCTCTTTTGCCGGTTTGTCGGCGGAGAGAATTTCTCTTTGATAGTGAATGCCGATCTCTTGATAATGGCTCAACGCCTTTTGATACAAACCTTGCTTGTTACCAAAGGCATGATACAAGCTGCCACGGCCAAGACCAGTCACCTCACATAACGTCTGGGTGCCACTCGCTTCATAGCCGTTGTTCCAGAAGACATTCATTGCGGACTCAATGACAGCTTGGTCATCGTACTCCTTTGGCCTACCACTCATATCGATCCACCTCTTTAGCAATTGTGGACAGTTAATCAGTTCTTTACTAATCAGTCAATAACTATATTTTATCGGTCAGTACAGAATGCGAAGAGTATTCAAGGACAGGAATATTGCCGGGTACTCTCCGGCAAGGCGTGAGGGGTTAGTTTGTCGTTACCGTAATTTGACCAACGCCAAAAATACGTTTTCGACCAACACCAAAGACAAATGCTTTTTCAAAATCAGCTACAGATGACACGATACCATTTGCAAGGAATGAACAGGCAGGGATATGGATCCGATGCCCTTTTTGCGTTGGCTGGCCTGCCTTTTTAACGACAAGACTATCCATTTTGTTTACCCCGACATGGTGGGGAGTTAAACCAGCGCGACCCAGGCGGTATTTAACGAATTCCGGCAATTCCCCAGACGGGGGACAGACCTCACGCTTGCGGCCATGTAAAACTTCGCGTCGAACCGCAGCGATCGTCCCTGTGATAGTGACTTCCTGCCCTTCTGAAAAATACACACTTCTCTGCACCTCACCCGGCACGCCAACGGCTTGTGCTGTGCGCAACAAGACATGGGTATCATTGCCAGTGCCGGGTTGAATGGAAAACGAATACGGGAATTTTGCCTTGCACTGTTCCTGAATGAAATAATCCAAATGCTGATGTATTCCGTACACATCACTTGAGGGGATCCTCAAGCGCAGCGTGCTCTCATAATATTTCATGCATTTTCTCGCCTGAAACCGTAGGTCGTATTACCTATGGTTTTCTCATGGTAATACGTTGCTTTCAGTTGACGAAATCAGTGAGGAAGAAACGGAAAAAGAAGGTTTTCGAACTGCTATGGTCGCTCCGGCCAACGGCCGCAGAAGTCGTATATGCCGAGCTCAATGAGCTTCAAGGTCATTGAGGATGGTGTAAAAAAAACAGGTCTCTGTTTGTTGCTCTGCTCAATGTTGATGATAGCAGGCTCCGGCCAGAAACCGGCATGCTCTTCATCGGTAAAGCCTGACTGATCTTGCCTGAGCCAGGCGTCGTAGTCCTTGTTGTATATTTTGTAGTAATTCATATGCGGTATGAATTAACTCCCAATTAGCATTTCGATGGTTTCACCGTGGAAGGTTCCGATCACCTCGGTCGCCAGCCGGTCTTTACTGCGCAAGATGTCACGCGGTGCATAATTTTGTAGCGGCTTAATTTCAAGGCGCTGATTTTGAATGATGATATACGGCATCAATGCTGTGACGCCTTTTATCGTCGGCGGTTCACCTTCTTCTTCCGATCTGAACTGGATGTTCGCAACGGGTTGTATTTTTGCTGGGCGACGCAGGCGTAATTTGTCCTCTGGCGTATTGGCAATACGCTGCACCAGGCTCCCCACCGGCAGGGCAACGTCGCTATTATCCACGATATCCGACTGCATACTGGCAAGTAACTTGGCTTTATCTGGGATGCGAAGCAAAGACTTTCGCTGCCAGGAAAAGCGCACAGACTGAATGTCGGCGTTATGCCAGGCTCGAATTTGACGATACAGATGTAAGGTCATTACGCCTGGGCACGCATTGTGCAATGCAGTAAAGCGCGCATTTTGCGAACTGAAGTGGCTGATGATGTGTGTTTGAATAGACTGCTTGGCGTCGTTGATAGCCGTCACCAGCGCCATCACTTCAGCAGTGAACGCAGGGGTTTCATCATCATACCAAAGCAAACCGGCAGTGCGGCGAGTCGATTTTTGAGACAAACCGTCTTTAATGTACAGATCAGAAAAGCATTTCTGAGTATGCTCAATAGCTTGAGCACCATACAGCAATATAGGTTCAATGCTCTCGACAGGTAGATTTTCATCGCCATCAGCGACAGGCGGAACAACACAAACGCGAGCATATAGCGGGGATTTTTCCGCCAGTACGCGCTTGAGCAACGCCAGATTGTCTTCCATTTGACGGAAGGTTTCTGCGATGTTCATCGTAATTAATCCCCGAAAAAGGGTAGCTTGCCAATCCCCCCACCGAGGTAGGGGCTGTATATTCATACATACTTTATACAATTTTCACACACAAAGGCAAGTTGTGGTTATTTTGTTTACTCGTTTGAATGGGTAACTAACCGAGAAAGGTTTCAGATCTTTCCGCTCTATTCATCAACCAGGCATGGGCATCTTTGACGGTAACTGGCCGTGAAGGGCTGCGCATCAGTTCACAGAATGCAGGGTGCAAATTCAGGCCTGAGGCCAATCGCATTAAACCATCAATCTCGCCAGAGGTCAGAGGACGTTCAAGTATGAGCGCTGTCTTTTTAACGGTGACGACTCGTCGCAGGTAATGAAACATAACCGCCAAAGAAATAGGCAGAACGATAAAGGGGTATCCTTCTTTAAAGGTGTTGCTGGCATTGAACAGAAGCAATATCGACAACACCGCAAACAGGAGGCAACCCACACAGAGCCATTTTAACACTGCGTCCGAATATTTGATGATTACGATCCGCAGGAACTGGCTATCACTGAACGGGGTTTCAGGGGGGAGTGAATACGTTGAACTGATCACCGAACGGAGCGCATCATCAAACTCCCCTATTGAGATTTTACCGGCCTGCTTATCGTACCAGGCATCGAACTCCTTTCTCACGCCACAGTTATCGACAATCTCAGTGTAAATGGAGTCATACGGCCAATCTACTTTCTGAGCCAGATAGGCATCAGGCCCACCGGCTTTATCTAATATGTGAACCTTGATAGCGTAGCGGAAAATGCCAAAGAAGAACATAGCCAACAACTGGATGACAGCGGCTATGATGACACGGTCAAGACTATTCTCTGCATTAAGGTTTTTCACAAACCAGGCAATACTGAATACCTGAAGCATTACCGCGATGGCTAAGATCGACCACGTACATTTGCCCATAAAAGAAATGCACTTATCTATATTCAATTTCATCGACATTCTTTAATTATGAATTATCACATTTGGACGTAATGATATCTCAAATATGGAGAGAGACACGAATAAAAGGAAACAAAACGAGGCGCTTTATTGTTGAGGCAGGCGACTATTATTCCGTAACATCTCTCCGATGCTTTCGTATTGAATTACCTCAGCGGGTATAAATACCCATAATCTAAACCAACATACGATATGGTTTCATTAAAGCACCGCTGCCACCCTGGAGACCTTTTTTACCTCTTTTATGGCTTATCCCCCGTGCCTGCCTCCCTCTTATTTTTTCTCTTTTTCTCTCTCTTTATCTCTTCTTTTCTCGTCGTGGCTCAACAGGAATAACGTGCGGATTTCAAATAATAGCGCGGAACCCAGGCGGGCTTTCATATTATCGCGGGACGGCGGGAATAGAGCTCGGACTGGGGTTTGCCCCAAGCGAAGCGCCGGGGCATAGGGTTATACCCCTTATTGTATGTTGGTTTAGAATGTATCTTGCATGAAAAATTTATTTATAAGTTTGAGTATGCTTTAATGACAAAATTTATTATCAGGAAATGGACATGCCAAAGGAAATAGAGTTCGATAGAAAAGATGAGATTCAATTTGCCAAAGCAATGATGGATATGAATCCCGGTCAGGTTGAAGAGCTTCTTGTTAACTGTGATAGAGAAGACTTATTGGAAAGTGGGCGTATTATAAACGATTTCTCATGGAAAAATGATAGCCTCCAAGGAAACTGTAATTTTATTATGGGAGAGATTTTGTGTGCTGATAATCTTCCCTACATTTGGGAAGCTGGCAATATAGAGTACACAATCCGAAAAAGCGCCCCCAATCTGTATGACCGGGTTGAAAGTTTCTTATCTGATGATGACGATGAAACTGTTGAAGAAATCCCAATCCCTAACTTACAAAGTTCGAGTCAAAAAGTTTTTGCTGCTTTACGTGAAGCTGAAAAAGCAATCCAAGCAGGTTCCCCTGAAAATTGCGTTGACCGGTTTCATACAGCTTTTCACGGCCACTTAAAAGAAATGTGTGACGAGCAAGGTTTAAATTGTAATAGCAAGGATCCAAGGGTTGATGAATTGTTCAAGTGTTTACTAGAAAACTACAAACAAAAAAACAATCTCACTAATGATGATAATGCTTACAAATTACTGAGGTCATTTTCTCAATTTTTCGTACAATTTAATAACGTTCGAAATCACTCAACTTTATCCCATCCCGGTGGAAAATTACTGGATTCAGCTGATGCATTGTTGTTTGTTAATTTTTCGAAAACGATACTGACGTATATTATTGAGAAGTTTAAATAGAATAAAAATGCCGCATGATTAGTGCGGCATTTTGCTCGTGGATTTTTTTCTTCTTAGTAGGTGCTTATTGCATAGCTAATTTGTGATATGTAAATTAGTAGAGCGAATTTCCGAGGCTTCCAGAACCCCTTCTCCTCCTGAAAGGACTGTTGCTCTACAACCCTAACTATCGCATGGTAGGGAACAAAATGCTGCGCTTGTCTATCTTTTAATCTTAGAATCCCATTAGAGTAACCGACCAATACAAAACCAGCCACTTTCCTGTTGAAGAATGAAACTCCAACTTCATGCCCAACATATCTTTCGAGTAAGTCGTTCATTAAATGCTTTACCTTGTTGATTGGATTAGCAGAAGGATTCCATACAAAGAAATCACGCCAAAGATAAAGTTTCGCAACCATCCATCGCTGACATATGGTGTAATGAACCGATAGGACAGGTAATATATTGGCGCAGCGAGAACTGAGAAACCAACATGGCTAAAATCAACACCCTTTATGATATAGTACCCAAGTTGAATCATCTCCAGTGTCAAATACCCACCTGCTATAAATCTTCTTGCATCCCCACCTTTTTGGTATTTTGCAGATCCAGTTAATGATAGTAAAGAGCCACCTAAACTTGAGATCGCATGGATAACCCCAATACCTAAGCTTGCTTTCGTTGAGTTATCACGCACAAAACCAAGAAAACGTTCTCTAATATTCTTATTAAAACCAACCAATCCTGTTGTTAAAAGGATTGAGCCAGCAAGTAACTTACTGAAGCCTATCCCCAAGTAATGATTTAATACAACAAGGGAAACCATGTAGAGAACAGCCATTACAATATAAGAATCTACATCGTTTCTGGTATAGCTTTCCCTTTGATTGATTACCTGAAATGTATTTATCAGCATTGAGCCAGGCAAACAAATTGTAAGTGCGTACTCAAAAGCAAAGCCACACAGTACAAGCGTTGGCAATCCGATCATTATCAACCCAACACCTATGATTGATTGACATACCGAGCAGAAAAGCACCGTAGATACTATAACTAAATCATGAATTGCTAACATTTGGAATTAACCTTACTAAGCAACCAGCCACTTTCACTATCTTGGTATTGAGTTATTGAACAATTATCAATGACACAACAAACGGAATCTGTTCCACAATAAATACGAAATATAGTTTTGATTACTCCCCCATGAGTGAAGATCATTACTTTTTTATGCTTCGATAACACATCCAAGAGCGTGATTTTTAGATGTTTTTTGAACTCCAGATACTCTGTACTGGCTACGGAGTCAGACGAAGGGTAAAAACTTTTAGGAAAATTAAGCTGGCTCCTCACATGGAATGACGCCTCTTGAAATCCTTCGAGGGGTCCGCTTGGAAAACGGAAAATATCCTACGCTAAGCTTGTTTTTTGTACAGGCCACTATCCACTGAGCGTAATGAGCGGTATTTACCCTGTCCTAGCTTGAGATTTGTTCGCCAGACGTAATCCCCACTCAGATTTATGTGCTCCCATCCCAACGGGGACAGATGAGCAATAAGCTGTTCATTTACCGGAATCCCTTTTCTCTTCAGAGCATCAATGGCTCTTTCTATATATATCGTATTCCACAGTGAAATCGCCGCAGTCAGCAATGTCAGCCCACTGGCCCGGTAGCTCTGGTTTTCCAGTCCCCGGTCTCTGATTTCCCCCAGTCGGTGCATAAAGACTGCTCGCGCAAGGGCATTGCGGGCCTCACCTTTATTCAACCCTGCCTGTACTCGTCGACGTAGGGAAGGATCCCGGAACCAGTCCAGCATAAACAATGACCTTTCGATGCGGCCAATCTCCCTCAGAGCCTTTGCCAGACCATTCTGTTTCGGATAGCTGGCCAGCTTTTTCATCATCAGTGATGCTGTTACCGTTCCCTGCTTTATAGAACTTGCCAGACGCAGTACCTCACGCCAGTGGGTTTCAATTTCCTTAAGATTCAGGCTGGTTGAGGAGATGATTGACTGAAGCCCCGGATACAAGTCCGCTTTTCCATGAATAAACAGCCGTTTGTCATGAAGGTCCCTGATCCTTGGCGCAAAAGCGAATCCGAGCAGATGCATTAGCGCGAATACATGCTCAGTGAAGCCTGCGGTATCGGTGTAATGCTCTGTAATATCCAGATCGGTTTCGTGGTACAGCAGACCATCAAGAACATGTGTTGAGTCCCGCACGCGGCTGATGACTTTGGTGTAAAACGGGCTGTATTGGTCCGAAATATGCGTATAAATCTGCACGCCTGGCTCCTGACCGTATTTCAGATTGACCTGACCCGCATAACGCCCATGATTCCCTACCCGAAAGTTCTGTCCGTCAGACGATGACGTTGTTCCATCGCCCCAGAATGCCGCCAGAGGTCGTTTTTTCTGGGCATTGACCAACTCGGCCAGTGCGGCTGAATAAGTTTCATTTCTGATGTACCAGGCCTGAATGCCCTCAAGTGACGATTTTGTCGTTCCCGGGCAGGATTCGGCCATTTTTGTCAGCCCAAGGTTGATGCCATCGGCCAGGATGGTGGTCAGTAACAACTTTCTGTCTTTAGGTCTGACGTGATTATTTTTGAGGTGGGTGAAATGGCGGGTAAAACCCGTCCAGCCATCCACTTCATCCAGTATTTCAGTAATTTTAGGGTGAGGCAGCATGCCATAAACCAGATCACCAAAGGGGGATGCTGCTGAAGGGACACTGTTATCTAGCGGGGTAATTTTGACGCCTTTATCCGAGATATCAACATCGGGCAAATCACCGGCCAGCGCCATTGCATTCACTTCCTCCAGGCGCGATGCCAGAAGCGTCATACGGTTCTCGATGTATTCATGGCAATCGGTTGGAATAGCGAGAGGTAACTGGTTATCCCGGAGTGATTTTTCAAAATCGCCAGACGGGATCAAATAATCATCGAAATTCCTGTAGCGACGAGATCCTTTCACCCAGATGTCACCTGAACGTAAAGCTCCCTTCAGCTCATTCAGCACGCAAAATTCGTAATATTTTCGGTCAATGCCGTTGGACGTGATCACAACCTTTCTCCAGCTTTCCGGGATGAACCCGGTTGGCGCGGAAGACGGTACTTTTCGGAGTTGCTTTCGATACATCTCTCTGACGGTATCCAGCGCATCACTAAGCTTCATTGCGGCGGGGGCTGCCCTGAACTGCAACGCGGACAGCATCCGGGGGACGTATTTACGCAGCGTGCTGTATTTTTCTGTGATCAGATGCAATGGGTCGAAGTTGTCCTTACGTGACAGGAACCGCGTCTCTTCCACGCTATTGATGAATTCCTGCCAGGGAAGGACGTCTTCTATTGCAGCCCAGGGATCTTCGCCAGATTCTCTGGCGTTAAGTAATGCCTGCCCGACGGTAGCATATTGCTTCAGCTTACTCTGAATCAGCTTTCCCGTTTGCTGGAGTCGTTCGGCCTGCGTGCGTTTTGCCCTGCTGAACAGACTGCCCAGAATACGCTCGTGCAGATCAATAACTTCGTCAGTCAGGGTGGCCCTGGCTTCTGATATGACACAAACCAGCGAGGCATAACGGCGAACATCCGTAAATTTTGCCAGATCCCGGCTACTCATTTTCCTGCCTTCGCGTGCGAGTTTCAGGAGCCGGTTCTGATGAACGGAAAGCGCAATACCGTCAGGCAGTGCCAGCGACTCTATCGCATTTAACCGATCGATATGTTGCAGGACATTTTTGCCGTTTATTTTCCCCGGAGGCTGAAGCAGCCAGGCCAGTCGTGAAGGTTGTTCCCCCTCAGATACCAGCAGACGGTCCAGTGCCGTTTTTTGTCCCGGTTCAAGCTGAGCGGTCAGCGCAGAAAAAACCGCCCTGTCGGCAAGCGTTGTTGCTTCAGCCAGGGTTCGTTCGATCACCTCAACAGAGGGGAAAATAACCTTATTATTGTGGAGCCAGGAGAGCATTTCCTCCGCGAGTAAAAAACCTCTGTCTGTCCGCATGGCGTGGGGATAAAGGTGGCGAATACAGGTTTTTTGTTGCGCCCGGCTAAAGGGGGATAATTCCAGGTAGCGGTAGAGTTCAGCCAGATGCTCCCAGCGGGTGACCTCTCTTGAGGCGTACTCAGCCCACAAATCAGGCTGAAGTTTCAAATGAGCGGCCAGGCGGGAGACAACACCGTCGTGAGGTGAAATACTTTTGTCCGGAGGAAACCCTGGTCCTCGCAAATAACAGAGTAAAACTGCAAAGCCCAGACGGTTAGTTGGCCTGCGGTGTTTATTAATGAGCGCGAGGTCATGTTCACTCAGAAAGCACATGCGCGTCAGAAATACGTCATCATCCGGCACAATCAACAAGCGTTCTTTTTCTTCACTACTGAGTATTTGTCTCCGTGGCATAAATGCTTCCTCTGCATATAGTTGATTTGAGTTATCACTTCACACTGACCGAAACTGGTCGGTTTCGTACACCACTTACAGCACATGTCCGAAACTTAGTGAAATTAATTTCGGACACACGTTATAATTCGGACATCCATTTCGTACGGAAAGTTTCCCATGTCACGTGTTTTTGCCTACTGCAGGGTCTCAACTCTGGAACAGACCACAGAAAACCAGCGTCGTGAAATTGAAGCGGCGGGTTTTGCCATCAGATCCCAACGACTTATTGAGGAGCATATCAGTGGCTCGGTTGCTGCCAGCGAACGCCCCGGATTTATCCGGTTGCTAGATCGCATGGAAAATGGGGATGTACTGATTGTCACCAAACTTGACCGTCTGGGTCGTAATGCGATGGATATCCGAAAAACAGTAGAGCAACTGGCGGCTTTAGATATTCGCGTTCATTGTCTCGCACTCGGAGGCGTTGACTTGACCAGTCCGGCCGGAAAAATGACTATGCAGGTAATTTCTGCTGTAGCGGAGTTTGAGCGGGATTTGCTGCTTGAGCGAACGTATTCAGGTATTGCGAGGGCAAAAGCGGCTGGAAAACGCTTCGGTCGCCCCCCCATCCTGAGCGAGGAACAAAAGCAAACAGTGACAGAGCGCCTAAATGCTGGCATCAGTATCAGTGCTATTGCCCGGGAATTTAATACCACCCGCCAGACTATCCTTCGGGTAAAGGCTGGATTGCTGCAAGAGTGAGCGGCTGGGAAGATTATAAAAAAATCAAATGGTTATTATGAAATAAAACAGCCTGCTGGGTTCTTTTCCCCCTATTTTTTATAAAAGAGTAGACAGAAGAGGTTCGCGATATTAATCTACCAACTAGATGGTTGATAATGATTACACCAGCTATACCTTTTATCAAGAAATTACAGGAGCCATTATGTCTACTACCGTTAAACCTTCTGCAGACGCAGCTGCGATCCACAATACCCGTGAAGCAGTTCGCAGCCAGCCTGGCCTGGGTAACCTGACTTTCCAGATGAAAGCCCGTTCCAGCGGCGGATTAACCGTTCGCACAGAGACCGGCGCCACAATCCAGAACGGCGTTATCGATACCAGCCGTGTGGGGAAATTTTCTAATATCGGTGATGAACCCGCAGGTTTACTCGGCACCGATACCGGCATGAGCCCGACTGAATACATCATGCAGGCGCTGGCTGGCTGTTATACCGCCACCCTTACCATGATGGCTGCTGAAAAAGGGATCGACCTGGACGGTATCGAGCTGGATCTTAATTTCGATATCAACCTCAACGGCTTCCTTGGGCTGGACAGCAACGTGCGTAAAGGTGCGAAATCTATTCGCGTCGATGTTCACCTTACGAGCAAGACCGCTAGTCGCGAGGAGTTAGAAGCGCTGGTCAGCGAAATGCAAAAGAATTCGCCAATCCACGATACTCTGGCTAATCCGGTTGAAATGATTACACGCCTGGCGTGATGTCAGAGATGTAATGCTGCCATTCAGAATGCAGGATGGCAGTGACGTTCAGTTCTGCACGATACTGAGTCAGTGATACAACTTGCTACGGAAAAATAGCAACAATATAATCTATCAACTAGTAGATTATATGGAGTAATTATGACAACCATGACACGGGAACGGCTGCTCAGCGAAGCAGAACACCTGATGCGCGAAAAAGGGTATTCAGCATTCAGCTATGCTGATTTATCAAAAATAGTGGGTATCACCAAGGCCAGTATTCATCACCATTTCCCGACCAAAGATATTCTGGGTGAGCAGGTGGTAATACAGGCGTTCTCTGATACACAACGCGTATTTGAGCAGATAGAGGCGACTGAGAAAAGCGCGGAGAGAAGAATTGCGGCTTACATCGATATCTTCGCGCAAAGCCATAAAGCTTCGCTACTGCCACTGTGTTGTGCGTTGTCAGCAGAGACCGCCAATCTGCCTCAGGCAATTACTGTACAGACATCACTTTATTTCGATATGCAAATCGAGTGGCTCACAAAAGTCGTCAGGGCGGGCATGGAGTCAGGTGAGTTTTCATCCCATGCCGAACCATCAGATATTGCTTTGATGATCATTAATGTCTGTGAAGGCTCAAGCGTAGTGGCGCATGCAACGGCCA
Organism: Providencia sp. PROV255; assembly: GCF_028478065.1. Taxonomy (NCBI): domain Bacteria; kingdom Pseudomonadati; phylum Pseudomonadota; class Gammaproteobacteria; order Enterobacterales; family Morganellaceae; genus Providencia; species Providencia sp. PROV255. The sequence goes on along the minus strand of NZ_JAMPMI010000024.1, from coordinate 30,055 downwards.
GGCCCGAAGTCTTCGCCAACAGCCTTAAGTATATAAAACTGCTTCTTAATACCCCTCATTCAGGAGAATGACACTATGCTGGACTGGAACAACTATCGCTCAGAGTTAATGCAACGTTTAGGCGAGTTGGGCAAACTGACCCCCGAGACCATGAAAGGCGTGGTTGCCCTGGGCAACGCAGGTAACAAAACTGACCTTTTGGGCGCAAAAGTGCGTGAACTCATTGCCCTGGCGTGCGCAGTCACAACCCGCTGCGACGGCTGTATTGCTTTTCACGCCGACGCAGCTGTGAAAGCCGGTGCAACCGACGCTGAAATTGCTGAAGCGCTGGGCGTGGCGATTAACCTCAACGCTGGCGCGGCGGTCATTTATTCAGCCCGCACTCTGGATGCCGTCGGTCAGGCACGCGGTTAAGCATTAATAAATTCCACGTTAAAAGGGCATTACTGCCCTTTTTTTATGTCCGCAATAGCCTGAGCATATACCGATGCAGGTTTCACACCCGGTATGCGTTTAACTAATTGCCCTTCATGAAATATCAGCACAGACGGCAGCCCCCAGATCTCGTATTTGGTTGTCAGCACCGGCGCCTGATCTACATTGACTTTCCCCACCTGAATATCTCTATCGAGCCGGTCTGCAAACTGACTGAACATTTCTTCGCTGGCCTGACAGGGCGGACACCAGGGTGCAGAGAAACGTACCACCGATATTCCTTTGTACTGCTCTATCTGGCGGAAATTATCTTCGTTATAAGCTGTTAATGTACGCATGGTGATGACCTCGCAAAATGAGTGACAATTCAGAAATGGCTGCGTTATGACAAAAAAATACGACACACCCATTGACCTACCTACTAGATGGTTGGTATATTGCCACCCATCAGATGTTTATGCAACTCCAGTGCGCGACGTCCAGTCGATGATACTGCCGGGCTGTGCAAATCCCTGCCGGGATACTCCTTTTTGTTTTTTGTGAGGTATACGATGAGTAAGCTTTTCACCCCCTACAATCTGTCTGGCCTGGCGTTAAAAAACCGTGTAGTCATGGCACCGATGACCCGCACCCGCACCATGAATGACGTGCCGGATGAGGTCGTGGCTTTGTACTATGCACAGCGTGCTTCTGCTGGCCTGCTCATCACCGAAGGGATGCCGGTTTCAGAAGAAGGCCGGGGTTACCTTTATACCCCTGGTATCTACAACGACGAACACGTCCAGGGCTGGCGTAAGGTGACACAAGCGGTTCACGCCAAAGGTGGCCGTATTTTCGCGCAGCTCTGGCACGTCGGCCGTATGTCTCACGTCTCTCTTCAGCCAGGCCACATAGCGCCGGTTTCAGCGGGCACCGTTCAGGCGGTCAATACCACCGTTTTTGCGCTGACCGAATCCGGAGAACCTGGCCCGGTTGTACCAAGCCAGCCACGCGCGCTGGAAACGCATGAAGTTAAACGCATCACTGCAGACTTCGTGCACTCCGCACGCCTGGCGATGGAAGCCGGCTTTGACGGCGTGGAAATCATGGCGGCAAACGGATTCATCTTTGACCAGTTCCTCAGTAGCGAACTGAACACCCGCACCGACGAATACGGCGGCTCGGTGGAAAATCGTCAGCGTTTCCTGCTGGAGACCATTGACGCCGTGGCGGAAGCCGTGGGTAACAGCCACGTTGCCGTGCGCCTGTCACCGTTCGGCCGCATTTATGACCTCGCGCCGTATGAAGGTGAAGAGCAAACCTGGTCAGCCATCACCGACGCGCTCGGTCAGCGGGAACTGGCCTACGTACACCTTTACTATCAGCCGGTGTACACCAAAGCGCCACTTCCGGAAGGCTTCCGCCGCCGTTTTCGCAACACGTTTAAAGGCACCATCATCGCTGCCGGCGGTTTTACCCGTGATATCGCAGAGCAGGCTCTGGAAGATGATGAGCTGGATCTGGTGGCATTTGGTGTGCCCTACATCGCTAACCCGGATCTGGTTGAAAGAATGCAAAACGGCTGGCCACTGGCAGAAAGTAACCGCGCCACCTACTACGGCGTCAGTGGTTCCCCGGAAAAAGGCTATACCGATTACCCGGTCTGGCAGGCGCAATAAATCCCATACGGTCGCGGTTCTCTGATAAGTGAGATCCGACCGCCCAACGTCTTTGAGGAATCATTATGCAAACGCTGAAACCCACCCTTACCATCGATATCTGGTCAGATTTGGTCTGCCCGTGGTGCTGGATTGCTAAAAAAAGATTTGAACAGGGTCTGAATCGCTTTGAATTTCGCGACCAGGTGGTGATCCGCCATCACAGCTACCGTCTGGCCGGTGGTACTCCCGCGATGCCTTTTAAGGATGCCATCGTTAAAAAGCTGGGCAGTCAGCATTCAGCGGAGCTGATGATGAATCAGGTGGGCACCGCCGGTAAATCTGAAGGTCTGATCTACAACTTCGACGGCATGATGTTTGGTGATACAGAAGATGCACACACCCTGCTGGTTGCCGCGCGTAAGGCCGGAATTGCGGACGCGGTGGAAGAACGTTTTTATCATGGCAGTATCACCGAAGGTCGCTCTCTCTTTGACCGTCAGCAGCTCGTTGCCATGGCCATAGAAGCCGGTATGCCGAAAGCTGACGCTGAAGCCGCCCTGGAAAATGACGATTTTCGCGCCACCGTTTCCGACGATGAAGCCCACGCACAGTCTATTGGCCTCAGCGGCGTTCCGGTTTTTGTGATGAACGAAAAATATGCCATCAGCGGGGCTCAGGCAGCAGATAACTTTTTGAATGCCCTGCGTCAGGTCTGGGATGAACAGCAAACCGAATTTTCAGCCACTGCGGGTCAGACCTGCGGAACGGATGGCTGCAGTATTTAATCCGTCAACCGCCGGCAGTTTCACGCTGCCGGCAACGTCTTACCCACCAGTAATGGAGTCAGAAAATGAACACTTTTTTCAAAGGTAAAAAACTGCTCGTCGTCGGCGGTACCAGCGGCATGGGCCTGGCCGTGGCACGCATGGTACTGGAAGCGGGCGGCAGTGTCGTGCTGACCGGGAATAAAAAAGACAAAGCCGAAGCGGTGCAAAAAGAACTGAGCCCTCTGGGACCGGTTGCGGTCATCGCGGCGAACCTGATGACCGAAGAAGGTATGGAAACTATCCGTCAGGAAATTAATGCTCACCATCGCGATATCAGCCTGATGGTGAATGCCGCCGGTATCTTCATGCCCAAAGGATTTACCGAGCACAGCTTTGCCGATTATGACATGTATCTTTCGCTGAACCGAGCCACGTTCTTTATTACACAGGATGTCGTGAAGAACATGCTCGCCGCGAAGCTCGAAGGGTCTATCGTCAACGTCGGTTCAATTGGTGCTCAGGCTGCACTGGGTGACTCGCCGGCCTCGGCCTATTCAATGGCAAAAGCGGGTCTGCATGCCCTGACGCGTAATCTGGCGATTGAGCTGGCCAGCGCGGGTATTCGTGTCAACGCGGTGTCTCCCGGGATTGTTCATACGCCGATATACGAAGGCTTCATGGACAAAGCGGATATCGCAGATGCTATGAAGTCGCTGAACGATTTCCACCCGCTGGGACGCGTCGGAACTGCCGAAGATGTGGCAAACACTATTCTCTTCCTGTTGTCTGACAAAACCTCATGGGTGACGGGCGCTATCTGGGATGTCGATGCGGGCATCATGGCGGTCAGACGATAACCCCGTGACGCTGGCATAAGCCGCCCCTTAAGGGCGGCATTTTTTTGTCGCCAGACATGTCATCAGCAGGCTTCACTAAGAATATTCACGACCTGTTCATCCGTGCCTTTTGTGTTCCCGGCACAGGGTGTTATGCCGGGTTCTGACGACATCCTGACAGGACAAAACAGCCAGAGAGAAAGGGGTTATACACGATGAGGAGCCGGTATCCGCAGTACCTGTGAAATTCTTTTCATCCCTGCTGTCAGCATACTCCGTGGGCAGGCCAGATTTAACCGGATATATCCGTCCCCATTGTCGACAAACAGCAAGCCCCCTTCAAGAAGGACCCCTGACTCCCGAGCAAAATACAGCGATAAATCCTCACCTGCGGTGTCGGGCAGGTAGCGGCTAATATCTATCCAGGCCAGATACGTCCCTTCGGGGATCGAGAACCTTGTTTCGGGTAAATAGCTTTTGAGATAGTCGTGCAGGTACTGGAAATTGCCGTCAATATATTCCCTCAGATGGACAAGCCAGTCATCACATTCACTCCACGCCGCTTTGTTTGCTGCCAGGCTCAGTGGAGAGATGAACTCGTCGTGTCTGAGACGCCACTCGCTTCTGACACCGGGATCCGGAATAATAATATTTGCCAACAAATTCCCGGCCAGATTGAATGTTTTACTCGAGGACATGCAGGTAATAATGCGTGTAGAATCAGGGAAAAGAGAGGCGGCCGGTGTATGACCGATACCGCTTCGGGACAGGTCGCAGTGAATTTCGTCAGATATCACCCAGATGTCATTGGCCAGGCAAATTTCAATAATCCGCTTAAGTTCATCAGGCCGCCAGACTCGTCCGGTCGGGTTATGCGGATTACACAGGAAAAGAATTTTCACACGTAAATCGGCCTGACTGGCTTTGCGTGCAAAGTCTTCCCAGTCAGGTTCCCAGCCGCCTGCTGATTTTTTTAACGCCGAGTACACCACGCGACGCTGACTGTATTCACCCGCCTTTTTAAAAGGGCCATATGAAGGCGTCATAATAAGAATACTGTCATCCATGTCGGTCAGAAGCGGGACGAGACGGTTCAGCGCGGGAATAATGCCCGGAGACAGCACAATGTCTTCCGTTTTGAAACGGTGACCATATTGTCGCTCACACCAGCTGCCAAAGATCTCATAGTATTCTTCGTCGTAGATTTTAGTGTAGCCGAGTATTTTTCTATCCAGACGGTCTCTGATGGCCTGAAGAATCGGCTCTGGTGTGGCAAAAGCCATGTCAGCAACCCAGAGGTTGATTAGCCCTTCTGCCGGATACCGCATTGCAAATTCGGACTGTCCCGAAAACAGGTATTCCCGCCAGCCGTCCACGGTGAGACTGTCTGTTTTCTCTCTGCTTACGTACTCATCAAAATCATATTTCATTTCATAAACCTGCCTTACGTGTAGTCAGAAACGTCGACCTCAGTATTACTGTCAGTCTGATGCCGGAGCGGGAAAACTGGCTCGTGTGATTAACATAAGAGAATCATCACAACTGCATGAATTAATTGCGTTATTAAGGTTCTCTCGCCTTTGTCATCGACTGACGGGGGGATTTCTCGCGTGTCACCATCACAATGCCAGTCAGCACCTATCGTTCTGACCGTCAGTGATTCATCCAGGAATACCACACCCCCTAGCATTGCCAGACAGGGAACGCTGAGCTGAAGGGTACTGGCGGTGATAGAGCCGAGAGAGGGTAAAAGGGTATACCACAATACATATGCACCGGCTGAGGCGGCGGCACCGGACAGCAATGACAAAGTAATGCCCGCAGCATCATAGTGACCCTGCTTCATAAACAGCAACGAAAGAGCGAGAGCCATCGGCGTGGCGAGTACAAAATTTGCCGCCGTTGAAGCCCCGGCCGCCTGGCCCGCCCTCCCCCTGACGGAATAGGCGGCCCAGGCTAATCCGGCAGCGATCATCATAAGTGCACTGTAAAGCGGCGGTGCCTTCGCCCCGGGTAACAGCAGGGCAGCAATTCCTGCCAGAGCAATAACTAAACCGCAAGCCCGCATAACGGAGAGTGATTCCCCTTTAAATAATCCGTGGATCACCATCGCAAACTGTACGGCACCAAAAAGTAACAGCGCACCTGCCCCGGTATCGAGATGGATATAGGCGACAGAGAAGAGCACTGCGTACACCATGAGGTAAAATCCGCTCAGCGGACGCCACAGCGATAATGTAGTTTTTGCGTGATAAAACAAGAAAGGTGACAGGACGAGTGCACCACTGGCCAGCCTGAGGCAGCTGAATGAAAGGGGATCAATGTGGCCTCCCTGCAGGGCCAGACGGCACAGAATAGAGTTTGCAGCAAACGCCAGCATTGCCAGGGATATTTTAAGAATGAGCGCGCAATTGGTCATTCAGTGAGACCTCATAAAATTCTTGTAAACTACCATCTAGTTGGTAGCATAGCGTAAGTGATCACCGAACAGGAAGCAATAATCAGCTTTCAAACTGGAAGGTGAGGACAGGCATTCGGAATGAATTCTGTTTCACATCCCCAGTAGAGGAAGGAAAACGCGTAATGCCAGATGCAGAGCAGAAGATTATTTTTCCCTGCGATCAAACATATGAAATCAGTTTAAGACCTGGAATATCCTATGAAAAAACTAAAATTTACGTTCAAAAATGCGGCTGGTGAAGAACTGGCCGGATTGCTTGAACTTCCTGAAAATCCTAAAGCGTTTGCGCTGTTAGCTCATTGTTTTACGTGTGGCAAAGACCTCAAAGGCGCGGCGCGTATTGCGCGGAAACTGACAGAGAATGCTATCGCCGTTCTCCGGTTTGATTTTACTGGTCTGGGAAACAGCGAAGGGGATTTTTCCAACACCAACTTCTCATCCAATATTTCGGACCTGCTTTGCGCGGTAGATTATCTCCGCCGACAGTACGAAGCGCCTTCTTTGCTCATCGGCCATAGCCTGGGGGGATCGGCCATTCTGTCTATTGCCGGCGAAGTTCCTGAGGCAAAGGCCGTTGTCACCATAGGATCACCCGGAGAACTGACACACGTAAAACGTCTTTTTAAGGATGATGTTGAAAACATTAACCAGCATGGAGCCTATCCCGTTGAGCTGGCCGGGCGGGTATTTACCTTAAAGAAACAGATGCTGGACAATATTCAGGAACACAAAATCGCTCATAAGGTGTTCGCCATGAACAAGCCTCTGCTTATTTTTCATGCGACTGAAGATGATACTGTGTTAATTGAGCAGGCCGAAAAAATATTCAAAGCAGCAAAGCATCCCAAGAGTTTCATTTCGTTGGGTAAGGCGGATCACCTTCTGACTCATGCTCAGGATGCTGAATACGTTGCCGATATCATTATATCGTGGAGCGAATGTTACCTATAAACAGAGTAAATGCGTTCAAACTCGTAGCGCAGAGGGCGATTTTCTGCAGAGATCGGACGCTGTTTATGCTGGACTGATTTTGCGATAAAGGCTTAGGCCGATGCATACAGGCGGGGCTGAATAAGGGTGAGGCCCTTGGGCGAGCATCCTTCATGCACCGGCTGAATGAAATCAGGGATCTGGGGGTGGGAGGATCAGCGTTACCACGCCACCGGCGCTGACACTACATACGGCGGCGATAACACTCTGGAATACGGTTTATATAGAAAGAACCATTGAGCCGCTTAAGCAAAAAGGAGTCCCTGTTAATGAACTGCTGGTCTCTCATCCTTCTCCACTGCTGTACAAAATATAGTCTTAGCGTGGGATAATTTCCGTTTTCCAAGCGGACCCCTTCGACCACATTAATGGATGAGTGATGTTTTGGAGAAACTGCAATTTTGGCCGTCTCAATCGCCCTGACTAATGGGCTTGTTATGATGAAATAATTTTCAATATCAAACGTCCTTTCCAGGTTTAAGCCAAGCTGTTTAGCTTGTTCGCGCCCTTTCAATGTTAGCCTGCTATCTTTCGATTTAGTCAGATTAGCTTGCCATTCTGATTGCCCGTGCCTAATCAAAATGAGGTCGTTAAACATATTTTTTCCCATTTAGTTTTGCTAGCAGCCTCACCATTTCAGCAACTTCTCTGGCAGCTTCTTCATTTGAGGCAGATAGATGAAGCCCATTAAGAGTCGGCGTGTACCAGCCGTATTCACTCATGTATGATCTTATTCCTACATTAAAACTCCCATCCTGTTTAGGGCTCCCCTGAAAGCGTTCTTTTAATATTTGCCAAGAATACTCGATGCTTTTCCTAACTATAAAAATATGAGCTGGATTAGTTGAACTAATGAACATTGATCGCTGGTGAGGGAAAAACGGGCTTAAAATTTTAAGACCACATAATTCCAGATAGTAGCAGTCCCTAACCAAATAATTTGGAATGTTATTTGGCGATACCCATAGGTCATATAGGTCTCTTTCCGTATATTCACTGTGTAATTTTAGAAAGTCATAACTTCCTATTAACCCCCTCTCAAGCTTACTGGTCGCATTTTTTAATAATTCTTGATACACCACATCAAAAACAATAGATTTGGAAATATCACCTTCAACCAATACATTATCCAATACGTGCATATTGAACTTACTTAAATAGTATTTAATCAAGGGGAAAAGCTGTCGCCTTGAATCCAATGGGACCTCTGGCTTTATCATCATCAAACCGACATCACACATTTCCCCTCCTTTGCTAACGTAATGTTTTGTTTTGTGGTTTCGACATTAACAACACAAAATAAGCTTCATTCCACGCTGATATTTAATGTCGTGAATAACCTCCGCACCAAATTTACTAACCAATGAATCCCTTAAAGCCGTCACCACTTCTATTACTCGTGGGTCACCCTTCAGTGAATCAGATATTTTGGGATACAAGGATATCTCAATTTCTCGAAACCCCTTCCAACCTTCCGTTGTCTCAGGCCTAGCCCCATTTCTCGCATCAAAAACAAATGAGCGATCCATTGAACATCTCAAAGCATCCAAACCATCAATTAATACATAAAACGTGGAGCGGTAACCGCGTAGTATCATTACCGGAGCTAGGTCCTCTGGATTAACGCCTGTCACAGACTTCAAAAATGTTCCAGGCTGTTCAATATCCTTTCTAGTGATTAAATTTTTGACGATAGCAATGGCTTCGTCACCATAAGGGCTAGACTGAATTATCCCCTTATTTCTTCCTTCAAAAACATGGCGTCGGTCCAAGCGATTTCCTGTTGAATCCTCAGGCATTTTGAATGCACAAAATGCATGGGTCAGCTTGCTGCATGACGTTCTAAGTAATGCTCCAGTTGGCAATATGTCTAATGAATCGGTATCGTAGTACACGGCTGTATTCAAAGGTGGAAACTCTCTTACACCGTTCTTTTCTTTGAATTCAATTGAAGGGAATTTTTCGGCAAGCTCTTCAGGGATTCTATCAAGCCAATTAAAATAGGAGGCATCGTCAATTTCATCAGCTTTTATTTTTACAGCAAGCTGTCTGAAAATATCATAACCGCCATGTTTTTCGTGTATAGATCCATTGACGTCCACACTTAGATTCATTTTTTCACCTCTACATTTAACAAAACATATTTCAACAATTCCCTAAGCTCTGCCGCTGTATACATTGGCACATTAGAAACCGTCCCGCTTCGGGGATAAAATGTGTTATACGTATAGGTGAAGTTCCTTTTTCTCGGCCCCCTAACCAAGAATGAAATAATTGGCTCATCTCCCTCGGGAAAAACTATTCTATGTATTACCTGATTTTCTAGGGTGTAAACACTTCCGCTTTCGACAGTTCGCACGCCCACTTCTTTCAAATAGACATCTTTATCAAAAAAGCAATCATGAATATTACCGGACTGAGAGGGCAAATATTTGTATTTTTGGAACTTGACCTTCGTCAGAGAAGGTCTTTCATCTTCCTCAAATATTTCATGCACTTGTTTCCCACAAGCCACGTAAGATGCAAAGCTAAATCGGTGGTCATGTATCAATTCTTGACTTAACTCGCTTTCAATATATGGTGGCTTCCAGATATGCATGGTGAGCCTACAATTTTCTTGGTTGGTATCATTTATAAAAACAATTTTCGAAAAATGGTTTACATGCCTGTATGAATTAGAGGCTATTTCTTTTAAATATTCTTCATCAGCCAATACTTCCTGAATAAGCTTAACTAGAATTGATTCATTCCGAATTAACTTTAGAAATTTTACTGACTCATCAAAAAATTCAGCTTCATCTTTCAAGTATTTATTCAACTTTGAAAAATGATTTTTTAATTTTTCAGTAATGGGATGATGTTCAGGATGGGGTTTCATAGACAACCTTCTGTAATATCACGAGATATTAAGAGAACATGGCAAGCCCAAGCGCTTTTAGCAGGCAATGCCTCGTACACGGATAACGCGTGTACCTTCCATGTTTATCATCTCATCATGGTCTCATCACCAATAGATGTGTTACGACAGTTGATGTTTGTTAACAATGTATTAATAAATGTTTTTATCGTAATAACCTTTAGTTACTATCATTTTTCATGATACAAATGACTTTCTTTTTTATGAGTTTTTTGATTACGTAAAACTAGATCTGGGGATAAAATGCGTTCACACAAAAGATGTCTCGGCTATGTGGCTTTAGTCGTTGATGACTATGACAAAGCCATTGAATATTACACTGACAAACTCGGATTCACTCTCGTAGAAGACACGCCTCAGCCTGGTAAGCGTTGGGTTGTTGTCACACCTGAAGTCGGTAGTGATTGCAACATTTTGCTTGCGCGCGCATCTAACGAACGTCAAAGTGCATTTGTGGGAGATCAAGCTGGTGGTCGCGTATTTATGTTTTTGCAGACCGATGACTTTTGGCGTGACTATAACCGTATGAAAGAAAAAGGTGTGAAATTCACCCAAGAGCCCCGAGAGGAAGAGTACGGGAAGGTCGTTGTCTTTGAGGATATCTATGGTAACCGCTGGGATCTCTACGAAAACGCCTAATTAGGAAAAGCCCCTTTGCAGGGGCTGACAACTGCATCTTACCTGGTATTGACCCCGCTCTGGGGGAACCCCTCGCGCGGCGCGTCCCCTCAGACACGCTCGCAACTCCAGTTACCATCAGCATATCATACCGATCGCCGATTGCAGCTTTTTATACCTTTCCTTTCTACTTTAGTTTTTCGTACAGGGCAATATGCCACCGGTAAGAATCCGTTCCAACATGCTCGATGACCTCGTGACATTTCAGTTTGTTCATTCTGCCGAACTGAGTCGGTATGCCCATTTCCAACAACACACATTCTGTCGCATAATGTTTTGCCTGCTTTGTGTCATCGGTGTTAACAGTTGGCAGCATGCGTAAAGTCACAAACACCGTCAGACTTAATACAAAACCAATACACGCCGGAAGCATCAAGAAATCCTTCTGGCTCATGAAGTGACAGTAAACAAAAACAAAGAAACAACTAACAAGAATACCCAGCGCAACTAGGCTCGGTAACTCTAACGTTTCCGCCATAATCATGCGCAAACTCCTTCAGATTTTACGTAGCGCGATCGAAAGTGAACACTTTACGATGCATTCACTCGGTTTCTTCTGGGATCACGGCCAGCGGCAGGTCGCTGTGAACAACCTGCCAGCATTTGGAGAATTTCAGGCGCAAAACCTGCTCCTGACAAACCAGCACGGTGTCTTCGCTGTCTCGTAATGCCACCAGTTTTTTTCCCGCTTGCATTGGTGTGAATTTTCCCGACAAACCAGACAGAACGTGTTTGCTTCCAGCCAGGTGAATGACCGTGTTATTGCCGTCAAAGGCGCGGATCAGTGAATACCGATATGCACCTTCGAAATAGACCGGTTGTTTCAGTTCCTGCTGTTCCCCATCACCCAGGTAATTGACATAGAATTGCGCGTAGTTCATCCGCAACTTCTTCACCCCGGTCGGATCTTGCTCAGCCACCGAGCGTGGAACATGGAAATTAACCTTTTCTGAATCACTGGCGATAGCCGGTGCGCCCACCATCAATACCAGTGCAGCCAGGCCAAACTTCATTGCCGTTTTCATATCGATACCTCGTTTGTAAAACCCTTACGGGTGGCGGTCGCTGTGCCGGTTACCCCAAGTACGCTTAAATTACCTGGTTTACCGATCACCTTCACTGATTGGGCTTTGGGGTTTCCCCCCTGTCAGCCCGTGGAAACGCCAGCCTGATCATCGCCTGTAAAATCCGCGCATCAGGCCCGATTACTACAATGGCGTTTCTTCGTTTTGAGGCACAAATAACAGGCAGGAACCAGTGCCAGATTGCACCACCTCCGGCGAGCAAGCGTAGGTTTCCTTTGTAGAGGCGAAGACAGTGAACGCCCAGCCACCAGGAGGCATCTTGCCTTTTCCTGGTCTGAGCCAATCCACCTGCCCTTTCAGTTCGTATCGGCTTCCGTCGTAAATAACGACGGTGTGCAGCGACTGGTCAACGGAAGTTACTTCCTCAACCAGGAATAATTCGACGGGTCCATCATGGACATGATGTTTGATTTCAGAATACGGCCGCGTTTCCACAGGGCTTGCGCCGATCTGATTAACGCGGGAGTCCTGTTGCTGATCGGACGTATCGACTGACGCATGGAGCTCTGATGTCAACATGAGCATCCCAGCCAGAAGCAGAAATGGCTTTTTCAACACTTACCCCTTATATCGCTCCCCCACGGAGCACAAACAATGAAATTGCCCCTCAGCAAACTCACTGCTTTTTGATACTGGCCGACTGTCGCAATATTGCCAGCACATCACTGGCGGACATTTTCCAGGCTTCAGCCTGCCGACGCAGAACAAAAGCCCCCAGCTCTATTCGCCGAGCATGGTCTAACATGAATGTCATGGTGTTCCCGGCTTCAGAAATTGTCATGCCGCAACCCACAGACCCATTGTTATTAACCACAAAGCCTTTATTTTTGTTCGTGCCGTGGAACTTAGCACGCATTTCTTTTTCAAGCCCGAATAAAGTGCCGCAAAATGTGGTCAATTCATACCGGGACAGTTGTATCGTAATTTTCTGCTCCCACTGCACATCACGCCCTTCCAGCATCATGGGTGCCAACGTGATATTCAGCGTTAAAAAAGAATCTTTTCCCTCTGACTTTACATATTGAACATCCAAAGCTGTTCGCTTTTTCTCATCGTGCTGCCGATCAGAGTACAGCTTCAGCTGCTCACCAAATTGACTCATAAATCCTCCTAACACCATAGTAACTGCGGCCTGGCCTGTGACGAAATATTCATCTCACTACTTTGAAAAGTGAGTTTGAACGGGTAATCACATTGTTATTTTACGACCGACACAAGACATCCCATTTCACCAAAGTGAGTTTGAACGGGAAATATATACTGCCTTTAAGTGAGTTTGAACGGGAGATATATGCTTATTTATCAAAGCCACTGGCAAAAGGTGAGTTTGAATGGGTTGGGGTCGGAATATGACCCATTCCCCTTTCGGAAAAGGCCTGATATGACCATTTTTCTCACTGAAAAAGGCTTTTTGTACATTTAACAGCCAAGCTTTACCCGCTACAGCTCACTTTTCTATCCCGTTACCCGCTATGCCTCACCTTGTTGAAAGCATCTTCCCGCTACAGCTCACCGTTCTTGCCAATTTCGCATACCCGATCACCCGTTCAAACTCACTTCTACATTCGTTTTGTTTACCCAAATAAAAAACCCGCCTTTCGACGGGTCTCCGATTTGACTCTCTTAATCCAATGTCGGATTACGGTTATGAATATGCACAACCGATTCGCGACCCGCCTTCATCACTTCGTATTGCAAATAGCCAATACTGTTCAGTTCGTTGAGCGCATCGGCGATTTTTCGGTTTTGGTCAGCGACCCTACCGTTCATCATCAACCGCTCGCGTAGCCGGGACATCTGGATCGGCGCAGGTTGTCGAGGCAATGCTTCAAAATACGTATACAGCGCTTGGGCTGTCTCGTTTCTTGGCAAAGCCAGTAACGGCTTGCGTCGCAACAAACTCAAGTGGTCATTGCTGTAGAGCTCCCAAAGGCGCTCATCAGCTTCCAGCACAACCAGGTCGTCAACGATGTCGAACTCCGCTTTCAGCAGCAAGCCTGTCACCATGAATTTCTTGGTGCCAGGCGAGGTGAAAGTGATCGTTTTCGCCCTGATACGCGTTAATGAATCGGCTATCTCCTTACGCAATTTCGAATCTAGCCGCTTCGACGGATACCCGCAATACTGCGAGAACTCGCTGAATTTCACCTTAATCTTATTTCCGTGCAATGCTTCGTCGCTTGCGCTAAACGAATGGATAATCCCAAGCCAGCAACGGAAATCAATGAAATAGTTAAGCTGTGGACCGGAGATCACCACGTTGGTGTAGCCCTCACTGCGGGCGTACTCCAGGCGGCAGAGCGATTCGCTCGCGTCCAACGGTTTTCCAGCTTTCCCTTTCGATCGGATATTCGGTGTAAACACGCCAAGCCGCAATAACGAGACGGGTTGAACACTTGAACTGTTTGTTACTGTGAGTTTCCTGTGTGACGAATTTTCGTCAGCAGGTATCGCATCCTTGAATAACAGGATGTTATTACTGCAATTTTGTTGCATCAAACCATAACCCCTCATGGTTGTGAATAAAAACTCGGCTTTCCCCTTTCAGACTCACCGAGTTTCCCACTGTACCACACCCAAATCCCTTCCAAACTCACTTTCTTCCCTTTCAAACCCACTTTTTTCCCTTTCAAACTCACCACAATCCTCTGTAAGCCACGCCACCAGCTGCCTGCGAGCTACGGGGATCTTTTAGGATCTATTAGGTACTAATTAGGTTAATTATTAGGATCTAGCCTGTTGAAAAGTGGATAAGCAAAAACCAGCCCCCAAATCAGGCGCTGGTTTTGTCTGGATAGTTATCCTGCCCAATGGGCTTTGAGTTGTCTGTTGGCTTCATCAAGCGCAGCAGAGGCCGACGGCATGATCCGGTTATCAAAGACCCAGGGCGCGTCTTTCCAGTTGCCTTGCTGCCTAATGTAACCCAGTTTAATCGCTTCCATGAATGTCATAGGCTTTGGACTATGAGGCAGCACCACCAGCCCCTTGGCGCGGTTGACTCGCACCTTCAGATAGGCCAATACACGCTCTGCCTGCGCTTCTTTTTGCCCCGACAAGTCCCAGATAGTGCGTCTCAAATTCTTGATGGCTTGTTCACTGTTCACTCGCTTTCCTCCAGCGAGTTCAGGACACTGATCTTTGGCAAATCGCACTGAAATTCCGTATCATCAACGCGGTCTACCCAGGTTAAACACGCCCCTGAACGCCACACAGCCAGCACAGGATCGGTCATGCAGTTTTCAACACTCTCATCAGCGTCATCAAAATCGTCGAAGGTCGCTTCGCTGTAGATGACGACATTGAGAAACTGCGGGTTTCTTTCCAACACTGCAAAAGCGTCAATCAATGCTGACTTGTCAAATTTCAGTGAGACATTTAAGCATCGGATATTTTCTTGGAGTTTTATTTCAGTCAGCACAGGTTACCTCGTCATAACTCTGAGGCTCTCTCAAACCGATCCTCAGCCGTTTTATTGTGTTTTACGTGAAATGGTGCGATGAGTTGCCCATCGCACCGTAGAGTGCGTTACAGTGACGATTTATGATTGGCTTTTTTCGACCCAGCGATATTCTTTGGTCTGGAAATTATCCTGCAAGCAGATCGTGCATTTTCCATTGCGGCATTCCGCGTAAACGCTCCAGTGAAAAACGGGTGTATCACAGTTGTCGGAAACTGATTTAACAAAGCCACCGAGCTCATGCTTTTTTGCAATGGTGAGTTTGGACGTAGCGAGCGCTGAGCGAAGCTCAAACGCATCAAACTCGACGGTGATAGACCCGGCGGGGATCGTCACCTCGTTACAGACGGAGTACAGTTCGCGAGGTACAGTGAAGCAGGTATTAGCCATCGCATATTGCTCATCAGTGAGGACTCTTGGTGATTCAACTGCACAGAGCAGCGTATCCCAGGAAATACCGATGTTTGCATCATGTGTGCGATCCACCAGCTGAAGCGCCTTGTGTGCCTCATATTCAGAGATGGGCTCCATCTCATTGTCGGACAAGACTTGGTGGATATCTTCAGTATCCCACAGCTTGGAAAGCACAACAGCGTGTTGATTTTTTGTGGACAGGTGCGCGATTAATTCTTTGACTGTGCAGTACATAGGAAACCCCTTTTTATTGGTATTGTTTGTTTTGTTAACCTCTTTATTGAAACACGACCTTGTCCGCTGACGAAGAAAACATAGCGGAATAAATATTTTATTTGTTGCCTATTTTGCAATATCAAAACTTAGCGCTATAGTCTTTAAAATCTGATGTTTATCAAGCGCGAATGCATCAAGTTGGAAACTGAATTTGGAGAACAAAAAAAGATGGTTCAAGACAATTTAAAAGAGTCTCAAAATCTGCTCCGTCTCGCGCAATTACAGGGTGACAGTCTTTCACGAACTGATTATGAAAAAGCAGTTCAGTCAGTGGAACACCTTGTTGAGCATGACCCCAGCAACCCACTCATAGACACGATTTGTGCCAAAATAGATGCCTATGAAAACAATGCACCAGAATTTGCCGCGTTTAATGAGTTTTTGGCACAAAGCGATTATGAAAAATAACCTCAGCGAAAGGAATACATATGACCTCTAAACTATTAGTGTTACCTTTGTTTTTTTGCAGCATTCTCGTTTCTACTCCAGCGCTAAGCAATGCTAATTTGTCTATTATTAAAGAGATGGAGGCGGCGGCTGCCACACTGAATAAAAATTTACCAAAACGCATTGATGAATATACCGTGGCAGAAAAGGTTAAAACCAATCCAAACGGGATTATATTTACATACACTTTATCTGTTAATTTGACTGATGAAATTAGTGATTTACTTAAAGGAAATGTCCTGCAAATGGTGAGGTTAGGTTGGTGTGATAAACCCTGGTTCAATAATTCTAGTTATCCAGTCACTGCCACCTTTATTTATAATGGAGCAAACAATAGCGAAGCTATATTTATTTTTAATAAATATGATTGCAATTGACACAAAAACCCGCGCAGTTCACAGAGCGGGTTTCTTTTTGGATCCTGCGGGCAATCTTACCGATGTAACTGCCGGTTGTGCTGAACAGTACAGGCCGCACCAAGACTCGCATGCAGCACGAAGGCTATCAACACAAACACCCCTGAAGTTGGGATATGAAACGAGCCCAGGAAAGCCGCTGACACCGTCAACATCAATCCAAAGAGGCCAACATACTTAACCGCCAACGAGAGACACACAACCGCTGGACTTCGCTGCCCTGGCTGCTTGTGTGTTTCGTGATACTGGTACTTTGCATACAACCCCCACAGCACCAACATGGACAATGTCATTAACGTTAAAATACCGATCAGTAATGCCTGCATGACAACCCCCCACTCGCCCAGACTTTGTTAGCCAATATGGCAGACGTGCTTCCACATTTTACGTGCTTCACCACTCACATCGAATGAATAGCTCTCACCCAATGCTTGATCATCGAACTTGCACACCAACCCATAAGGCGTAATGAGCATGTGCGCACCCGATACGCTGATCCCAAACAACCGGATGCTGATATGCACGGGAACAGACATCACGCCTTTACCCCTCTGGCGATATCGCTCTAACGCCGAACTGAACATGCCGCGATTAATCAGCACCTCCAGCAAGTGTTCGTTAACCCAACTACCCTGGTCGCCAAAGACAGTTGAATTAGGATTCACGCTGATGATATTTCGTGGCTTCATCTCTCCCCCTGCGCTATTTTAAGCGCCTTATTTTGGATGGCGTTTCCCCCGGTCTCGGGGAGTTCCAGTATCTCTCAGCAGATATCGCTGACGAAAAAACCGCCCGAAGGCGGCTTTGACATTATCGGTTAGAGGTCAACTTCCAGCAGGACGGTTTTGACCATTGTGCCGGACTCTTTGAAAGCCTTGTCTTCCAGCTCAGTGAATGAGCCTCCGAGCATCTTCACGCGCTCACGGAAGGCCTTGGTCAGGGTATCTTCTCGGAACAGCACGCCAGCAGACAGGATGCCCCGCAGGCGACCGCCTTGCGTATAAATCCCTCCTGAAAGCAGCAGATCCAACGCCCGGTTAGTGTGCTTGATGTCGGCCTTGTTTTTGAAAGGCGGGTTCATGATGATGACATCGAATTTCTCATCCATTTCATGGCTGAGAAAATCAGCGTTGACCAGTTCAAGGCTTGTGCCCGTAAATTCAGGGTTTACCAGAGCCATGATTTCAGGATCATTGTTCAGTTGCTGGACACGCTTTTCATCCAGTTCAACGGCGACAATACTGAGGTTTTTTGCCGCTTTAGCCACCGCTTTGACGATGCGACCGTCACCGCAGGACGGCTCCAGAACGCGATCCTCGTCCTGAATATTGGCACTGGCGACCATCGTATTGATAATTTTTTCCGGCGTAGGGAAAAAGTTGAAGTCGTCTTTCGGCACCACAACAGACCCAGACAGGATGATGTCGTCAATACGCCCTTCCGCACTGCCATCAAAAATATGGGCTTTCTCTTTGCGGTTCCACTTCCCGCCAGCGGCTTCCAGCACCTTATTGGTGTTGGTGTACAGGCGGCGATCCAGCTGGCCTTCCAGGAAGAGTTTGTTGCCATCCACTCGCGCTTCAGACAGAACTGCGAGAACGTCGTTTGATACTTGCATTTCTTACCCCAACTTATTGATATTAAATTAGCCACCAACCCCACGCTGACGGCTTGAATTGTGTTACCCGATCACCACGACAGATTGATAGACTTCAGCTGCCAGAGCGTCGTCTTCGTCGTCCTGACCGAAAATTGCAGGAAGGCGCTCGACTTCAAGATGGCTTGGCATCCATCCCAGAGTGCGCGCCACCCAGAAACTACGGGTGTACCCCGCATTATCGACAACGGACACCCGTGCGCCTTCGTAGCCCACCAGCTGAGGACTCAGGTTGCCACTGCACTGCAAACCGGTGCGCTTAGCGTACTGATGCCCTTTTTCCATCATTGCCATACACTCGGTGTAATGCTCGAAAGAGCCTGCTTTGCTCTTCGGTTCGGCAATGCCCATCCACTGCGCCACGGCTTTTGCCCGCTTCGCCAGCAGGGCAATTCCGACCTTGAAAACACCAGAGTTTTGAGTGAAAACGTATTGCTGTTTCTGCTTGTCGATTTTCAGCTGGTTCATAACGGGTTTCCTCGTTGCGATAATTGTTCGGCCTGCAATCAGACCGAACGGCTAATGACTAATACATAAATTGAACGTTATTCTCGTCGTAAATCTGCTTAATCACCGTTTCACCACTTAACTCCATCGGTTCAATTCCATCCGGAAGACTCACTGCCGCAGAGACTTCGGTATGAAAGAATCCGTTCTCACGGTAAAAAACGCTGTTCATGACAATTGAATCGGCACCGTCTTCCACGAGCTCAGCCAGAAGTTCTTCCGGCGTCCACTCCATCGCGTTGATAGCGTCACGCAATTCCGTCAGTTCCTGCTCATTCGGTGATTCGGATGCCAACAGCGCATCTAATTGCTGAATGTAGGGATGTTGCGGCTTAAACCGACGCAAGAACTTACCTGCTTCACTTACGCCATCAGTACGATTCAGACCAAAGGTCATGCTGCGTTTATCGGCGCTGATGGTCTTTTGTTTGCGCTCTTCACTGATAACCCAAGGAATTTGCGCATCACGCTTGTAGGACACGAAATAGCACTGAACGCATGTTGGAGTTGCTGACATAGAAAACCTCTTTTTATTGGTATCGTTGTTTTGTTTACCTAACCAGTAAAACACGACCTAAGCCGCTGACGAATAATAAAAAAGAGGTTATTTTGAGAAACAATATCGGCCGCTGAAAATGGTATTAGCGGAAGGATCCCACGGCAATTTTTCCGTGGTAATAATGCAGCGCGCGAACGCTTTCCTTGTGGTCGTCATCACCCGCCTTGCCCGATTGGCTATTTATTTTGGTTGTCTGGTACCGCTCAACCAAAGCCATGTACTCCGGATCATTTACCCGGTCATAACGGACAGCAAAGCGACGGCTGACACCGAATTTATTTCTGCGATTGGCACCCATAGTTCATCCTCATAAAACCAGTGTTGGTTTGATATGAAGATCATCCCACAGGTGAAGCGCTGACAAAGTGGTTCAAGAGAAAATTAATCCCCTGCTTGTTTAGTGGCTAAACAGCCGCCCAATTATCAAGTCGCTACCTTTGCTCGTGTAATGGATACCATCTTGGGTTCTCACCTGAACATCATTTACGGTCAGGGTAAATTGACGACCAATTGCGACCTCAGGATCGAAAGTGGCGATCTGTGTTTCATCGACTGCCAGACGGATTGCCTTTCGGGTATTCACCAGCGCGGCTTCCGTGACCGGGTTCTTCATTGCGGGTGGCAATATCCAGATAATCGACGCACTGGGGTTACTCTGCTGGATTTGCCGGATAAACCGGGTTGCCTTCTGCTGATAGCTCGTGACTTGGTTCGCACCGATACCATCGTTAGCCCCCAGAGAGATAACCACAGTCTCATAGTCCTGAAAACTCATCGTTTGGACATAATCGTTCCACCTCACCGCACTGCGTTCGGTAAGCCCTGTACTCTCCTTGTAAAGTCCCTCAACGGGGATATGTTTCTTTGCGCTGGTGGCGAGGGTATAGGTCAAGCTATCACCGATAAACAGTGGCTTTGCAAAGGCAATGGCGGGCAGAATCAAGGTAAGGAATAAGGCTGTTTTCATATCATTTTCCAGGAAGATACACTGGCGATGATTTTAAAAAAGATACTTTTTTTATCCACGTTAAAGGCCTACGCTTTGCGGACAAAAAAAAGCCTGTACATCACAGCACAGGCTTTAATGTTGAATGGGCAATCCCTTATGCCGGAACAGCCTCCGCCAGCGCAAAGGCTTGCTCTTGGGTTTTTGCTACGCCGAACCACAAGATCCGCGCTGGAGGGAAGTCACAACGAAGCACGCCTAACGCGCGTTGCTCACTCTCGGCAAGATCAGGTTTGTACGCAGCCACACAGCGCTGATAGTCTGCGCCCCGGCGTAACTGCGGGATGGCAAAAATAATGAAGCAGCGGTCTTCTGGCTCAGCGCTTTGCATGCCACTCTGCGTCACCGCATAGTCATGAGCAAACTTTTTCAGGTCGTAGAAACTGCCGCTTTCATCGTGCAACATCGTGTATTCGATTTTAGTGCCTGCTTGAGCACGTTTCTTCATGTGATCAGTTTGCTGGCTATTGTCCCAGCGGTGCATCTGCATGCGGCTGGCTTCTTTGCCCTTCAGGACAGCCTTGGCGTGTGGTTTGTAGCCTTGCGCGATCAGCGCGTCAATCCACTCGCGGACAGTCAAAACGGAACCGTTGAAGCGGATAGCTGAAGCCAAATGGTTTTCAGCGCGTTTTTCGTTTGCATTCACTAATGGGATCATCGCAATTTCCTTGGTTTATTCATTTTGTTTACCCAATTATTCAAGCATGGGATTGACCGCTGACGAAGTGATTACGTGATGATTTTTCTCATAAAAAATGCCCATCGAGGGGGATGGGCATTAAGGGGTATCGTGGGTTTGGGAAGCCCACTTCATGATCGGACGCTAAGCATGTGTGGCAGCGTCGAACTCGGGTGAAAACTCAGGGTTTATGCGGATGATAGTTGCCATTTCGACTCTCAGATTCACCTCCACATATTCCCCGTGCTTTATAAACTGGACTCTTTGGTCGATACGACGCATTCCAATGCCGTTGGATTGAGCCTTAATCCACCAATCGACGTCAGACGGGATTGTCAGTGTTAATCCCTGCCACTGGGTCATGAACACGTTACCCATCGGCTTATACGTTTTCTGTGGTTTGCACCAGAACGGAAAAAGATGTTGAACCAACCTTCTATTGCGCGGGTCTACAAACTCCAGGAAAACACCAAAAGGTGACTCGCTTAAGATGGTTTTAAAATCCATCCACTTAGCGTGACAGAAGGCGTTATCTCTTAATAATTTGACCGTTTTCATGTCGTTCATTTAGTTTCACCTTGTTGGTTTCTATGCAATGAGTAAACCATGACCCCAACCGCTGACGAATAGCGAAAACTATATTATTTTGAATTATTTTGATTTGTGATTAAATTACAGATAAAAGAGATGGAGAGCCTAATGTGACAATATCCCCCCCCCTCACCCTATGTGCTATCAATTCCATTTTAAAATATGAGTGGCGATTACCCTGGCTGGATTTTTACTTTCACCGTTTTAATGGTTATGAACTGATTATCGCCGGAAGCCATGATTTTTCCTATTACCATAACATCGAGATCATTGCTCAGCGCCCGATAAAAATACAAGGCAATACGGAGTGGAGTACAGGTGTAGAGCTAAAATTCATAAAGGCAATATCAACACCAGATCTTACCCCCACAGATCCAGTTAGAATTATGCAGTTTTATTCTGATGACGGTCTTGAGCTCACGATTACCGCTGAGTCTTTCACCTATAATTTGGATACTGTTTTTTACTATGCGCGGGAAAACCTTCAACCAGGTGAACGTATAGCAAAATAAAAACGCCCACCGAAGTGAGCGTTTCAAAATGGGGTAACTTAACCTTTCCCGTTGATAACCCGGATCAGTTTTTCATTCTGCTCTTGCACCAGCACTTCCGCCCTGGCCTGAACATCCATCATTCGCCGGGTTGGCATAGCCTCACCGAATAACGACGCAGTTGCAATGGCCTGAAGATACTCGGACTTCAGGTGGCTTGCCTCTGAGTCCGCAATAGGGAAAGCAGGTAACGGCACCCGTTTCACGATGGAAACGGCCACTGATTGCTGCGTTTTCATCGCAACATTAGTCACCTCGAACAACAGGAGGAACCCCGCGAATGAGCAAAGAGCAATTTTTGCGATCTTTGCTTTAAATCCATCTACGGTCAACCAGACTATCGCGGAACAGGGAATACCGAGAACGATGAAAAGCAGTGCCCCACCAGACGTTGAGGCTACGATTGAGAACAAGGTGATCATATTTCCTCACTTAACGGTTGTTGTTGACCAGGCCATTGTCCCCCGCATACAACCGCTGAAGAAATTTTTAAACATCAAATCACAACCCCTCCCCTTACTTGACATCTTGGCGAACGAGGTTAATGTTTGGATTAAAATTAATAACAAGGTAAATAATATGGATGCTCGTCTTCGTAACCTCATCAATGATTACTTAAAACGCATTTCTGAAGCCATTGAATTAATGAAACTCTCAGGTATCGCGTTGCCTAAGTCTAACAACGAATGGGCTTGCAATGCCCTTCCTTTCAAAGGTGTTTTAAATGGAGGGGTGAAGTATTTCAAACACGGTTACGGCTGTGCCGTGCATTTAAAATCAGGCGTTGTTGATTTTGACTTTGGTGAGCATGGAGAAATAAATGGATTTGACTATTGGCGGTTAAAAAGTATTTCAGATAATAGTTTAAACCAATACGGGTTCGACTCCCCTGATGAATTAAAAGAATGCTTTGAAGCTGAAATATCTAATGGCAACCTGGTATTTTCTGGCTACATTCTCTACTACATGAAAAACACGTCTATCTGATATGGTTAACGACCAGTTTCCTGGCCGCTAACATTACTTCATATTATTTTTGTTCTGATGCAAGAATTGCTTGGATGGCTTCATCTATTTTCTCTTGAACTTCTTTATCTATACGAGAGAACTCATAAGAGAACGTTCGATTTTTTGGGTTTATTTTACGACGTGCATAAATACGTCGATCTGAACCTTTGAATAACTCAGTGGTAACAACAGGGCTAACCGCTGATGGTGGCTTCCTAC
This sequence comes from Providencia sp. PROV255, assembly GCF_028478065.1. NCBI lineage: Bacteria > Pseudomonadati > Pseudomonadota > Gammaproteobacteria > Enterobacterales > Morganellaceae > Providencia > Providencia sp. PROV255. The sequence continues at coordinate 6,459 of NZ_JAMPMI010000024.1, read as the reverse complement.
TTATTTGCGCATCTCTGAAATAAAGCATAATTCGGGCTTTAACTTCTTCAGGAGGCATTAAAGCAATCTCATCATCGCCGTCTATTTTATCCATTATTTCAAGAGTGATTTCTTCTAGGTCAGCACCCTTAACCTTCACTTCCTCAGCAAAATCCAGCAAAAATTTATAGTCTGGTAGCGTTAACTCGGACACTACAGGGAACAGCGACACCATTACGCCAGGAACAGCGGCCGCTTGAAAAGCGCGGGTTACTTTCGCATTTGAAATACCTTCCGCCTTTGCGATCTCAGATTTACTCATTCCCTGATCATGCATCACTTGAAAACGTATACCGAGCTCTCGCAGGTTATGTTCTTTTGCTGTCTGAATGTCAGCCGCTAGTTGTCTCGCATCATCCACACTTATCGTTTCAGATGCCACCAGCACTTCAAAATCGACATTAGCAAACAAACAAGCTGCGCGACGACGGGAACCATCTAGGATCTCAATTCGCTCACCAACCATTCTGCCAATTGCGGGGAAGAACTGTTGCAGTACAATCGTTCTGACAATGTCTTTAACTGATTCCTCAGTTAGTGTGTCCTGGTCCCTACCATTAATTTTTGCATCAACAAAGGTGCGCGTTTCAATTTCGGCGGCTGGAATTATTTGTCTTGAAAAAGTAACTTTTAAACCGGATGCAAGCGTAAATATCTTGCTTTGATTAATTCCCGATTCAAGCATCGTTGTTATTGGGGAACTACCCATTTGGCGACCAATTTTTTGGACTTGTTTGTATGCTGATCCGCTCACTTAGAACTCCTTAAATACTCAATTCTGTCAAATACTGCGCGTGCAAATTCGTCTGCCTGCCCTTTTGCCTTCCTAAGCGCGTCTGCGCTCCCCGGATATGAAGCAGGGTTTGCACTGATGACCGTATCGAACGATTCACCACATCGCTCAAAACCATCAAGACGAGATAACGATGCATCAAGCATCGAAGCTGCATAAACCTCTCTAGCAAAACTATGCGATGTTTGGTGATCTTGCTTTGTTCCCATTTTTGACATGAAGCCGATATTACCGAGCAGTTTCAGGTCGATACCTTCATTCTCAATTCGCTCGACCATTTCAGGTAATCGTGTCAGGTATTTCATTGTAGAATGAAAGTCCACCTGTGCTGGTGGTGTTGGGGTCAATAGCAAGTCACTGGCTGCTATACCATTCAGCATGAAAGCATCAAGATGAGGCCCTGTATCGATCAGGATAAAATCGTAATCATCTTTCAAACGTTCTACGATATTTTTGCGTAAAACCTCACTCGGTGAAGTGTCAGGTAAGTATTGTTCCACTAATGGGCCCCATTCACTCGCCACAAATGCGTCATCAATAGAGGCTGGGATCACATCAACACCAGGCATTACAGTTGGCTTAACAAACTGCTCTTTTAACTGCTCTCTACTCAGATTATTAAGCATGGCCTGTGCGGCCGTTTCAGCAATGGAGCCAATACTGTTTTGATGACTAAGGAACATTGTACTCGACGCTTGGGGGTCTAAGTCTATAACAAGGATTCGCAGATCGTATTGAATTAAAGATGGGTGCGCCCTCATCCCATGAGCCAGGGTAACTGTACTCACAGTTTTCGAAACACCACCTTTAAGGTTGATGACAAAAACTGTGAACCCCCCTTCGCGTTTATCTCTGTACGTTTCTACGCCACGATGTTTGTAGATATCAATAACATTCTGAAGAGTTAATGCATATTGTGATGTCTTTCCAGTCTGGCGCTTATTGAATTCGTATCCACTTTCTTCCATTTCAGAAACTGCGGAATCAACAGCGCGTTTATTAAGCATAGGGAGCTTTGCTACGGCATTTTTAGTGAATGTCTGGTAATACCCAGTTTGATTAAATTCGATGCGTTGTTGCTCAATTTGAGTGCTTAGACCGTTCAACATGATGTCAGCACGCTGAGCAGTTTCTAATATACCACCATAGCTCTTTTTCATATATTAGCTGCCTATTTATGTACAAAGTTAACTGCATTGTACATGTTTTTCATCCCAGTACCAGTTTTCTTGTACAGTATCTTTTTTATAATATCCGTACAGTAAAATTGGTTTTTTAATTAAGAGTTGCTCACAGCCCTTTTAATAAGCGACTTTACTCAAGAATTAAAAAACTCACCAAATAAAAAAACCGCCGAAGCGGTTTTGAATTTTGAGCCATCCGTCACATTTAGCCGTGGAAAAAAATCGGCATATTCAGCACGCCGCTGATAAAGTCCTTTTCCGCTTTTAACTCTCGATAAAACGGCGAGTGAGCCTCCGCCAGCGCCAGCAGCGCTCCACGCTCTGGCCCAAACTCATTTACCTTTTGGGTGATCTCCGCAAAAATTTTACGGACCGTTGTCAGATGATTTTCTGGCAAGCCATCTTCCTCCAACAATTGAAGGAACTCCGTGAACATCACATTGCGCGGGATCGGGTTAAATTCTTGGGACACATTCACCTCCAAATTGCCCCCCCAAGGGGGCGGTTAAAAAAACTATTCATACACCGTATTAATTACGCGTTGTCCAGCGTGTCACGCCTTCAGGCTCAGGCACTTCAACCTCTGTAAAGTAACCGGTCTGGTATTTTCTTGCCTCGGCGTTACGAGCAAAGATGTAATGCAGCGCCAACTCTTTGTTGGCAAAAGTCATTCTGGTAAAGGTTTTTACCGGCGCAATAATGCCTTCCAGACATTGATTCTCGTTGTACCCAACGGGGCAGATATCGAACCAATGAGCGTGATTGAAAGGTGCTTTTGTCTTCGCAATCTTCGCTTTATGCGGATCGTCATAACGCTGAGGCAACGTCACTTCAATCACATCGACAGGCTCATCCAGGTGGAGGTGAGGACTGCCGAGCAGTGTATCGATCATAGGCCTGCCGCTTTCATCACGCAGACTCTCTGCCAGCCACAACGTGATATTTGAGCGATGCGGATGTGACACGTATTCTTGTGCGTAGCGCCAGCGGACATCAAAGCTGTGAATTTCGGATACCGAGTTGCTATGCAGTGAATAGTCCAGCCCGGTGTATTCGAGATCCTTGTTCGTGCTGAACATGTTCATGTCGGGGATTTCCTTGGAGGAAAACATCCACATGTCAACGTTCTTTGTACTCAGTTCTTTGATGCGCCCTTCTGGGTGTTTGTAGTACGAGGCATACATCTCCGCCAGGCCGCTCTTGGAGCTCTCACTTTCCAGCAGCTGATAGATGCAGTGTACCGATCGGCTCAGAGAGCCCACGTATACAAAGTTCCATTCACTCCCTTCGATACGGATACCGATCGGGATCATCAACGCCGGAATTTGGACTTGTCCGCCCGTATCATGGACGTAGTTCATCTCGTAGTACGCTTCTTTCCAAAGATGAGCCATTTCCGCCAGGCGTCTTTGGTTCGTTGGGTTTAAACGATGCAGATCACCGGCCCGGCTTTCCACAAAGCTAAACGCTTCCTGTTTTTCTTCATAACTGCCAAAGGCAGCAGTCAGATTTTTCCACGCCTCCGCCTCCGGCCATTCATGAATTGTGGTTTCCGCCACATTGGAAGCGTTCAATTTCACCCAGCTACGGGAGACTTCTTTGATGCCGGTTTTCATCAGGTTGAAGTTAATGCGTTGCACCCAGACATGCGGCTCTAAACGGTCGTCCCGTTCGTCATCCCGAGGGGCGACGTACAGCGATAACTTACCGTTTGTGTTCACAATGAGACGCAATGGTGCGGCCTTAATTTCGCATGCGAAATCGACTAACTGAGGCAGCATATTCATGCCCCGACAGGCGATCATATCCATCATGCCCAACAGGTTTTCCCACTGCGCATTGTCGGCCATCGCCTCCGCCAAAGGAGCCCCACGGTTCGCAGCGCGCCATGCCATGACCGTTTTGTCGATAACGGTATCGTGATCGGATTCATTTCCCACACGCCCTTCCACCAGCGCCGCTTTCAGCAGGTCGCGAGACTTTTTCTCTGACTGACGCTCTTCACGCAGGTACTTTGCCAACGATTTAAACAGTGCAATGTAATAGGTGTGATTCGACCGCACAGCGCGGGTATAGATATAGTGCTCCAGGTGTTCTGGGGTCACTGCATCCAGGCACAGGTAAGGCAAACGCGAGTCGTCTTCCTTCCACTGTTTGTTGTACTTTTCGATGCAGACGTTGACGTTATAGTCACGCGTTACGCTTCCTCTCTTGTTGCTGTAGCTGGTCTTGCTGACCGGCGCTTTAACATGCAACAGACCATCTTTGATAAAGGCAACAGCCACGTTGCGATCGTCTTTAAAGTCCACGGTAAAGCTGAAGGAGCCATAGGAGCGATCGTCATTCTCTTTGGCTGCGCCTGGTGCCGTTTCTGGGTTCGCCAGTGAATGCCATTGGCACATCACGCGAGAACCGCTACGCAGGTGGCTGTTCGCCCATTCGATAAAGTCAGCCAAGGATGGGTACTTTTTATTTTCTGGGTTACTCAGCATACCAGTGCCGTCTGCATCATGAATGAAACGGCAATGCAGCTCTTGGAATTTCATCGACACAAAATTAAGCCCCAAACTCCGGTCGTAGAAATCACCAAACAGCTGCTCGCGATGGTCAAGGCCACAACACATGATCAGGAAACGCTTATAGTGCAGTGCCATGCGCTCGTGCGCCTTCAGGCGATCGGAATAAGCGACGTCTTGGAATTTAATTTGCTCCCCATCCATCCCCCGGAACAAGCGCTCTTGCTCGTCCCGAGACGGGAACAGCATGTTTGCACCCAGGTGGGATTCCACTGGGGATACGATGCGATACAGATTTTCGCCGTCGCGAACCATCAAGAATACCTTGGCATTCTCGCTGTTGTTAATCATGTTTTCCAAACGGTCTTTGTAGTCGATATAGCGGCGAGTCGTCGCCATGACCAGCACGCAGCGCGGTGAAGGGAAAATCTGATCCACCAGCGCAGGGGTGTTGCACAGCGCATGATAAAACTTATCCAGGTCACCAAAATCGAACCAGTCACTTAAGTCGTGGTAGATGGCCAACTCTTCATCGACCATTAATTTCTGCTGAACAAAAGTCAGTGGCTCATTGCTGGGGGCGGATTGCCCTTTGCGGATCACCTTCACATTGACATTTTTACCAATGTAGAGATCCAGAGACTGGATACCGTCCATCAGTTTGTCTACCTGAGAACGTGCGTCTTCCGTTGCAGCCAGCTGTGCCGCTGCCATTTCAGCAAAATAAGGCACCACGGCCTGCACGGCCGCAGTAATTTCGGTATTGCGCTCTTGGATCCACTCGGATTGGATTGTTGCGATTTGGTGGTTTTGCTCCGCCGCATCTCGCATGCTCTTGATGTCAGCTTCCGTTACGCCTGCTGCGATCGCATTACCCACTGAGCCCGTAGCCAGGCGAATAGCGTTGTTGCTGATAGCTGGCAATGTATTCGGGCTTTGACCATTCACCGCAGCTTTCTGCTCAATACGTTCAGCCACAATGGCTTTCATAGCCTCAGGGCTGGCAAGAGATTTCGACAGCGACTGAGTCAGGTCGGTTACTCGTTGCTGGCACAATGCAACTTCAGCGTCACGGATTTGGCGCGCATCATCAGCGTATTCAAAACGCTCAACGAAGTCGTTAAACAGGAATCTGTGCTCTTTGACGGTTCGCTTAACACTATGGGAAGCACCGTTTTTATCAACGGTTACAAAGGTAGCATATTGGTCATAATGCTTCGGATGGGCGCGAAGGATGACGGTATGCAGTTGGTTTTCAACCCAGCGCAGGGATTCGATGAGTAGCACCTCATCGCCCAGGATGGCTTCTTCAGGAATATCCTGCTTTGCGCGCCAGTATTGGCCGCTCTGAAGTGAGTTGAAACGCTGGATACGTTCGACGTGCTCTTCGCGAACTACGATACCTGTCATGGTGCCACCCTCAGTTATGATTCATTTTCTTTCATTCATAGTCACATGACCACAACCGGTGACGAAGTTTTTGAGTGTTATCAGGGCACAGATTTTCTCTTTAATTTGTTACCCTGTAACATTTTATTTGTAGATAATAAAATCAACTAAATTGAAAATTTGTTGATGCTAGACTATAGAACTGCAAACCCTGTAACTTTTCATGTCACTTTTCGTAAGTCCGCTAAAATCGTTGATGCTGGACGATCTAAATATCGTTGACGCTAGATTATTCATGTAACAAATATATTTGTTGACGCTAATCGATTATAAATCGTATTTGTTGATGCTGGTCGATTTTGGCGATGCGGAGTTGTGATTTAATAAATTCAATAAACAAGAAAGGAGAATGATGGCGACCTCTGCCATGAATGCCTAATATAAGCGGAAAGACTGTTCGTTTAAGTAATGGACTCACTCGATGTTTAAGCCTGAATCATAAGTCTAGCAAGCTTTCTCGCACAGTATCCCTGTGGGG
>NZ_JAMPMI010000023.1:0-23377 GCF_028478065.1 Providencia sp. PROV255 | reverse complement strand
CACCAAAAATCGCCTTGTCTCAACAAAGATCGTCCAGCATCAACAACAGGCATCGACTTGCTTCAATAAATGTTATTTCGCATCAAATTCAGAGCGTAACCAATTGTTAGGTATGGAAATATTCTTTTTATGGGTTTCTTTTGTGTATTTTGAATTCGATTTTATGGCCGGTTTTCTTCTCTGTGTATTCTAAATATCCAATTTCTTCAAGTTGCTTCATGGCTTTACGTATTACAGAATTCTGAACATTACTAGCAGATTTTAGGGCAAGCCGATCTTTTAAACGTTGCATACTGATCGGATAAGGGTTTTCTGGAAGAGCCTCTAAGAAAAGATACAAAGCTTTAGCAGTTTCTTTTCTTCCAAGTTTTTCAAGGGTTCTTACTTTAAGAATCTTTTTATAATCAACTGAATAAAGCTCTGCTAACTCTGGTGTAGGTTTGATATGAACCATATCATCTGTAGGAGTGAACTTCCCTGCTTCTATAAGATGAAGTATATGAGAGTTAATTCTATCGTCATCTGTGGCGCGACTAAACTTCATCGTTGTTGATGCTAGTCGATAAATGGAATCTTCAATTAGTTTTCTAAAGCGCTTAGATAAACGACTTTTTGGGTAGCCACACCTTTCGATGAATTCATCAAAAGGAATAACTGCATACCCCTTGGAATCTGGTTTGTAATCGAACAAACAAGAAACAATCCCCATCCAAACCTTAAAATCAGTTTCTACATCTAATCGCCTACCTGTTATAAGTATATCGGAATAACCTTCCTTCTCAGCAAAATGCAACGTCAGGTCATCCGAAGCATCCATACCAGTAGCTTCTCTGGAACCCGATCTTACCGTCGGGACAAATAAACCAAGCCTCAATAATGCAATTGGCTGAACTGTACTTGAACCATTAGGTTTAAGATAATGTACTTCACCGCTATCTTTTTCTATCTCAGAGACAGATAAATAACCGGATTTTATGGGTTTACTCATGATTTCCTTATTTTATTACACTTTATTGTTATCACCCTGCATCAACACAAGCACTAATTAACAGTAGCTGTGAATAAAAAATAGCAATTTTAAAAAGGATCATAACTTAGCAATATACATCAAAGCGTTAATGAAACGATCCTAATGTGCGTAAGTTTAGACTAATCTAGACTAGCGTCAACAAAATATCATCCAGCATCAACAAAAAATAGACTAGCGTCAATAAATAATATGCTAGCATCAACAATAAATCGTCTAGCATCAACATGAATATGCTTTAAATACTTTAAATTTAATAAGTTGCAAGATCGAGGATCTCTTTTGACCTTATTTGATCTCATTTGAATTTATTATTGGAACTATCCTGTTGATATGTGGATAACTTTTTTTAGGTTGAAAAGATCATCCAAATACTTATTTGTGGATAAAAAGTAATAACTTTTTTTGCCATAAGTGTTTTATTTAATTAAACCAATGAAATAAATGGAGATCACAGCTGTGTGGATAACAAGGTATACAAATCGTCTTGCTTCAACAAAATAGCATCTAGCGTCAACAAAAAATCGTCCAGCGTTAACGTTATTTCGTCTAGCATCAATAATAAATCGACTAGCGTCAACATGATCACACCCTCAGGCCTTGCAATAGAAGAGATCCCGGATCATAGGATCTCTTTTGACCTTATCAATCTTATTGGTACTTTATTGGTGCTACCCTGTTGATATGTGGATAATAATGCAAAACAACTTTTTAGCATGATAGAAACATAATTGACAGTATGCATCATGAGGATCAGCAAATTAGTAGTAATGATTCGTATATACTTACAAAGCAGATCCTTCCATTAAGAATGAGCTATTATTTTTGCCAAACCAAAGTTCCGTAAACGTCGTGAACTTCCAGCTGAGTCTATGTTTTACTGTAATCGTTTGCCTCAATTGTTTTACTAGATAAATCACCAACTAGGATCAACCAGGACCGTCACTCGCTGCAGCAAGAAGCGGTACCAAAATATCACTAATAGGCGTTGAAATGCCATGAATTCGGCCACGACGTGCTATGACACCATTACGGATATCCCATTCTAGCGGTCTGCCTGCTTCTCGATCTGTTAGAATAGAGGTACTCATGTCGATAGGCGCTGCCTGAAATTTATCAAGGATCTCCTGTGCTACCTCATCTCCGAGTTCTATACCTTCCGCACGTGCTACTGATAAGCATTCTTGTAAGTAAGCCAGCGTAAGCTTAGCAATGTCTGAACGGTTGAACATGCCAGACCGTCGGTGCGTGAGTACCATGAGTCCTGCCACAGCATTCTGCAATAATTTACGCCAAGCAAGAGAGCTGAAGTTTGAGGTTAAATCCACTGAGCACCAAGTACCTTGTAGCGCTTTAGCTACAAAGTGAGAAGCTGACGTATCTGGTAAGCTAAGTCGTACATCTCCCCGTAAAAGTACTGAACCATCTGGCTGAGCCTGTGCGGGGAACCATACGACTGAGGGAACTATCTGTCCAGATAGAGAATACGTCGCAAGAATATCCAACTGTTCAATACCGTTCTGGAGCACGCATATAACTGTCTCTGGGCCGGTCAAGACTTTGAGCCATTCATTTGCTGCAGCAATTTGTGTGGCCTTGATTGCCAGAAAAACAAGATCAGCCTTACGGGTTATTTTTGTCGGATTCGTTTCAACCGGTCCGGGTACGGTAATTGAGTGGTTACCATCAAGTAGAGTTAGGCGATCGCGGGGAGTACGTCCACACAGCAACGGTGTGCGGCCAACCTCATGTAATGCCGCCGCAATTGTGGTACCGATGGCTCCAGGACCCACAACAGCGACGACCATATTGAATTCAGTGCTCATGAATGCTGACTCCTTCTTAAAAAAATTATTAAGGTGTTGGTTGTGCTCTTAACAATGAGAATGTAATACATTACACATGGAAAAAGAAAATGGTAATAAAATTTCAGAAGGTGAAAACCGACTACAGCAATGGCTTAGCAGCATCCATGCTCGAAGTGGCGATCTTCCTGTAAGTGAAGCTAAAGTTGTCTCTCTTCTGCTTGCCGATCCTTTATTTGTTGGTACAAGCACAGCGGCACAGGTTGCTTCTCGTGTTGGTGTATCGCCACCAACAGTGATACGTGCTGCACGAGCGATCGGGTTTACTGGCTTTACTGAACTTAAAATAGAGATTGCCCGAGCACGTGGCACAGCCCGATTCTTTACACCACCTGAACGCCTTACTGCAAACGCTACTCTGACATCTGTACTGGAAACATCAATTCGCACTGGAGTAGACGCACTAACCGCGCTCAGCGGTGCTATTGAAATCTCCGATATTGATGAGGCGATCAATTTAATACAGAGTGCACGTCAGGTATTTGTGTTTGGTGCAGGGCCTTCTTCTACAGTAGCCGCTGACGCTGTCTTTCGCATGCGGACAGCGGGTGTAATAACTATCAGTATTCAAGATTACTTATCAGCAATGATTGCGGCCCGTCTCCTTTGTCCAGAAGACGTCATGATCGTTGTCAGCTCAACAGGTCGCACATCATCTACACTCGCCGTTGCTGATGCCGCTTACTCTAGCGGAGCATCGGTTATCGCTATAACTAACCAGTACAATACTCCGCTAGCCGAACTCGCTAATGTTTCACTCGTTGTTGGTGGCGTACCACTACCAGCTCAGATGGCCGCAGCAGGGAGCCGGCTTGCTCAGCTCGTCGTTATTGATACGCTGGTATCAGCCCTTACAGTGCGAGATAAAGAACAAAGTTACCGGGCCGAACGTGCGGGTATTGATTTACCGGATATGTTTTAATGCAATTAAGCTCGCTAGCTATGATCCTTACTGCTTCGGTAGCTCATGCTGTATGGAATATAGCCTCAAAATATAAGAAAGAAGATACACTTGTGTTTGTTTGGGCGTACAGCTGTACCTCAGCATTACTATGGGTTCCGATTAGTCTCATTTTGATAGTTAATGGACAACAGAACTTTAACTGGCAACTCGTTGTCGCGGCACTTATTTCGTCTATACTTCATATTGCTTATTCTCTAATCTTGCAGTCTGGTTACGAGCGGGTCGAGCTTGGTATTGTTTATCCGATTGCCCGAGGGAGCGGACCAGTTTTGACAATACTGTTTGCAACCCTATTCATGGGGGAACAGCTTTCTGCTCATGCTTTATTTGGTGCACTTCTCGTTATCGCTGGTATTTTTGTCGTTACTGGCAATCCGTTCAGAAGCAGGAGTCGACCTTTACAAGGATTACTGTGGGGAGCAGTAACAGGCGCTGGCATTGCCTGTTATACCCTCTGGGACGGTTATTCGGTAATCACTTTACATTTAGAGCCCGTGAGCTACTACGCTAGCACAATCCTGCTACAAAGTTTGATTATGACACCAGCTGTGATGCGACGACAGCATCATATTCAAACTGTTGTACGTATAGATATTATCCCAATCCTTATCATTGCTGTTTGCTCGCCCCTTGCTTATATTCTTGTACTGACAGCCATGCAGAGCATGCCACTGGCACTAGTTGCTCCTCTCAGGGAGTCGTCTATTGTTATCGGCTCCCTTTTCTCATATTATTTATTTCGTGAAAATCATCTAGCACGTCGTATTGCGGGTGCAGTGGTGGTGCTGTCAGGTATTGCAGTGATTAGCCTTTGATCGCTTCTAGGATGTCATTATGGTGTTATGGATATACTTGCAGAGAGTCCTGCCACCAATTCAACTCCTTCAGGTAATGTGTCTATGTGAATCCGAACCGGGATACGTTGCGCGAGCCGCACCCAGCTAAAGGTTGGTTCGACATTAGGTAGGCCAAGCCCTCCAATATCGTCATTGTTATCATTTATTCCACGCCCAATACTCTCAACATGGCCAGTGATTACCGGTTTATATCCCATTAGAGTAATATGCGCTATATTTCCTGCATGAATATGTTGCAATTTAGTCTCTTCAAAATAGCCAACCACCCAAAAACTATGGGCATCAATGATGGCAACTTTGGTTTCTCCCGCAGTGGCATAGTCGCCAGGGCGAAGCCGTAAATGGGTGACATAACCCGAAACTGGGGACCGAACAACGGCATGAGATAAGTTAAGTTTTGCAAGATCCAGTGCTGCTAGTGAACTATGGTAATTGGCTGCAGCAATGCTGGCAGCGCTGTCTGACTGCTGTATGTCTTCGCTAGAAATCACCTCTTTAATCTTAGAGCGTCGCCTCGCTGCATCCTGACGCATAAGCATTTCATGACGTTTAGCCGTGACATTTGCCTGTGCACTATCAACTGCCAACTTCAACCAGTGCGGATCAATGGAATAGAGTACATCGCCCCGATTCACCCACTGATTATCGTGGATAGCCACATCCAAAACCGGCCCAGAGACATTTGGAGCAATCTGTACCACATCCGCACGAATTCGACCATCTCGGGTCCACGGCGTTTGAGCATAATGTTTCCAGAGGATAAAAGCTAAAAGCGCAGCCACTGCCACAGCACTGAGCGTTAGCGCATAGCGACCAAGTAGATAAATAATCGATTTCATTAAAAAAACCCCAGTTCGTTCAGCCCTGCAATAGCAGGTAAAAAATAATAATACAGATGGAAAAATCGGTCATCGGGCGAAACGGCAAGCAACGGTAACTCTTACTGAACGAAAAAAGCGTCACGAGTAATATCGAACAAGTAAGCGCGATGAGGAAAATTATCAGCAGACCTGGTACAAAAACCCCCTCAATATTGAAATCATTGATCATCGGTAGTCTCCATTTTCTGAATACTTAATACGCAGTACAGATCAACCAGTTGATCAACATAATGTCGCGATAATTCATCTGTTACTGCTAGATTGCACTCAATTAGGCTGGCGATCCGTTTAAGTAAAGTGTCAATATCCATCGGGTATGCAAGCTGAGTGAATATTTCTTTTATGTCTTTGTTTGTATGCGCATCACATCGGCGTAATCGAATTACACATAGACCTATACGTAGGGTGTGCATCAAATTAATCAGTACCTTTTTTGATGAATGCTTGCAGCGCTGCATATGTGGCAGTATTAATGCGGTTCGATCGAGCATCAAATTGGTCCAGAGCGTTTCATCAGTATTCTGCATACCTTTTACGCTGCGGTTAATATCGTGCTGGCACAATTTTAGTAGGCGTTTTATCGCCGCATCTGCCTGCACAGTTTGAAGAAACCCCATACTAAACACTGCAAAGCCAGTTGCAGAAAATAATGCTATAGAGGTATTCACTGCCAAAGCAAAATCCCCGCGGTAGTGGGAACTCAGTTCGCACAAAATAGGTAGTGTCAGTGTTATACCCATCGCCATGAAGGTGGTAGGTGGCCTGGCCTGAAGAGACCCGGCAAGTAGATAAACTGGAGCTAAAACAGCTACCAGTACAATAAAATCACTGATTTGTGGGAGTAGAACAAAGCTATAGATCAGGCTTATTAAAACCCCCCAGAAGGAGCCAATAATGTATTTTACAATATGTGGTGCGGGCGTATCGAAGGTACCAAACAGTGTGCAACAGACTCCAAGGATAGAAACTGCCATTCCACCATCAGGCCATGCTGAGAAAATCCACATAAGGCAGGCGCTCAGAATAATGGTGAAAGCGCCTAGTGCGATGCGAGCAGCAGTAAGATGGTCACGGTGAAATATATACCCTTTTATGGTATTCTTTTCTGAATATGCAGGCATATGTTTCATGTGATGGATGGCATCTGAAAGACGATAGCATTGTTGCAATAGGACAATGGATTCCACCACATAGCGCATAAAACTAGCATGCAGCGTTTTTTCAAGCGTCATCTCATGCATGACATAGCGTTGAAGTAATTTTTCACTGTGTTTTTTGAGAGCTCCCCCCTTGGCTTTAAATATTTCTTCATCTTTACTGGCCAGCCAGAGCTCAATATTTCTCAGCAAAATTTGTATTTCGACTGGTATCGTCGCCATTAGCGCTAAACGGTCGCGTAATTCACAGTTAATAATGATCAATCGTGCCAGCCTGTCGTGAAGCCTTTTTCTTGCTTGCCTTATCGGAGCAGAAAACGCAAAATCATAAGGGATATGATGACTGATACCCTGCAAGAATTGTAATGCAAGAGCCATATGCAGCGACGATGAAATAGTATCGGGTTTACCTGCTAAAGTATCTGAGATCCGCTGACGCACTGAGACCAGAGTCTGCGACAATTTACTATTGAACTGGCTTGAGATGCGCGCAGGCAATATATAACGATGAATAAGCGCCGCGCAGAAGATACCGATCATAATTTCCTGTACCCGAATGATAGCGATGTCAAAAACAGCGCTAGGATCGGATACTGCAGGAAAGCCAATCAAACTTGCAGTGTATCCAGCTAGAACAAAACCATAGGCTCGAGGGGTGCGTTCCAGCAAGGATAAATAAAGGCAGAATGTAATCCAGCTAGTTAGTATCACACTACAAAATATGGGAAAATTCACGAATAAAGGCACAATCAATACCGTCATACCCGCTCCGATTACCGTTCCCACCAGACGATACAGACTTCTACTGAGCGAAGCTCCGACGGACGTTTGAGAAACAATATACACTGTGATAATTGCCCAGGAAGGCTGCTCAAGGCCAATTGACAGTGCAATATAGTATGCGAGCATAGCTGCGGCAAAACTCTTCGCAGAATACAGTAGAGCGTTCGCGTCATTCAGCAAAGAAGGACAAGCCATACCGCGAAAATGATGGGGTATGGAGTGTAACAAATGAAAGTAACTCGTGTTAATTTTTTTCATGCTGAATATTATTACCAGCTTGCATATTCACTTAAATACTATATTCTGTCAAAAAATACCTAAATATTGCCAATCTATGCTACCGCGACTCGCCAATACACTGTTTGATCCAGATGCGACTACCTGCCCCGCAGTCGCGAGACATCTGGATTTTGTTGATTATGCTGCTGAAGTGCCAGTACATACGCACCGCAAAGGACAATTGATTATTACCCTCTATGGGGCGGTTATTTGTCGTACCGAAAATGATATCTGGATTGTGCCACCTGATTGTGCAGTTTGGATACCTGGGGGAGTACCGCACAGTGCTAAAGCTACCTGGAATGCGAATCTAAATTATCTTTTTATCGAGCCTGGAGCTGTTGAGCTGCCAGAGGAATGCTGTATTCTGACCATTTCCACTCTGATCAAAGAACTGGTTGCTCGTTTAACCTGCGAGAGCATCGAATATCCACCGGAAAGTCATCTTGCCAGATTGACTAGAGTAACACTTGATGAATTAGCCACTATGCCTCGACAGAAACTGAGCCTTCCTGTGTCATCGCATCCTAAAATTCGCACCATGACTGATGCGCTGGTAACTCAACCTGACGATCGAAGTACATTCAAAACATGGGCCAAAAGACTGGCACTTAGCGAACGTTCTCTTGCTCGCTTGATGCAGCGTGAAACAGGATTGACGTTTGGACGCTGGCGACAGCAACTGCAGCTGATAATTGCTCTTCGGGAACTGGCTAGTGGTGTTTCGGTTCAAAATGTAGCATCAAATCTAGGGTATGAATCTGTTAATGCATTTATCACCATGTTCAAAAAAACAATGGGCAATACACCTGCACACTATTTTGCCGAACGGAAAACTAGCTCACCTTTAACCGATATTTAGTAGCACCAAGTTATGCAATTAACTATAAATGAGTCATGGTATAGTATGTATTATCCCAACATATCGTTCTCCTTTGCCAACTGCCACTACATAGTGAAGGCCAGATTAGCCTAACAGCTTAAACGAATGACGCTGGCTTTAACCTTTTTGCCTACCAACAAGTATTTGAGGCACATACTCTAGCAGGTCGAGCTCTCCTTTTGCCCAGACACGGCGATAGATTTCCAGAGCATGAAACAGTTTTTCGTTAAAGTGATGGAATGACCACATGAAGTCGATGTGGATCAGCGCGATTCACTGACAATGCGAAATTGCGGTGACGCCATACGCCGGTTATGGGCGGTGTTTTCCAGTTCGCCTGATCGTAGTTTCTCGGCCACATCCTCGGCACGCAGCTGCTCAACGTAATCCATGCTGCAACAGACATGCAGCAGGCGCTCCAAGAAGCGCGGTGAATAGACATCCGGCTGAATCTTAACGAATCCCCCTGCATACAAAGTGCGACCCACTGGATGCCTGTCTTCCCACGCATTGCGACGCTTGGACAAAAACCGCTGAATACGGTTAAGGCCAGCCATGTAACCGTGGCGATCGTCATCCGAACGCAGTAAGTTCTCCATTGATTTGTCGAGGCCGACCGCTTGACAAGCCCAACACCCAAACCGGCTCCCACAGGCTTCACTGGATTTTTTCTCGGAGCCAGACCAGACACATTCCCCGGTTGCGGCTTTGTACAGTTCAGCGGTGTCGTTGTTGCTCTCCAGATAGCTCGGTAGCAGATACTTAGGAGCACTTCCGGCGCTGAGCAGAAACTCCCACACGTCACCCTGTAACCAGTGCCGGACAGGGTATAACTCACCGCCTTCCTTTGTGATCTTAACCTGACTCGCGCTCCCGCCTTTCAAAGCGATGTTTTTGGCACGGATGACGCCTTCAGCGTCACGGCTTCCGAGTAACAAGCAGACTCGCTCACGCACGGATTTTGGCAGGCTTTTTACGTAGGCCGTTTTGGCGCGTTTGGCCGCGAAAATTTTCAAATCGTTGGAGCACTGCCGTACCGAACTGTTGGTGAAGGTGGGTAGGCCTCGCCCGGTCAGTATCCGCCCCGTCCAGCTTGAAGTGAGCCCCGGCTTTGCCAGAACGATAGACAGCGGCAGGCCTTCCTGTTCAATGAATTTTTCCAGTGCAGCCAGTTTCTGATCGGCGAGCCAGCGTATTTCTGGGTTTTCAATGCCCGTATCGGTATGTAAAAGATAATGGTGCTGGCTGATAGGGATACCTGCACGGACTGCGCGCACCAATGCCATGAGGAATAAATGCAAGACAACTTCAGAGTCTTTACCGCTACTCCAGGCAAGGGAGATCGTCCAATTATCAACTAGGGCTTGATAGATAGAGGCGGTACCGTCATGGATGAGGTCGGCAAGGCTAACCCCGCGACTGGCATCACGGTAATTCAGGTCGGCATCTTCCTTCAGCGTTTGCCACACGGACTGCCACTTATCCGCTTTTAAGACAGATATAGAAGGCGGTATCGGATTTTCAAAGTTGAAGGAATGTTGCATAAATCACCTGTTATTTGTTTTGTTTACAGATTATTTTTGCATGAGGCTGACTGCTAACGAAATTCCGAAAAAAAGGGAGATATTAAAAAATTTTAGTTTGGTGCTAATATATGCGGTAAAGATTATTAATCTTGTGAATTTTAAATAGAGGTGGCAAATGGAATTAAAAGAAATACTTTTTTATTGCTTTATTGTTATTGTTCCTCTTTGGATTGCGGTGTATTTATTTAATATGTTTAGACGCATCTCTTTAGGTAATAGGTTAAAAAGCGATCCCTTGGCACAAATGGATACCATGTCATGGGTTTTTATGTACCAAGGCTCATCGGAAGAGATTAGGGCATATATGGCTCAAGAGCTATTTGCTTCGGCGGTTGACGTTATAAACGCCAGTACAAAATTCAAAGGGGGTCAAAAAGCATTGGAGATTGACCCACAAAAATTTATTGATGACCTATTTTTACCAGAAATGCTGAATAAGATTGATGAAACGTCTCAAGTAACCTTTGTAATGAAAAAAACAAATGATATGGCGCTCGCTAAAAAATTAATTAGAAGTCCTGTCCCTTCATCTGCTGCTTATTTACTAGAAATAGTAAGCAATCAGTCTTGACAGAAAGCCAGGAAACCCTGGCATTGGTAACTTTCAATATTCTTCGTACTGCGGTCCACTGTAGTTGTCGAACCGCGACCATTGACCGTTAAAGGCCAGACGCACCGATCCGATTGGCCCGTTACGCTGCTTACCCAGGATGATTTCGGCTACCCCTTTGTGCTCGCTATTCTCGTTGTAGACCTCATCACGGTAGATGAACATGATGAGGTCCGCATCTTGCTCAATTGAACCCGACTCACGCAGATCCGAGTTTACCGGCCGTTTATCAGCGCGTTGCTCCAATGAACGGTTAAGCTGCGATAAGGCCACCACGGGTACCTGAAGTTCTTTTGCCAGCGCCTTTAAAGAGCGAGAGATTTCTGCAATTTCCAGCGTTCGGTTGTCTTTCAACGCCGGAACCCGCATCAATTGAAGATAGTCCACCATGATCAGGCTCAGGCCTCCGTTTTCTCGGAAAACCCGCCGCGCCCGCGATCGTAGTTCGGTCGGCGTCAGGCCGCTGCTGTCGTCGATATAGACATTTCGTTTTTCAAGCAAAATGCCCATCGTGCTGGAAATGCGTGCCCAGTCTTCGTCATCCAGTTGGCCTGTCCTGATTTTGGTCTGGTCAACGCGGGACATGGAAGCCAACATGCGCATCATGATTTGTTCACCCGGCATCTCCAGGCTGAAAATCATCACGGGCTTATCTTGCGTCATCGCCGCGTTCTCGCAGATATTCATCGCAAAGGTGGTTTTGCCCATTGACGGACGCGCTGCAACGATAATCAGGTCGGACTTTTGAAGCCCCGCCGTCTTTTTGTTCAGATCAGTGTAACCCGTATCGACGCCTGTTACCCCGTCATGCGGCGTCTGGTACAGTTGCTCGATGCGCGTTACTGTTTTCTCCAGAATGGCATCAATGCCCATTGGTCCGCTGTCTTTATTGGTTCGAGACTCTGCTATCTGGAACACACGGCTTTCGGCCAGGTCCAGTAACTCAGCGCTATTGCGGCCCTGGGGATCGTAACCGGCATCCGCAATGTCATTGGCCGCTGCGATCATCTCCCTCACCACAGCGCGCTCACGCACGATGTCGGCATAGGCCGTGATGTTTGCAGCGCTTGGAGTATTCTTTGACAGTTCGGCCAGATAAGCAAAGCCACCGACAAGATCAAGCTGGTTGTGCTGCTCCAGGGCTTCAGCAAGCGTGATCAGGTCAATCGGTCGGCTTGATTCCACCAGCCGTTGCATCATGGTAAAAATGCTTTTGTGGGCGCGGGTAAAGAAGTCCCCTTCCACAACGCGTTCGCTCACCAGATCCCAGCGCTCATTGTCCAGCATCAGTCCACCAAGAACAGATTGCTCCGCTTCAAGTGAATGAGGTGGCATACGAAGGCCTACCAGACGCATATCTTGTTCAGTAGCGACTGTGGAGCGTTGATTTTTCTCTTTCATCACCGGCCTCACAGCATGTTTCGTTGCGCGATTTGGCGTTCACACTCAGCCCCCAGTGACGGGTAATGCTGGGCAATTGCAGAATACAGCTGCTGGCTCATGCAAGTGGCTTCACGCTCTCGCCCAGCGCTGCGATACGCATTTTCTTTATCGTGATCGTAGTTGCTGAGCACCTGTCGAACGTAATTTACTTTTATGCGAGCCAGGAACGCGTCGGTGTTTTTGCCTTTACGGCGAATGGAATGACCTTTCCCGAGTGCGCGCGGCTTACAGCCCCGACTTTCATAGTGGGAGATAGCCAACGTTTCCAAAGAAGCGTCATCAATGACACGGATGATGATTTTAGGCAGGACAGGCAGTGCGTGTTCCATAGAACCTCCGAGCAGAGCCGTGACGTCATTATTTTATTCAACGGCACGGTCGATGAAGTGAAGTAGGATAAAAAAGGCCGGATAACCGGCCTATTCTTGCGATGACAGCGCGTTGGCTTATGCCTCTGCGTCGTCCTCACCTTCACCGTCATGAGCCTCAGTGGCTTCGTCATTGCCTTCGTTTTCAGCCTCAGCGGCTTCTTTCGCAGCCTGCTCGGCTTCCTCTTCCAGTTTGGCCGCTTCTACGTCGCTCAGCGCAGCCATCAACTGGCGGGCAACTTCAGGGGACAGACGCAACACCACTTCTTCCGGTACGGTCTCAGCGATTTCAATTTGGTTTTCGTGCTCAGCTGTTGGTGCTGGTGGGATCTGCGAGCGCAGTTGATCCAGCGTCGGCAACAAGCTTTCGAAGGTTTTGCGCACGACTTTTGGTTTCACCTTGGCTTTCTTCGGCGAAGACACGTAGCGCGCTGTGACGCGGTTTTTGCCTGCTTGCTCGGCTTTAGCCAGAGAAGCCATCAGGATGTCGAAAGCATCACGATCGGTGCCTTGGCAATCCGTGATAACGTCAATTGCAACATCGCCGGACACTTTATCATCACGTACCAGTTTTTTAATGCGCTCTTCGGCTTTAGCCAGGATCAGGCTGCGGCGAACAGTAACGCTGGACAGACCCAGACGGCGAGCGATGGAGTCGATTTCATGGCCCCAATCAACCAGACGGCGGAAACCTTCGGCGCGCTCAATCATCTTCAGATGCTTGGTATTGGCGCTTTCGATCATGTTGAAGACTTCTTCGTCCTTGCCGCCTTCGAACTCTTCAATGATCAGTTTTTCGAATACCGCACCCTCAGCGATAGCGGCCATCAGGCCGGTGTAACGGTGGTGACCGTCGATGATTTTCAGGCGTGTCACGCCGTTCACAACAACGACTTTAACTCGGATAGCCGGTACGCTGCTCGGGTGGTTGAGGTAGGCGTTCTTGAACATCTCAGCACGCTCTACGTCAACCTCACGTAGGTTCAGGCCTTCTTCAACGTACAGCCAAGAGACGCTGACGGCGTACACGTTGTTACGGCCAACGTTCAGCTCTTCGAACAATGCGCTGTTCGTGGCGGTTTTACGCTCTTTAGCAACGAAATCACTCAGGCCGCGCAGAGTGGATGGAGCCTTGTCCATTTGGCGCATGATAGTGCCCAGGTTGCCCATCAGTTCGCTGTCACGGGAGGCTTGGAAGATTTGTTGTACGTTGATAGTCATGATAGTTACTCCGCAAATTGTTATTGGTTGTTTACGTGTTTGTGCTTACTTCTGAATCCAGTTAAACACGGGGTGTACCGGTGACGAATAGCAAATGCGGAAAAATAGTCTTTTTTCGAGTATTTTTTTGTTGGTGGGAAATAGGCAAAAAAAAAGCCAGCAATGCTGGCCTTTGGTAGGAACGTTGAGTTACAGCGCGTTGGCTTTCGCCTCAGGCATGATCTTGTTCATAGCCGCGCTAAGTTGTTCACTTTCCCCTGCCGTGTAATCAGGCCAAGGAACGAAAGGGCGATTTGTTTTGTTCAACAAAGAGAACCCTGTCGGGCACCGCCATTCCATTGGCGTAGTTTGACCTTCAGTGTAGTTAACCAACATCAGATCTTGCTCACAACTGACATCTTTCACACCGCCCATCTCAATCAGCCGGGTGCTCATTATCCCAAAGTTTTCATCGGCAAACTTCAAGTGGTCATAGGCCGCAAATGTGCTGTAGAGTCCGACCCACAGAAGGATTTGGATATTAAGGATAGTGCCTATCTGCCCGAGGGTTTTTTCTTTGACAGCTTTGCGTAATAAAACACCGGCACCAAGCAGCAAGTAAAGGCCACCAGCCAGGTAAAGCCAAACAGGTAAATTGGAGCCAGATTGGTCCATCTGTTCGGAATCTGCATCCATGAACGATTTAATGAATGGAGCAAGAAGTAAAAAGAAAGACGGCACATAAAGTAACCAAGTCAATTTTACTTGCCTGATAGCTGCCACACGTACTTCCTTGTCATGGCTCGCTTCTTCGAGCACAATTTTCATTGTTTTTGCAAAGGAAAACACTGTGGCGATCAGAAAAAGCGTGGTCATTAATAAATACATTTATTCTCCAACATTAGGAATGCATACTTTGACGCAATGGTACAATGTTAATAATTAAATTAATAATTAATTCAGTCTCAAATTGAGCGGCTTTTTAAGATGCCTGTAGATAAACTGCCATCCTTTTCCATGAGGTGTACGGTAATCCAGGCGCGGAAGTTGTTGATTTGCATTTAGCGAATCGAAATTCCGAGGGTGAGTATTGAATTGAAAGAAGTGAGCCAACTCATGAGCCACCAGCGCTTTAAGGTGATCAAGCCGGTTGATGGAGTAGAACGAGCCGATTTCCTTATCCTTGCAAATATGCGCGTATTCGTGAAAATGGCATGCAAACATGCGTAGGCCATATATTTCAACCAAAGTTGGCTCGTAAAGGTAACCAGGACTGATCGTAATGGTGCGATGACCTCCCCAAGAGTTCTTTGCAGCCCAGTTCACATGTACCGACGGGCTATTTCCCACATAACCAAAATCACGACGATACATATTTGCAAGGTAAGCGGTGTAAAGGTGAATGATATGTTCAGCGGTCGCGATCATCTTCTCGCCAAAAACAGCAACTCGTTCACGACGAGCTATCACCTTCGCTGGCTCTATAACTTCACGAGCCGGAGGGGGCTGTTTGAAAACGACAGTATCCAAACACCACTGATCTTCAAAGTCTCCTTCCGGCGTATCCAGGTGAATCGTCAGTTCGGCGGGAGAACCCATTTTTTCAAGCCAGCCATCCAAAGAACGCCCCACTTCGTCAATACTGACCAGATCTTCAAACCCAGGGGCATGCAACCAGATTATCGAGCCAGCCGGGATTGTGCGGTATTGGCGGATGTGCGATGCAATAATCTGGCGCGGTGTCATGACTCAATACCCCATACGTTGTTCGTGTGCGGCTTGACGGCGATACTCGGCATCTTCACGGGCTTCCCGGCGCTGTGCTGCCAAAACACGTTTTTCGGCAAACGTCATGCGGCTGATATCGGGTACTTTAACTTTCCCCGACCCTTTGCATTCGCTGCACTGGACATCGTAGGTACCTTTACGATATTCATCACGAAAGTCGTCATCGAGCTCGTTCCATTCACTACCCGTGAACCCATCAGAAAAGGCGGGGTTGTCTACTTTTCCGTGGCCTTCACAGCAATCGCAGATCACCCAGCGGAATTTTTCAGTTCGCATGATTCACCTCTATTTTCGGTTTGTTGAGCGTGATTAACCGGAAGACACGCACCCCGAAGGGTGCGCATGATTTATTCAGCGTTTTGCCATTCAAAATCTACAATTGGCTCCGAACCGTCCACCAGCGCCAGTGCGTGACGCAGTCGCGACAGAACAGCTGCTTTTTTATCGGTGGTAGGCACATCGTTTTCGATCAGGGCGATGGCATCCGTAAGCGTGGAAATGAGGTCGGTACCCTGCTTGTCATTTTCGGGGTAAGCGTGCGGAGACTCAGCACGAATTTTGGCTTCTTCGGACGGATTGGTTTCCCAACCATTTTCGTTGATGATACGGCGCGGATCTGGCCCGGCAATAACGGTCGCACCGAGCTCAAAGCTCATGTCGGCGTATGGCAGTTGATTGGCGAGCATATCCAGGGCAGCTTGGTTGTTCATGCAAAAACCATCCGCGACCCACATCGGGGCGACGTCTACACGAATAAGCCAGGAGAAGGGTTTAACTTGCGACATGACGAGTCCTCTGTTATTTAAAATGCCCGCACTCGGAGGTGCAGGCGCATTCAACACAGAGACAGTGTTACACGACCGTAACGGCCGACAAAATCAGGAAAAGTCAGATCGTGACTGCGTTACCGTCACAGAAGTGGAACCATATTTACGGCCAATTTTCATCAGGTCGGAAAACACAGCGATAGGTTGTCCTGCACCGTTTTCAGTCTGGGCAAATTGTTCCAGAAACTTCGACACATTCCAGCGCCAAAGTGCCAACTGCCGCAGGGATTTGTCGCGGGCAACATACTCTTGAATTTTCTGAGCCAACACTTCAGCGGGCGTATTTTCCGAGAGAAGATAAACGGCGATCTTCCCGGCATCGCGAACAGCGGTCCCTTCATCATCAACGCCCAATGCGGTACCCGTCGCATAGAACAGAAAATCAGTATCGCGGATAGGCTCTGCCCCAGAAACCTGATTACAGGCCATCTGGAATTCGTCGTACAGGAAATAGAGCACGGCATCGCTAATACCAGACAGTTCAGGGTAATACTTCCGCAAGGTAGCGATAACCTGTTTGTCATCCTCTTCAGGTACCCAGGTCGTTGCGTAATCTGCGTTGAGCCGTTCAAGCGGTAGGAACGAGATGCTGGAGATGGCTTCATCATCGTGCTCCGCAGCGCAGTGCATCCAGTCAAGTTTACCTTGCCATTTACCGGAAACCTCACTGATCCCCGTAAACACGATTTCCGTCAGCAGAGGGTGACCGGGAATGTATTGCTCAACGCTCAACATTTCAACACTGTCCGCCGTCATGTCATCCCACTCAGCCAGCGGATCGGAAGGGATATCAGCCAGGCTGACGATGCTTTTGTAAACCTGTTTTTCAAAGTAGAACAGGTTAGGCTCCATCAGCTCGCAGGCGTCGGGTGTGATAGAACGGCCCAATAGCAATTCTGCCATCGCTTCTTGTACCTGGCCGACGGTATCGAATTTTTTCGGGATCACCGCATCGAATTTTGTGTGGTGCAACACCCAGTAATTGCCATTACCGATCACCTCAAAAGGATACGGCACGATTTTCCAGTCGGTAACCGCCTGCATCGGAGTGACATAGGCTTGAGCCAGAAGCTCTAGCGCCTTTTTCGGTTCGGTCGATTTTTCGCTTAGCATCAGTGAAACCAGCTTTTCAAACACAAACACCTTTCCGTCTTTCACCAGGTATTGAACATTGGGAATACCGTCAATGGCACGAAGAATTTTGCGCAAGCTATCTTTGATACCCATATCATTGAACATCAAATGCAGTTCGTCGGTCACGATCTGGTTCATAGTTTTTTCCTTCTCCAGTTTCATAGCCTCGGCCAGGCGAGACGCGGGTTATTTTAGCGTTGCAGCGAATTTACGACGGCTTTCAAGCCTGTCAAAATATTATCCGCTTCCTCCGGGCCAAGCGGCTCGTCGCTGAAGTTGTTAAATGCATGATGAAACACCTGAACGTGGTCTAAATTCATTTCTGGCAGAGCGACAGATTGACGCAGCACGGCGCTGAGGTCGTCGGCTTGCATCAACATTTGAGCCCCGCTTATAGACGCTTCAGGCTTAATCAGTCCAGCATCAATAAAAACAACGCGAAGCAGCTGTGTTACAGCTTCCAGCTCTTCGCGCAGCTCTAGGCTGGCTTGTTCGATAACCAGGTCGATAACGTTCTTCAGCGCGTCTTTCGTTGTCCAACCGTGATGGATCATCATGCTGGCGTAGACCGCGAGGTCCCTCGGGTCGCCTTTATCTATATGCCGGAGAAAATCATTGATGCAAGCCGATCCCCAATCGGGCTTTGCCCATTCGTTCGTGAGCCCCCGTTTGAGTTCGGTGGCTCGCATTTTTTCAGCCACAACCTCAGCCGTTTTCAAAACCAGAGCCTGGCTGTCCTTATGCAGGTCAGTAGGTAGATTGATAACGAAACTCGTTTTTGGTTTTACGGTGTTATGCATGAGAGCTACCTTTGTCATTAAAGCACTAATTATCTCTCAATTCCCCCCCCCCACGAAATTTCCAACGTTAGCAGACTAATAAATATTGCACATTTAAGTGGTACCTATTACTATAGTAACAGGTACCACTCAAGGGGATAATGTGGCGTTCTATAAAATCTCATCTTTTATCCGAAGCACTAAAAAAATACCTATAACAGACAAACAGTTACTTGATGCTGCTCATGAAGTTCAACAAGGACAATTTGAAGCTGATTTAGGCGGCGGAGTGATAAAAAAGCGCCTTGCAATGAAAGGGCAAGGCAAAAGTGGAAGTGTTAGGGTTATTATCTTTTTTAAGATAAACAATCATCTTTTTTTTGCAGATGGATGGACTAAAAACACGGTCAATGCCAAAGGTAAAAAAGAGATTGAAGATGATGAATTGGAAACCTATAAAAAATTAGCTGCTGAGTTTCTAAATTTTGACGAAAAAACCATTAACAACTTAATTTCTAAAGGAATACTGGAGGAAATTACTGATGAATGACAAACTTAATAATATGCTTGAATTGGCTAAAGAGTTAAATGCAGCTGGTGCATCACCTGAAAGTCTGGTTAAAGATATTGAAAGCACCGTCCGCGCCCGTGAAATTAACGATAAAATAAAAGAAGTTTCAGCGATGAGCGGCTCTGAGATCAAGATGTTGCGGACTAAATATTGCATGTCTCAATCTGTGCTCGCTCGTGCATTGGGAATGTCGAAAGAGAGCATATCCAAATGGGAGCGAGGGGAAAAGAAACCAAGCGGCCCTGCATTGAGGATGTTGCGTATTCTTGAAAGCAAAGGCCCAGAAGTTTTAGTGGTCTAAGGCTAAAATAAAGCCCCTAAATCAGGGGCTTTTATCATTCATCGGGCATTGCTTTTTAACGTATCCAACGCCGCTTTTTGCCATCGCATGGCATGTTCCAGTAGGATCACCGCCTCTTCCTTACCCAGGAAGGCATCACCAGTAAACACCTGTGCATCGAACCTGTCGCAAATTTCAGCGGCCCTGATCTGCTCAGGGCTTTGTTCATCAAGCTGCATTATCTTGCTTCTCTTCATGTTTCGAACGGATCTGAACACCACGGAACATCGCACAACGGCGGAACATCTCAATGTCAGGGATAGCCCCATCACCGTGTTTGGCTCGGCACATACGCAATGTCAGGCGAAGTAGCATCTTGATATCGCGTGGAGGCATAGTCGGGAATCTGTCCACCAGCTGATTTAGTAGATCAGCGTTCAGTTCGACACCAAAGTTGTCTGCCATCACTTGCCAAATCTTCTTGGCGTCATCAATCGTAGGCACGTCATAGCGAATGATCGCCGCACAACGAGGGATGATGGCTTCATCCAGATCGTCTTCACGGTTCGATGTCATAAACATCAGGCCGTCGAAATACTCCATTGTGCGCAGGAATTCAGCGACTACAGCGTTATGCACCATATCCAGCCCACGAGCCATAACGAAAACATCCGCCTCGTCCAGGAGCAGCACACAATCCCAACGACGGGCGCGCATTAGTACGGTTTTCAGGTTCTTGTCGATCTCTTCAGCGTTAATACCCAAAGTCCCTGCATGGATGGAGTACAGCGCCCTTTCCGTCAGTTCCGAATACACTTCGGCAGTCAGGGTTTTTCCTAACCCCGGTTTGCCAACGCACATGATGATATTGCCCGCACTTTTCCCTTCGATAATGTCGCTGGTAAAAGCGGTAATGTCGGTGGTCAGGACATCCAGCAAATCGCTATGTGATTCAGGCAAAATCATCTTGTTACGCAGGTTTTTGTCGTACTGGTATGGTTCGACATTATTCGAATGCACCCAGACAAATTGATGAAGTGACAGATCGAAGAAACGGACTGCGGTAGCTTCTGGCAACACGCCGAAACCATCAACCTCATCAGTACCTAACAAGTCGGTTTCAACCATCTCACTGACCGGCCCGCACTCACTGGTTGGCAGATCATGGATCAGCTTGTGACCCGCAATGTTCAAGTTGCGATCGTAACTGCCATATCCATCGATTTTATTTGCCGCACCGATAGCACGGAATTGGCGAGGGAACTTGCCTTGTACCAGCTCGTGATACCGTTTCAGTTGTTCATCGTATTCAGCGCGTAGCTCTGGCGTTTCCTTGAACAGGTGTTGCTCAGCCAGGATTTTTGAAACTTGACGGCGAGCCACTTCTTGGGCGTAAAACTTGATGCTGTCAGTATGGACAGCGTAGGGCTTATCACGATTCGAATTATTGCCGTAGCCATACCATGAAATATTGATATCCACAGATGGAGG
Source organism: Providencia sp. PROV255 (assembly GCF_028478065.1). Taxonomy (NCBI): domain Bacteria; kingdom Pseudomonadati; phylum Pseudomonadota; class Gammaproteobacteria; order Enterobacterales; family Morganellaceae; genus Providencia; species Providencia sp. PROV255. The sequence goes on along the minus strand of NZ_JAMPMI010000023.1, from coordinate 2,604 downwards.
CTGGTTTCGGTAACTGCCGCTGGTGTTGTGTTTAACAGATGTCACGAGCGCAACATACAGATTACCATCACTGCCTCGGCGGTAGATCCAGCCGTCTTTGGCGTCAATACGCAGGTATTCAAGCAGGACGCTTTCAAAAGCTTGAAAACTCGCAACAGGCTTGGAAAAATCCCCGTTCTTTGCAGCTACGATCGAGTCAATGACGCGGACTATTTTCTTTTGCCCCATTTGCTCACAGGTATTTCGCAGGTCGTTAATTGCCTCTTCACTCAGTTTGTCAGCGTCGATATCAATTTCCTGATCGTTGCTTGCGTTAGAAAAGGCCTTGCTGGTTAACTCTTCGTGCGAAGCATTACGCAGAATGCCACAGGTGATCGTAATAGCCATAAAAGCTCCGGAAAGTGGACGTTTAGGGATTATCAGGGAACAAGCTCAGTTAACGAAAGAAGCCCGCCGAAGCGGGCTGAGATGGCTTATTTCGTCCCCATCGTTTTTTGGTAGAGTTCCCAAGCTTTCGCTTCAGGCAGTTCCGCCAGAATGATGATGTCTTTACCGTTGTGTTCACGGCAACCCGCAAACATCGCGGCTTGGTCTTTGGTTTTGCTGATATCCACGCCGTTGATAGCGTACAAAGCGTCATTTTTCACATAGAGCAGTTTCTTTGGGTACTCACGTTTGAAGCGGGCGCGCAGCTTTTTCTCGTGTTGCATGTCGGTAACGATGCAATCAACCAGCATTTCCAGATCGACACTCAACAACATGTTGGTGCCTGTTTGTGGGTCTTTAAAGTCAGACACCAGATCAGGCAAAGATTTAGCAAAGGCTTCTGCCTCTTCTAACAACTTATCTTTACCATCCATTGCGAGGATGAAGGTACAACCACCTGTGCCGCTGTTATGGGCATTAGCGATAGCTTTCCCATCAAGACAAACTTTAGCTTCAAAGCACCAGGTTTCTTCACTTGCGAACGCAGCAACTTTCAAAGAAGTTAGAGTGATACGGGTCTGGCTGATTTGCTGGTACATGGTCGTTCTCCGGTTGAGTTATTCGTTTTGTTTACTGCCTGTGAATCCAGTATTACCCCACTCCAACCGCTGACAAATAGCCAATCGCGAAAAAAATCATTTTTTTTGACATTTTTTCCTACATAGAGAATAGATTTGGTAAGTGAAATATTAACGTAGAATTAAGAGAGATCCCGCACTACACAGGCTCCCCGTGAGTGAGATTTTACGACGAATACACTTTCCCTCAATTCATACCCTGTATGACTAGGAATAAGAAAGGCCGAGAATCCGGCCTTAGTTTTTTGAAATGTTGGCAGCTTATTTCGCAACTTTCAGTGCGGATGTGCGCGGCCAGTAATGTTTTGGTTTGGCCTTACCCGTTTTTCCCTGAGGCACGCTGACTACATAACTGATCTCATCTCGTGGGTAACCTACGCCAGCGCTTTTGAACAGATCGGGGAAGTTTTCCCTGTGCTGATTGGTGAAGTGCGCATGTGGTTTCAGCACGGCGACGACCGTACCTGTTTTTTCGCGTTCAAAACCCTGCGCCTGGCTGGACCATGTAACTTGATCACCAACTGTAAATTCTTTCTGGCTCATATTACCCTCGTCGTTATCGAAATGTGATGTGCGGTGCCGGGTGCCTCCCGGTGAATCGGTGTATCAAGCCGACTCGCCTTCACCGAACCCCAGTGTTTATAGGGACAACCGAGTTGTCGTTAATCACTGTTTGATACAAGGCCCCTGCGCATAGCGGGATTCACCGCACAAATTTATTTTGCCCCAGGAGATACGGCTGACGAAACTTCAACCAATAAAAAGGCCAGCGCTGAATGCTGGCCTTGTGATCTGTTATCGATAGAGCGTGGTTTAATTACCAGCCGCTGGCAATGCCAACACCGATCGCATTGTTGTTTTCACTATCCAACGATACGTTAAAGCGGACTCGAGTATTCGGCGAAGTTTTGAATTGCACGCCACCCGCGATTGCGTTTCCGTTCTGGTAATTACCCAGGCCGATGCCGTAACTGAACGTACTATCAGAAGCATACGGGATGGAGGAAATCGCTGTAACCCCAGCAATACCAGCGTTAAGCCGATTTTCAGCACGCTCAATTTTCTCACCTAATTGTTTGAAGCGCTGATTAGAAGAATCACGCAACTCTTTGAATTTGGTATCAGTATAGTAGTTTGCGTTGACCTCAACGGTATTAGCTGCGTTCTGAGCATAAGTGATGCTCTGATGGTAGCGAGTATCCGTGTAGGTGTTTGATTTTGTTACGGCGTTTTTCTCGGCTTCTTCAGCGCGAACGAAGGCTTTGTCGGCTTTCTTATCGGCACCTTGAGCCGTGGTTAACGCAGTACCCGCAGTTTTTCTCGCATCGTTAGCCACGCCGCGCACTTCTTCCACCTTCACGTTTGCTTCGTTCGCAGTGTTTTGGGCGAGATCGGCTTTAGAAACTGCCTGGTTAGCGGTCACCTGAGCTTTATCGGCTTTGGAAACCGCTGTATTGGCAGTCCCTTGCGCATTATCCGCAGATGACTGGGCGTCGTTGGCCGCAGCGTGTGCCTTGTCGGCTGAGCTCTGAGCGTGATC
>NZ_JAMPMI010000022.1:0-51073 GCF_028478065.1 Providencia sp. PROV255 | reverse complement strand
AAGTTGTTTGGTGGGGAGCGGAGTTTTAGTAAAACCCATGGATATCGTGGGTTAGTGATTTACTTATCACCGAAATGAATGGAATTAATTGAGGCAAAGTAGTGAGTAACAGCTCACCTCTATTTGGTTAGAAAAGGAGTATGGGGTGATAAAAAACCTAGATATAAAGCGATGGAGAAATAAGAAGTGTAGTTGTAGTTGGGAAAAATTAAATTGTATCTTCAATGTATTTAGAGGGTGAATGCTAATTAGAGATACAAAGTAGTGAGTAACAGCTCACATATTGTTGATGTGGCGGGGATTTTTAAATTAAATCAAATGGATATGATGATTTTGATGTTTTCCTATTGCCACGATGAATTCGATTGCTTGAGCAACAGTAGTGAGTAACAACTCCGATTTCATATTTGTAATGGAAATTAAATCATCACCATAACTTGGTCGGTGGTATAGAAGCTAACCTGATAGGCTAATCAAATAACGGTATCTTAGATATAATTTATCGAAAAATTTAAATAGCTTATGGTAAATAAAAATAGTAGTCACTAATACAATATATTGAAAATAAAAAGATTAATGGTTGTATATAATCATTAGAAATAAGCTATAAGTTACAGTGCTTGAAATTATTTCATTTAACCTTGAAACGCTCGACAAGATGAAAAACATTGGTTAGATTATTTAGCATTCTAGAAGTCTAAACGTATAAACAGATAAAAGGGGATGAATGATGCCTATTCGTTTACCAGATGAATTACCGGCAGTTAATTTCTTGAGAGAAGAAAATGTTTTTGTTATGACAACAACAAGAGCAAGTCATCAGGAGATCCGTCCCTTGAAAGTATTAATACTCAATTTGATGCCAAAAAAAATAGAAACTGAAAATCAGTTTCTCCGTTTATTGTCAAACACACCATTACAGGTTGATATTCAACTATTACGAATTGATCAACGAGAATCAAAAAATACTCCAACAAAGCACTTGGATACTTTTTATTGTGATTTTGAAGAGATACAGGATCAAAATTTTGATGGGTTAATTGTAACGGGAGCTCCGTTAGGCCTAGTTGAGTTTAATGACGTATTATACTGGCAGCAAATAGAAAAGGTGATAGCTTGGGCGAAGCAACATGTGACATCAACCCTTTTTGTGTGTTGGGCTGTACAAGCGGCTTTAAAGGTATTGTATGACTTACCAAAATGGACAAGAGAAGAAAAATTATCAGGTATTTATCAGCATGATACGTTAGAGCCGTACGCTTTATTAACTAGAGGGTTTGATGGCTCATTTTATGCGCCTCACTCTCGATACGCTGATTTTCCTGAAGATCTTATCCGACAGCATACTGACCTAGAGATTTTAGCAAGTTCACAGGAGGCTGGTGCTTATTTGTTTGGGTCAAAAGACAAACGCTTAGCATTTGTGACAGGCCATCCTGAATATGATGGAGATACTCTTGCACAAGAATATTGGCGTGATCTAGATGCTGGTATTTCTCCTCAGATCCCATGCAATTATTTCAAAAATGATGATCCCAACAACCCCCCGATCGTGAGTTGGCGTAGTCATGGGCACTTGTTGTTCTCAAATTGGTTGAATTATTATGTGTACCAGATCACACCTTTTGATCTTACGAATATGGAACCAACGTTAGATTAAAAAAAGAAATATAAATTTAAGAATTGCAATAAAATAAGTTTTTTTACTGGTTCTACCAGTTTAAATCAAGCTTATATAGTAAAAAGTTGAGCCACAGTTAGTCTGAAAGCAGCTATTTTTAGCTGCTTTTTTTGTTTCCAAAGAAAAATTTTAAAAATGCAGTTTTCTATAATTAGTTGATTTAACGACTATTTAACATTTTAATCTAGTTAAAGGAATGGGTAATCAATTTTTAATTTTATTAAAAACTCATATTTATCAATATAATGAAGTTGCATTTAAATAAAATGGAAATCGTTTTTGATTTATTTCTATTTTGATCTTATGCTTAATTCATAATCAACGATGAATGAGGGTTTGGTCGATGGAGCAGCAATTATCTATATCGGAATTAACATTCACAAAGAATATTAAACAGCTTGATAATCAAGTATTACATACTGATTCTATTGCATTTCTTTCTAGATTGGTTGAAGAGTTTCTTCCTCATAGAGAAAAACTATTAAAAGATAGAGTGCTCAGACAGCAAAAGATAGATGCAGGTTCTTTACCTGATTTTATTTCGGAATTTGATTCCATAAAAAAATCAGATTGGAAAATACAAGGTATTCCTGAGGATTTACAAGATCGCCGTGTCGAAATTACGGGGCCGGTTGAACGTAAAATGGTTATTAATGCTTTGAATGCCAATGTAAAAGTATTTATGGCAGATTTTGAAGATTCCCTCTCACCTTCATGGGAAAAATTGATCGATGGACAAGTCAATTTAAGGGATGCAGTTCGCGGCGATATTTCTTATACCAATGAAAATGGAAAAGTCTACCAATTAAAATCAAACCCTGCTGTTTTGATTGCGCGTGTTCGTGGTCTTCATTTAGATGAAAAACACGTTTTATCAGGAAATAAACCGATTCCTGGTGGGCTATTTGATTTCGCTATTTACTTTTTTAATAACTACCAAGCGTTATTAGAAAAAGGAAGTGGCCCTTATTTTTACATCCCAAAACTTGAGTCTTGGCAAGAAGCTAAATGGTGGAGCGATGTCTTTAGTATGGCAGAGGATCTAGTGGGTATACCTCGGGGAACGATTAAAGCCACCGTGCTGATTGAAACATTACCCGCAGTGTTCCAAATGGATGAAATCTTGTATCACATGCGTCACCACATCGTGGGGCTGAATTGTGGGCGCTGGGACTACATATTCAGTTATATCAAAACACTGAAAGAGCATGCAGACCGAGTATTGCCTGACCGCCAAGTTGTCACAATGACACAATCATTTTTAAGTGCTTATTCGCGCTTATTAATTAAAACGTGCCATCGCCGTGGCGCATTTGCTATGGGAGGAATGTCTGCTTTTATACCGAGCAAAGATCCTCAAGAAAATGAAACTATTTTAGCGAAAGTAAAAGCGGACAAAGAATTAGAAGCGAAAAATGGGCACGATGGCTCTTGGGTTGCACATCCGGGCTTAGCGGATACCGTTATGAATGTGTTTGATCAAGCACTTGGTCGGCACCAAAACCAGCTACATGTATCTCGTGATTTCGATGAAGAAATTACGGCTGACCAGCTATTAGAGCCTTGTGAGGGCGAACGAACCGAGGTGGGGATGCGGGCTAATATTCGTGTTGCAGTGCAATATATTGAATCATGGATTTCAGGGAATGGCTGTGTACCTATCTATGGTTTGATGGAAGATGCTGCGACAGCAGAAATTTCACGTACTTCAATTTGGCAATGGATCCGCCACGGTAAAACATTGTCTACCGGTGAAAAAGTCACTAAGGCATTATTTGAAGAAATGCTGGATGAAGAGTTACAGGTTATCCAAAAAGAACTTGGTGATAAGCGCTTTCAAAGCGGCCGCTTTCGTGAGGCTGCGGAATTAATGAGGCGCATAACAACGCAGGATGAGCTGATAGAATTCCTAACTATCCCCGGATACCAATTATTAGATTAAGCATAGTAAATAGAAAATTCGATAAACCCTACATATTCTTATAAAGGAAGTGGATCATGACTACATCGCGCTTAGAACAAATTGCCCAATTAGAAAGTGAATGGAAAAAACCACGTTGGAAAGGTATTACTCGCCCATATACTGCGGAAGAAGTAGTGAAATTACGTGGTTCTGTGAATATCGAACACTCTTTAGCACGCAAAGGTGCAGAACGCTTTTGGGAGCAATTACATGGTGGTTCAAAGAAAGGTTATGTAAATGCACTGGGAGCTTTAACCGGTGGGCAAGCGTTACAACAAGCGAAAGCCGGTATTGAAGCTATTTATTTGTCAGGTTGGCAGGTAGCCGCGGATGCAAATACTTCATCAAGTATGTATCCAGACCAATCACTTTACCCTGTTGATTCAGTACCATCGGTCGTTAAGAAAATTAATAATACTTTCCGTCGTGCAGACCAAATTCAGTGGGCGAATGGTATTGGCCCTGACAACAAAGAGTATATTGATTATTTTTTACCTATTATCGCGGATGCGGAAGCTGGGTTTGGTGGCGTATTAAATGCCTTCGAACTTATGAAAAATATGATAGAGGCAGGGGCTGCGGCTGTCCATTTTGAAGATCAATTAGCCGCGGTTAAGAAGTGTGGTCATATGGGTGGGAAAGTCCTTGTACCTACTCAAGAAGCGATTCAGAAGCTGGTTGCTGCTCGTTTAGCGGCGGATGTTTCAGGTGTACCAACTATTTTGGTTGCTAGAACAGATGCCGATGCAGCCGATCTTCTAACATCAGACTGCGATGCTTATGATGCGGCTTTTGTTACTGGAGAACGCACCTCTGAAGGTTTTTTCCGTACCAAAGCAGGAATTGAGCAAGCGATTAGCCGCGGGCTAGCGTATGCACCATATGCAGATCTTGTTTGGTGTGAAACGTCAAAACCTGACCTTGAAGCAGCAAGGCAGTTCGCTGAGGCTATTCATGCTAAATTTCCTGGTAAATTATTAGCTTATAACTGCTCTCCATCATTTAATTGGAAAAAGAATTTAGATGACAGCACGATCGCGCGTTTCCAAGATGAACTTTCAGCAATGGGCTATCGCTTCCAATTTATTACGCTAGCAGGTATTCACAGTATGTGGTTCAACATGTTTGATTTAGCCCACTCCTATGCACAAGGTGAAGGCATGAAGCATTATGTTGAAAAAGTTCAAGAATGTGAATTTGCCGCAATGAATAAGGGCTACACCTTCTCTTCGCATCAACAAGAGGTGGGAACAGGTTATTTTGATAAAGTAACAACCGTTATTCAAGGTGGTGCTTCATCAGTGACGGCTTTAACTGGGTCGACTGAAGAAGAGCAATTCTAGTTAGATTATTTTCCTTTTGATCGGTGTTTCTGGTGTCTTTGTTGGTTAGCTATATCTGTTAATTTTTCAGGCACGTTTAGTGCCTGTTTTTTATTCAAAATGAGTCTGTATTCTAATAGGAGTGGTTATGATATTGACGACAGAACAGATAATAGCGCAGACCATTTTACAAGGGTTTGATGCACAATATGGTCGTTTTCTTGAAATAACCTCAGGTGCACAAGAACGGTTTGAACAAGCAGATTGGCATGCAATTCAGCATGCGATGAAAAGACGAATTCAACTGTATGACCACCATGTTGGCTTAGTTGTCGCTCAGCTACAGTTTATGGGGTTAGTTCAATCTTTAACACCCGATAAACTGGCACAGATAAAAAATATTTATAAAACCTTATTACCGGATTACCCAAGGTTTGAAATAGCGGAAAGCTTTTTTAATTCTGTTTACTGTCGGTTATTTCGGCATCGGGAGCTGACACAAGATAACCTATTTATTTTTACGTCTCAGCCTGCGAGACGCTTTTCTATTGCTCCTAGGCCTCTAGCTCGCGAATACTTTGTTAATAATAATTTAGATGAGTTATTGTTTACTATATTAAGTGGGTTACCGCTAAGGTTAAAATGGCGGAATTTAAATTTAGATATTCATTGTATTATCAATGTATTAAAAACAAAATTTTCCGATATTGAAAGCCAGAAAGTCAGCTTTCATATCGCAAATGAGCTATTTTATCGTAATAAGGCAGCTTGGCTGATTGGTAAAATTTATATTAATGATGAGGTCTATCCATTCTTACTTCCTATTCATCATGATGATTGTCAGCACATTTATATTGATACGTGTTTAACCGAGTTTGATGAAGCCAGTATTGTGTTTGGTTTCGCTCGTTCCTATTTTATGGTGTATGCTCCTTTTCCTGCAGCACTGGTTTTTTGGTTGAGGGAGATCTTACCCAGTAAGTCAATTGCTGAATTATATATGGCAATTGGCTGTCAAAAGCATGGAAAAACAGAGTATTACAGAGAGTATCTCGCCTATATTAATTTTTCACGAGAGCAATTTACGGTTGCACCAGGTGTGAAAGGAATGGTGATGCTGGTTTTTACATCGCCTTCTTTCGATCGGGTTTTTAAAATTATTAAGGACCGATTTGCACCACAAAAACAGGTAACACGAGAACGGGTCTTAGAATGCTATCGTTTGGTTAAAGAGCACGATAGAGTTGGCCGTATGGCGGATACCCAAGAATTTGAAAATTTTGTGATTAGTAAATCCTCCATCAGTGATGAATTAATGGCGGAGTTATTGAAAGAGGCTCCATCTCAAATTGAAGATTTAGGTGATAACATATTGATTCGTCATCTGTATATGGAAAGAAAGATGATTCCATTGAATATTTATATGGATAATGCCTCTGATACACAATTGCATAATGCATTAAATGAATATGGCTGGGCGATTAAGCAATTAGCGGCTGCAAATATTTTTCCTGGAGATATGTTATTTAAAAACTTTGGGGTAACGCGGCATGGGCGTGTTGTTTTTTACGATTATGATGAAATCTGTTATATGACTGAAGTGAATTTTCGTAAAATTCCGGAGCCATTATACCCTGAGCAAGAGTTATCTGGTGAGCCATGGTATAGCATTGGGGAGCAAGATGTTTTCCCCGAAGAGTTTGCTTCTTTTATTTGCCAAAATGAGAAAATTCGTCATTACTTGCAACAATATCACGCAGATTTATTTTCAGCAGATTATTGGCAAAAGTTACAAAATAGGATTTTAGCGGGGCACGTAGAAGATGTTTATGCCTACCGTGAAGAATTACGTTTTTGTCATAACTTCAATGAGGTTGTATAATTATAATAGTATTCATTAAAGGCAGTTAAAAACGACCCAGCAAGGGACTGAGTCGTTTTTCGTGTCGTTATTTTTTTGCGCCTTGTACAGCCTCTTGTGCAAGTTGGGTGATTTTTTCGTAATTACCTGAATTCAAAGCCTCTTCAGGAACTAACCAAGAGCCGCCAATGCACAGAACACTATCTAGCTCTAAATAACTAAGGTAATTAGCGAGTGATATTCCACCCGTTGGGCAAAATTTGACTTGTGAGAAAGGGCCGGCAATAGCTTTTAGCGCCTTAACGCCACCGTTGGCTTCCGCTGGGAAAAATTTAAACTCTTTTAAGCCATATTGCATACCAAGCATAAGCTCAGAAACAGTTGAAATACCAGGGATTAAAGGAATATTTCCTTTGGTAGCGGCATTGAGTAATTCATCCGTCAAGCCGGGGCTAATTGCAAATTGTGCTCCCGCTTCAGTGACTTCAGCGAGTTGTTTTGCATTGATAACAGTACCCGCGCCAATAATCGCCTCAGGTACTTCTTTGGCAATGAGGCGAATAGCATCAATAGCACATTCAGTACGTAAAGTGACTTCTAAAACTTTAATGCCACCTTTGACTAGTGCTTTTGCAAGAGGAACCGCTTGTTCTAATTTTTTTATAACAATAACAGGGACGACAGGGCCTTGTTTTAATACGCTTTCAGCGGTTATTTTCCAATTATTCATTTTTTATTCCTATTCAATGAAAATAGATTAAAAATCAATGCTACAAGCGCCTTCTTCGGCACCTGATAAGTGTCTTCTTAACGCACCGAAAAGTTCCCTTCCACACCCACTATGTTCAGCAGTTAAATCAGCTTCAAAGGGTTGGCGCTTATTGAGTTCTTCTTCATCAACCAGTAATTGTAATTCCCCAGTCAATGCATTTACCCTAATAATATCGCCATTTTTTACTTTTGCTAACAATCCGCCATTGTAAGCTTCAGGTGTGACATGAATTGCGGATGGTACTTTGCCGGATGCACCGGATAAGCGACCATCAGTGACTAGCGCGACCTTGTAGCCTTTATCCATAAGGACACCAAGAGGTGGCATTAGCTTGTGAAGCTCAGGCATACCATTTGCAGATGGTCCTTGGAAGCGGACAACGATGATACAATCTTTATTGAGTTCGCCAGCTTCAAAGTGCGCTGCGATCTCATTTTGGTTATTAAATACGACTGCTGGAGCTTCAATGATTTGATTTTCTTCAGGAACTGCTGATGTTTTCATCACAGCGCGTCCTAAATTCCCTGAGAGTAATTTTGTACCGCCATGAGGTGAGAAAGGGCGGTCTATTTCAGCAATAACTTCAGGATTGAATGAGGTTTTAGGGCCTTCTCGCCATTCTAGTTGACCATTATTTAGCCATGGTTCCATAGTATAACGTGCCAGCCCAAATCCTGAGACGGTATGAACATCATTATGCAATAAACCTTTTTGCAATAGCTGGTGGATAAGCAAAGCGACGCCACCTGCGGCTTGGAATTGGTTGATATCCGCTTGGCCATTAGGATAGATACGGCAAATAAGTGGAACAATGGCAGAAATATCGGAGAAATCATCCCAATTGATAATGATCCCAGCAGCTCTAGCTATAGCCACAAGATGCATGGTCAAGTTAGTTGAGCCGCCTGTTGCAAGTAATGCGACGATGCCGTTGACAATCACTTTTTCGTTAACCAGTTGACCGATAGGTAAGTACTGACCTGATTGTTCAGTTAAACGCGTAATTTGTCGTGCGGCAGCTTCTGTTAATGCATCTCGTAGTGGAGAATCAGGTGGTACAAATGATGCGCCGGGGAGATGTAATCCCATCACTTCCATCATCATTTGATTTGAGTTGGCAGTACCATAAAAAGTACAAGTGCCGATACCATGATAAGACGCAGCTTCCGCTTCTAATAAGGCGAGTCTATCAACTTTGCCTTCAGCATACAGCTGGCGAATGCGAACCTTTTCTTTATTTGGTAAGCCTGTTGCCATTGGGCCTGCTGGGACAAATATCGCAGGAAGGTGGCCAAATGAAAGTGCGCCAAGCATTAAACCTGGAACAATTTTGTCGCAAATACCTAAATAGAGTGCGCCATCAAACATATTATGGGATAGGCCAATGGCGGTTGACATTGCAATGACATCTCGACTTAGCATCGATAGCTCCATCCCATCTTGACCTTGTGTTACACCATCGCACATTGCGGGAACACCTGCAGCGACTTGGCCAATTGAGCCTGCTTCTAATAATGCTTTTTTGAGTTGTTCTGGGTACTTGTCATAGGGGCGATGCGCTGAAAGCATATCATTGTAGGAGTTGATGATAGCAATATCAGAGCGAGTCATGCTTTTAAGAATTTGTTTTTCTTCACTTTGGCATGCTGCAAAGCCATGGGCAAGGTTACCACAAGCGAGTGATGCTCGATGGACGGTCATACTACGAGCCTGCTCTATTTTTTTGAGATAAGCAGCTCGAGTCTTCACTGAACGAGAGATGATACGTTGAGTGATGCGATCAAGTTCTTTATTGATCACCGAAGGATTTGTCTCTTTAGAGGTGGTCACGCTCATGATAATTGCTCCATAGTGCAGTAAAAAGATGAATCAAACTGCAAGTCAATTTGGGTTGTGCCTATCGTTATTTACTCTAGTACTATAGCATCAATGTTACCGGTAACATTGTTCAATGAAAGCGAAGGCGTTGCAATATAGAAAATGAATATTCGAAGCTATCTGTGATCTGAATCAAATTTGTAATATGGTATGGATAGGGTAGGAAATAGGCAAATAAGCATGCTATAGTGGCTTTTTTGGTTATTTTATCATCAAAATTCAATTAGATAATTGTCGAAGGTTAGGCTGTATTAATGAGAAGAGTGGCAGAATGTTAAGGCTAGCTACAGCTGCATTTATATTGTTGTTGGCAAATTTTGTTAAGGCTGAGGTTGTTTTAGCTTCCGGGTCATATAACATTTTAACTGAAGTTTTTAATAAGCAAACTGAAATGCAATTACACAATGCCTCACAGGCAGAAAAAATTGATGCATTGACTCAATACTTTTTAGCCACACCTTACAATAAACAAACATTGAATATGAGCCCACTCTTAGCCGAAGAATTAGTGATTAATTTGAAAGAGATGGACTGTATGACATTCATAGAGTACATCGAGGCTTTTAAGCGTTCGAAAAACTATGAACAGTTTGTGTTAAATTTAACCAATATTAGGTATATCAACCAAAATATCACCTTTAAACATCGTCGGCATTTTTTTTCTGATTGGGCGCAAGAACCTGAAGCTATTGTGGCAGATATTACCAGTGAAATAAGTTCACATGCTGTTAAGGTAAATAAACAACTTAATTTAAAATATCATGATCAGAGATATATATCGGGATTACCCATCAAGAATAGGTCAATTAACTATATTCCAGCTAAGTATGTGGATGATGATTTATTATTAAGATTAAAAACGGGGGATTACATTGGTATTTATTCAGGAAATAATGGGTTAGATGTGAGCCATGTTGGGGTTGTAATACGTAAAGGGAAGAAAACAATATTTAGAAATGCGTCCTCATTGCGTAGAAATTTTCAGGTCATTGATATTGAACTGAATATTTATTTAAAAGGGAAGGCTGGGATTGTTATTTTTAGACCTAAATCAGATTATTAGCCTGATTTTTTGAATTTATTAATAATAAAATAAATTATTAATCTATTTTTTTGATATAAAAAATGAGTAAATCCAGTTTTTATGTATGTATAAATTTAACATATAAAGTGGAAATTATTTAATAATAAAAAACATATAATTATTTTTATTAGTTACTAATTATTACTAATAGCATTTAAAATGTAAAAATATATTAAATTATCGATTTGGTAAAAATAAACATATAGGAATATAATTTTATTAAAAAAATGAAAAAACTGTTATAAAGCAATGGATTACTTTATAAATATTACTTAGTTCTTTTTCTTTTGTATATAAAAATGATGTTTGCCTATCAATCTTGTGCTTTTTGATTACTCGTAACTATTTTAAATAGTTATGGTTAATTTTATAATGAATAATACTAGCTAAATTATTTTTCTTATTTAAATTTAGGAGATGGTTATGCATATAGCTAAAAAGAAAAATGTTTATGCATTATTAGGTAATCATTTACGTAAGGCTAGAGTGAGTAAGGGATTGTCAGGAAATGAGTTAGGCTCAATTATTCATTTGAGTCAACAGCAGGTATCACGGTATGAATTAGGTATTAATAAATTGAGCTTAGATAAACTAATTGAAATTGTCATTTTTTTAGATATTGATATTAATGAAGTTACTAAAATAATTGCTAAGCAGGTTGAGTATGAAAAAATGAGCTAGCAGTAATTTAAGTAAGGTTATTTTTTATTTCTCTTTATAAAATTTTATGAATTACCTTATTCTTTTTAGAAATCGCTAGTATAAGAAAATATTTTATAACTTATACGTTACAGAGAACTAAACGATTAATTTAGCATAGTCGATGGAAAATCATTTTTATGATAACTACTTAAAATTGAAAATAATTTAAAATCAGCTTCTAGAAATAAAAATAATCAATTTATCTTTATTTTAATGGTCGATGAATTTGTTGGAACTCATAATGATAATTTTTCTAGTACTTGCTTCTGTTTTTGTGATATCTCCTACTTTTTAATGCAAGAGGAACTTTCTACAGAATAATGAAAACTTTTTGTTTCTAATATGAACTAAGAAGGTGTTAACACTATGTATTTGAACAGTTATTTCACCGTTTTGACTATATTCTTATGAATAATAAGCATCGTTTTGTCGTTAATGTATGAAAGTTGATAGTATTGATGACTACAGAATGCTTAAATAAAGCTTAATCAACAATAGAGTAAGGTTATGGTTCGATGTTCAAATATATAGGGATATTATTTGCCTTTTTACTATTAGGCTGTTCAGCCTCGAACAAGGGGTACTATCTCGATAACCGTTATCCATCAAAAAATAGTAGTCAACGTATTCAATATGTCATTATTCACTACACCGTTTCTGATGATGTGCGTTCTATAGCCACACTAACACAAGGTCAAGTGAGTTCTCACTATCTCATTCCAAGTGTACCTGAAACTAAAAATGGCCGGCCTGTTGTATTACAACTCGTTCCTGAGTCGTTAAAATCATGGCATGCAGGTGAAAGTTATTGGTTACACCATAATGGTTTGAATGATACTTCTATTGGGATTGAAATCGTCAATGCTGGATTACAAAAAGATGTAAAAGGAAAACGATATTGGGCTCCTTATAATGAAGCACAAATTGTTGCGTTGATCCCTCTCCTCCAAGATATTATGCAGCGTTATAACATTCCTCCAGAAAATATTATTGGTCACAGTGATATCGCACCACTGCGTAAGCAAGATCCAGGCAAGGCATTTCCATGGCAGCGTCTTGCTCAACATGGTATAGGGGCTTGGCCAGATCCTAAAACCGTGGCTAAATTTCTGGCGGGGCGTAATGCCAATGAGCCTGCAAACGTGTTACGCATTCAAAAAGCCCTTCATTTTTACGGCTATTCAACAATTCCTCTATCAGGTCAGTTAGATTCACAGACGAAAGAAACATTACGTGCTTTCCAACTGCATTTCCGGCCGAGAGATATTGAAGGACAAGCGGATGCTGAAACAGAGGCTATCGCGTTGGCACTTATTGAAAAGTACCGTGATATGCAAAAATTTAAGTTATTTGAAAAGACCTCGCAGTTGCCTAATGTATCAACAAACCAACAAGGTGATTAGAGGGCAGTAAAAAACTTTGTGAGATTAAGCTAAAGTGAAATACAGGTTGCTTTGTATTTCACTCTTTACTATTGAGTTAGCGGTTTGCACCATATTCATGGCTTATTTCTTTTGCGGCCTTGATAACCATAGCGCCTAATTCAGTAATACGGTCATCAGTGATACGTGATAATGGGCCTGAAATAGAAATAGCTGCAAACGCTTCTTTGTGCTCATCATAAATACAAGCTCCAATACAACGTAACCCTAAAGCATGCTCTTCATCATCATAAGAAAAACCTTGCTTTTTAGCCTGTTGTAAATTCTCTTTTAAGGCGGATGGGTTAGTTAGTGTATAAGGCGTATAAGCATGTAAACCTTTACGGCTTAAAAGTGGAACCAGTTTGTCTTCTGTTAAATTAGCAATGAACGCTTTGCCTGCACCCGAAGCGTGTAATGGCAGTTTTCCACCGATCGGTGCTGACATTCTCATTAGCGCATTGCATTGTACTTGGTCAACAATGACGGCATCGTACTCTGTATGGTCTAGGATAGCTAAATTGACGGTTTCCCCAGATTCATCCATTAAGCGGCGCAGTATCGGGTGAACGAGAGCTAACAAATTACGACTCTCTAAGAAGCTACTACCAATGATAAAAGCATGGGAAGCAATAACCCATAGGCCTAAATCGCCAGTTTGCCGAACAAATCCATGCTGTTCCAACGTCATTAATAGGCGATGTGTTGTTGAGTTGGGTAAGCCAGCTTGCATCGCAAGGTCAGTGAGGGCGATTCCCCCTGTTGATTCGGAAATATATTCCAACAGTGTTAATCCACGACTTAATGATTGAACTTGTCCTGCTGCAGCTGCGCCACTCGCCGGCCCTTTTGCTTTTTTAAGTTTCTTAGTAATTGGTGCCGTTGCCATTAAGTCTCTCCTGACTGTCATTTAGCTTCTATTATGAACTATTTCACTTGAAAATACTCATCGGATCAGTGAAAAGTGTGCTCTTGTGCAACCTTGAAAAACTCTCATCATAACAGCGAATTTTCACGAGAGAAGTTGTGATAGGATGTTAAAAGTAAAAATTTGACTTATTTCTCAGTGTTCCATTTCAGGAGGGCAGTGCAGTGTCCGCAAAAGTTAATCAATTAGAACAAGAATTAAAAAAACGTATATTGGTATTAGATGGTGCAATGGGAACAATGATCCAACAACATAAGTTGTCGGAAGCCCAGTTTCGCGGAGAGCGATTTGCAGATTGGCCGAGTGATTTAAAGGGAAATAATGACCTATTAGTCTTAACTCAGCCAGATATCATTCGAGATATCCATTCTCAATACTTTGAAGCTGGTGCTGATATTGTTGAAACCAATACTTTTAACTCAACATCCATTGCGATGGCTGATTATAAAATGGAATCTCTTTCCGCTGAAATTAATGAAGTTGCTGCACGTCTTGCTCGTGAATGTGCTGATGAGTGGACACGTAAAACGCCAGAGCAACCGCGTTATGTTGCTGGAGTCTTAGGCCCGACAAACCGCACCGCTTCTATTTCTCCGGATGTTAATGATCCCGCTTATCGCAATATCACCTTTGATCAACTCGTTGAAGCTTACCGAGAATCTACCCGATCTTTAGTAAAAGGTGGGGTCGATCTGATCATGATCGAAACCATTTTTGATACATTAAATGCGAAGGCCGCGATCTTTGCGGTAGAAACCGAATTGGAAGCTTTGGGCGTTTCTTTACCGATTATGATCTCGGGGACGATCACGGATGCCTCCGGTCGAACATTATCAGGGCAAACAACAGAAGCATTTTATAACTCATTACGCCATGCTCAGCCGATATCATTTGGCTTGAATTGTGCATTAGGTCCTAATGAGTTACGCCAGTATATTGCTGAATTATCAAGAATTGCTGAATGTTATGTCAGTGCGCACCCCAATGCAGGGCTACCCAATGCGTTTGGTGAGTATGACCTTGATGCGCAAAATATGGCCGAACAAATTCATGAATGGGCAACCGCAGGGTTCTTAAATATTGTTGGTGGATGTTGTGGAACGACGCCATTACATATCAAAAAAATGGCAGATGCAGTAAAAGGCATCACTCCACGCCAATTACCGTCACTGCCTGTTGAATGCCGTTTATCTGGTTTAGAACCGCTAAATATTGGCAAAAAATCATTATTTGTGAACGTCGGGGAAAGAACCAACGTGACAGGTTCAGCAAAATTTAAGCGGCTGATTAAAGAAGAAAATTACCAAGAAGCCTTAGATGTGGCTCGTCAGCAAGTTGAAAATGGCGCACAAATCATCGACATCAATATGGATGAAGGGATGTTGGACTCCCATGCGGCGATGGTACGTTTCTTGAATCTCATTGCTGGCGAACCTGATATTGCGCGCGTGCCGATTATGATTGACTCCTCAAAGTGGGAGGTCATCGAGGCGGGGCTTAAGTGCATACAAGGTAAGGGGATCGTCAATTCAATCTCAATGAAAGAGGGGGTTGAGGCATTTATTGAGCACGCTAAACTATTGCGCAAATATGGTGCTGCCGTGGTCGTCATGGCATTTGATGAAGTTGGCCAAGCAGATACACGTGAACGGAAAATTGAAATTTGTCGCCGTGCTTATCAGATCCTGACCGAAGAGGTGGGCTTCCCTCCTGAAGATATTATTTTTGACCCAAATATTTTTGCCGTAGCCACAGGAATTGAAGAGCACAATAACTATGCAGTTGATTTTATTGAGGTCTGTAAGGATATCAAGGCTCAATTACCTCATGCGATGATTTCTGGCGGAGTTTCCAACGTCTCTTTTTCATTTAGAGGGAACGACCCTGTACGCGAAGCGATTCATGCTGTTTTCTTGTACTACGCCATTCGTAATGGAATGGATATGGGGATCGTTAATGCGGGGCAGCTCGCTATCTATGATGACTTACCTTCTGAATTAAAAGACGCTGTTGAAGATGTGATTTTAAATCGTCGTGATGACAGTACGGAACGCTTACTTGAACTGGCAGAAAAATACCGTGGAGCCGGGGCAGGAGAGCAGCAAGTTCAACAAGCGGAATGGCGTAGTTGGGAAGTTGAAAAGCGCCTTGAATATGCACTAGTGAAAGGTATTACCGAATTTATTATTGAAGATACTGAAGAAACTCGCCAACGTGCTTCTAGCCCAATCGAAGTGATTGAAGGCCCCTTGATGAACGGTATGAATGTGGTTGGAGACCTGTTTGGGGAAGGCAAAATGTTCTTACCTCAAGTGGTGAAATCCGCCCGTGTAATGAAACAAGCAGTCGCCTATTTAGAGCCTTATATTCAAGAGCTTAAACAATCAGGTAGCAGTGCAGGAAAAATCTTACTCGCTACGGTAAAAGGCGATGTCCATGATATTGGTAAAAATATTGTTGGTGTTGTTTTACAGTGTAATAACTATGAAATCATTGATTTAGGTGTGATGGTCCCATGTGAAACTATTCTAAAAACCGCGCGTGAAGAAAACGTCGATATTATTGGGTTATCTGGTTTGATTACGCCATCTCTTGATGAAATGGTGCATGTCGCTAAAGAGATGGAAAGACAAGGATTTACCTTACCATTACTGATTGGTGGGGCGACGACATCAAAAGCACATACCGCTGTGAAAATTGAGCCAAATTACAGTGGGCCAACAACTTACGTGCAAAATGCTTCCCGAACAGTGGGGGTTGTCTCGGCGTTATTGTCAGCAACACAAAAAGCAGATTTTGTTGCGCGTACGCGCCGTGAATACGACACCGTACGCCAGCAGCATGGTCGAAGAAGGCCAAAAACACCACCGGTGGCACTGGATGTGGCACGTGCGAATGCGGTAAATATTGACTGGCAAAACTATCAACCACCTGTACCAAAATTCCAGGGTATTCAAGAAGTCACAGCATCTATTTCAACGCTGAGAGACTATATTGATTGGACGCCATTTTTTATGACTTGGTCGCTGGCGGGGAAATACCCGCGGATCTTAGAAGATGAAGTGGTTGGTTCTGAAGCACGTAAGCTATTGAAAGATGCCAATAATATGTTAGATAAGCTTGATAAAGAAAGTTTACTAACGCCAAAAGGTATTTTTGGCTTATTCCCTGCAAACCGAGTTGGCGATGATGTAGAAATTTATACCGATGAGTCAAGAAGCCATGTACAAGTGATGGGGCTGAATTTACGCCAGCAAACCTTAAAAACTGAGTTTCCAAACTATTGTTTATCTGACTTTGTCGCGCCAAAAAACAGCGGTAAAGCCGATTATATTGGGGCTTTCGCAGTGACAGGGGGCTTAGAAGAAGACGCGCTTGCTGATGAATATGAACAACAGCATGATGATTATAATAAAATTATGGTTAAAGCGCTGGCGGATAGGCTAGCGGAGGCATTTGCTGAATATCTACACCAACAAGTCCGTAGGCAATATTGGGGCTATGCAGCTGATGAAAACTTGAGTAATGAAGAGCTTATTCGTGAAAATTACCAAGGTATCCGCCCTGCACCGGGGTATCCGGCTTGTCCTGAGCACACAGAAAAGGCCAAAATTTGGCAGTTATTGGATGTAGAAACGCAAATTGGCATGAAACTCACCAGTTCCTATGCGATGTGGCCAGGCGCTTCGGTATCAGGCTGGTATTTTAGCCACCCGGAAAGTAAATATTTTGCCGTAGCTCAGCTACAAAAAGACCAAATTGAGGACTACGCAAAACGTAAAGGGATGTCGGTAACGGAGTTGGAGCGTTGGTTAGCACCAAACTTAGCTTATGACCCTGAAGATTAAAACCAGATCAATACATTGATTTTTCATGTATTCGGCACCATCTTATAGGTAATACATTAGAGGGGTCCAATGATGAGCTATGAATTTATTATTGAAGAAGAACTGCCACGCTCGGCGGTTTTTCCTTATCAGATCCAAAACAGTGCTGCGCCTGAAACGTTTATGATGAGTGAAGACGCGGTGAGCGCCATGATGAGTGTTTTACAGATCATGGATAAGCTTGATACCGATGATTCACTGAATGAGCACTGTTTTAATCAAATCTGGTTAAAAAGCGAGCTTACACCGGCAAGAGCAGAAGAAATTTACCTGTTTTTAGAAGAGAATTTAGCGGTAGAACCCGTCCCTTCAGAGGAAGAAATCGCTGCTTTTCATCAAGCCCAAGTTGATGAAAATAAACTGTTATCCCAAGAAAGCCCTAAAGACGGCATGGTACCCGTACATAAATTTTCGACCAATGACGGTTGGCTGGTGACCACGAAAGAGTGTGAGTGGATTGCGGAAGTGTTTTCACCAGAACTGGTGAGCGAAAATCACTTTGTTGTTTCTCAGATCTCTGAACTGTGTAAGATCAGCCACCGCACATTGGAAGCTCTGTTAATTGAGTGGGGTAAATTTAATTTATTTGCCAGTAAACATGGTGGTTACCGCGTTAATTAAGCTCTGGGGTTTATTTCGGAGACAAAAGTTTCAGCAAGAGCCGGCGTCTCCTCCATTTTCTGAATAATTTCCCTATTATTCTACTTTTTCAGCTAACATCCCTTATGAATTATTTATTGGAATGATATGTTAATGAGATAACGCCAATAAATAGGTCATGGTGATGAAATTACGTTCTTTTCTGTTAGTTCTCTATGTTAGCGGTATTTCCCTTGCGCAAGCTGGCAATACCGTTGAAGCACCTTCTGCGAAAGATAAGCCAAATGCGCTACAGGCGCAGCCTAAAAGTACGCCAATTCCTGATGAATTCAAAGCAAAATTGCAACTAGCAAATGCCGGAGATGAAGAAGCAATGGTGGATGTTGGGCTTGCTTATATGGATGGGACTGAGTTTTTAGCTGCCAATGAGCAAGAGGCTTATCGTTGGTTTAAAAAGGTAGCTGACCGAGATAATACAGATGGCGATTACTACCTTGGAATGTTGTTGCACAATCAGGAAAAGTACCAACAAGCGGAACAATGGTATCGCCGAGGTGCCGAAAAAGGTGATGCTTATTGCCAATATGCGATGGGTTACTTATATGAACATGGTATTGGGGTAGAGCGAAATTTAAAACAAGCGAAAGCATGGTATACAGAGGCCGCAGAGCAAGAACACGCTAACGCACAGTTTGCGATGGGACTGTTTTATCATGATGGGCTAGGTGGTGATACCGATTACCAAAAGGCGAGAGAATGGTATGAAAGAAGTGCGGGAAATAATATTGCTGCCGCTGTGAATAATTTAGCGGTGATGTATGAAAATGGCGAAGGTGTAGAGCCGGACGACGAAATGGCGATTTACTTATATCGCCAAGCCGCCAATATGGGCTCTGCGACAGCACAAGTGAATATGGGTGACTTTTATCAAGAAGGCCATAGTGCAATAGAAAAGAATAGCTACCAAGCGATGTACTGGTATAAACGCGCTGCGCAACAAAATAGTATTGCAGCCCAACTGGCGATTGCGAAAGCCTATGAACAAGGTGATGGCGTTGGAAAAGACCTCGCTGAAGCCTTTAT
Source organism: Providencia sp. PROV255 (assembly GCF_028478065.1). Classification (NCBI taxonomy): domain Bacteria; kingdom Pseudomonadati; phylum Pseudomonadota; class Gammaproteobacteria; order Enterobacterales; family Morganellaceae; genus Providencia; species Providencia sp. PROV255. The sequence continues at coordinate 31,891 of NZ_JAMPMI010000022.1, read as the reverse complement.
CTGGTATGAACGTGCGGCACAAAACAAATCCCAAGATGCAGGAATGAAAGTGGCTGAATTCTATGAAAAAGGGTTAGGTGGCGTTAAAAAAGACCCTGAAAAGGCCATTGAATGGTATATGTCACTTGCTAACAGTGATGGTAATGCAGCTCAAATTAAGTTAGCGAAGATGTATGTGTCTGGTGAGTTGAAAAATGTGGATGTCAATAAAATTGTGAGTTGGCTGCAACTGGCACAAGAAGATAGCATCGAAGCTCAAAACCAGTTAGCTATCTTTTATTTAACGGGAACGGGTGTAGCGAAAAACTCACAGAAAGCTCGGCAATTGCTGGAAAAAGCGGCATTTAAAAAGAACAGCGATGCACAAAATAACCTTGCGGTGATGTATGCACGAGGCGAGGGGGGCGAAAAAAATATTTTCCGTTCGGTAATGTGGTTTGAGCGAGCAGTAGAACTCGGTAATGAAACAGCAAAAGGAAATTTAGCGCTTTTAACACAGAATAAAGGTGTGACGGGCAAAATGTTGCAATACACCAACAGTGTTGCGCAACCCAGTAAAAATACGGGAAGGGATTAATTTTATAATAGAGAAGGCGATCGTGATGATCGCCTTTTGGTATTTTGATCAAACTTCGACACTATTCAAATAAGTTACTGTGCAAGGTACGAACGATCTCTTCAGCATCATTCCCAGGAACCAATAAACAAATATTGTGGCTACTTGCGCCATAGCTGATCATGCGAATATTGAATGACTCAAGTGCGCCAAAAATTTGCCTTCCTAGGCCATTCACTTGCGACAGCTCATTACCAATGATTGCGACGAGCGCTAAATTCTCTTCTACTTCGACACGACATAATGCGGATAACTCTGTCATCAGCGCATTGGTGAGTAAGCTGCCGTTAGTTCCCGTTGAACCCGTTGTATCTAAGGTTAGTGCAACACTGACTTCTGACGTTGTAATTAAATCCACTGAAATATTGTGGCGCAGTAAAATGGTGAAAATTTCCGCTAAGAAGCCTCGCGCATGCAGCATTTTTAGGCTGTGTAAGGTGAGTAGCGTTTGTTTGCGGCGCAGTGCTAATGCCCTAAATTGTGGTGGATTAGTGGTTTTATCACACACAATGGTACCGCCAGCTTCGGGAGCTTTACTTGAACCAACAAAAACAGGGATCCCGGCACGTACTGCAGGAAGGAGTGTCGCTGGATGCAAAATTTTTGCACCAAAAGTCGCCATTTCAGCGGCTTCATCGAAAGCAATTTCATCAATCCGTTGGGCACTCGGTACGACGCGAGGGTCTGTGGTGTAAATTCCAGGAACATCAGTCCAAATATCGACACGTGATAAATTAAGTACTTCAGCTAACAGAGCGGCAGTGTAGTCACTTCCACCACGGCCAAGCGTTGTCGTGCGGCCTTTTTCATCACGGCCAATAAACCCTTGAGTGATCACAACCGACTCGGCAAGGCGCGGCATGAGTTGTTGTTCTGACAATGCTTTTAGTTGAGTCAACTCTGGCTCAGCACGACCAAAGCTGTCATTTGTTCTCATTACTTTGCGTACATCAAACCATTGGGAATTAGCATTACGTTGGCGTAGTACTTCAACAAATAGTAAGGTTGACATTAATTCGCCATGGCTGACCATTTCATCCGTTAATGCATCGGAAGTGGCTAAAGCAGCCGAATCAGCTAAATGTGCAATATTATCAAGTAACCGATTGATTTCTTCACGAATAACATCAGCTGTTTGTAGATTATCAATAATTGCATATTGAATATCTTTCACTTTTTTCAGCAGTTCATTGCGTTTATCCGCATCGCAGCCTTCAGCCAGTTCGATTAATAAATTGGTAATGCCAGCAGAAGCTGAAAGTACCACAACTCGCACATTTGGGTTGGAAAGAACGATATTGGCGCTGTTGTTCATCGCTTCAAAGTTAGCGACGCTGGTGCCGCCAAATTTGGCGATAACATACTGATGGTTGTCTGTTGAAGGCGCTGCGGTATTCATGGTGTCAATCCCTTTGGTTAAACCTAATCTTTATATAGATTTATCGGGTAAATGGGATTGCGTCAATCAAGAATCGAAGTAAATCAGTAATTCTAATGATAGGTAATTTATTATCGGTTTTCTCAATATACTCGTCATACTTCAAGCTGTGTGGGTGTTGACTGCGTTCATTGAATTATTGAGAGCATATACCTGCTATTTTTTAAGTGGTATGCATTGAAAGTGCGTATTTCAATAAAAGGGGTAATTAAGTCTGGAAAAGTGCGGCAGAATTGGGGAATATCAATATAACGCAGAAAACCGATAAGTCTCGTTTTCGTGACGGGGTACAATCTATTTCTATTTAATATTATTTGGAGAGTGTTATCCATGAGAAGTATTAATCCAAGCCAAACGGCTGCATGGCGGGCGCTAGAGCAACATTTTGCGCAAATGAAAAATGTTCATATGCGCGATTTGTTTGCACAGGATAAAGACCGCTTTACTCATTTTTCGGCGACGTTCGATGGTCAAATCTTAGTGGATTTCTCCAAAAATAGAATTACACAAGAAACATTGGAACATTTATTAGCCTTAGCAAAAGAAACAGAGCTAGAAAGCGCTATCAACAGCATGTTCCAAGGTGAGAAAATTAACCGTACTGAAGACCGTGCGGTATTACATACTGCTTTGCGCAACCGCGATAACACCCCTGTTTATGTCGATGGCAAAGATGTCATGCCTGAAGTGAATGCGGTATTGGATAAAATGCAGCAATTTAGTCAGCGCATTATCAGCGGTGATTGGAAAGGGTACACCGGTAAAGCGATTACTGATGTGGTGAACATCGGTATTGGTGGTTCTGACCTTGGTCCATTTATGGTGACAGAAGCACTACGACCATACAAAAACCACCTAAATATGCACTTTGTTTCTAATGTGGATGGCACGCAAATCGCTGAAACGTTGAAAACACTGAATCCAGAAACGACATTGTTCTTAATTGCGTCAAAAACCTTTACAACGCAAGAAACCATGACTAATGCGCATTCTGCTCGTGATTGGTTCTTGGCTGCGGCAAAAGATGAAAGCCAAGTTGCTAAGCATTTTGTGGCGCTTTCAACGAATAGCGAAGAAGTTGCGAAGTTTGGTATTGATACCAACAATATGTTTGAATTCTGGGATTGGGTTGGTGGCCGCTATTCATTATGGTCAGCAATTGGTTTATCGATTATTTTATCGGTTGGCTTTGATAATTTCGTTCAATTATTGAGCGGCGCCCATGCGATGGATAAACATTTTACCCAAACTCCATTAGAAAAAAACATCCCGGTGTTGTTGGGTTTGATTGGCATTTGGTACAACAATTTTTTTGAAGCAGAAACTGAAGCGATTCTGCCATACGACCAATACATGCATCGCTTTGCCGCATACTTCCAACAAGGCAATATGGAGTCGAACGGTAAATATATTGGTCGTGATGGAAAACCTGTTACTTATCAAACTGGTCCAATTATTTGGGGGGAGCCAGGAACCAATGGCCAACATGCGTTTTATCAGTTGATCCACCAAGGAACGAAGATGATCCCATGTGATTTTATCGCACCTGCGGTAACTCATAACCCGTTAGGGGATCACCATGAAAAATTGTTATCGAATTTCTTTGCGCAAACCGAAGCACTAGCATTTGGTAAAACTCGTGAAGTGGTCGATGCTGAATTTGCTGCACAAGGTAAAAATGTAGCAGATATGGAATATGTTGCGCCTTATAAAGTGTTTGAAGGCAACCGTCCAACTAACTCTATTTTATTGAAATCAATTACACCATATTCGTTAGGTGCATTGATTGCCATGTATGAGCACAAAATTTTCACCCAAGGGGCGATTTTAAACATCTTTACTTTCGACCAATGGGGGGTTGAATTAGGTAAACAGCTCGCAAGCCGTATCCTGCCTGAATTAGAAAATAGTGATACCGTGAGTAGTCATGATAGTTCGACCAATGGTTTGATTAATAGCTATAAAGCTTGGCGATAAATTACTAACGTATTATTTAAATACTTCAATATAAGGTAGGAGCTTCCTGCCTTATATTGTTTAGTCGACATTTTGTTTAATTGAACGATTGTTTAATCGACTATTTTTCAAGCAACTAAATCTATTTTGTTACGATATTAATGAATTTTATTATTATCGATAACTAGCTAGTATTTAAAAAACTTTTCACTATATTTTTACATTTTGTGTTGAAAATGTGACTTTTTATATAAATTGTTAGCTAACTTTAACCTTGTCGTAAAACAACGTGATATCCTATTGTGTAAGAAATACAGTAAATCATAACCATGTTATTCATGGTGGAATTTTAAGTAATGGATGAAACGCTTTTTACTTCTCAGCCGATTCACTGGCTGGCGGAGAACGATAAAATAGTGCCTGCCAATGTATTAGATTGGCTATTAGAGCTTGGCTCCATGACAAAACGTTTTGAGCAACATAGCCAGCAAGTTACCGTGATACCTTATTTAGAGCGCTATGTATCGCAAGATAAGCTAAGTGCGGATGAAGTGCAGTCTTTACCTGAAAGCCAGCGTTATTGGGTCAGAGAAGTTGTCATGTATGGAGATGGTATCCCTTGGTTACTGGGCCGAACGGTAATCCCTGAAGAAACACTGACTGATGATGATCAGCAGCTGGTGGATATTGGGAGAATGCCGTTAGGGCGTTATTTATTTAGCCGTGACAGCTTAACTCGAGATTATATTCATATTGGTTCTTGCGCAAACCGTTGGGTACGTTGTTCTCGGTTAAGATTATCGGATAAACCCTTATTATTAACCGAAATATTTTTACCTGAATCACCTGCATATCGTTAACTATCCTAAGTATTTTGAATTTTCAGGTTTCTGCAATGACACTATGCCAACAAATATAAATCAGTAAGTTGCAGAGGTTGGTGGTATTAAAATATACCCAATTTGAAGTATGATGGAATTCGAAAAGGAGCACGACAAAGTGGAGGGAAGTATGACGCTCAGTAAATGGCATGCATACAGCCGTTTAATGCGTATTGATAGACCCATTGGTTCACTGTTGCTATTGTGGCCGACGTATTGGGCATTATGGATTGCGGCTCAAGGTACGCCAAGTTTACATCTTTTAATTGTATTTACTGCCGGCGTATTTTTTATGCGTGCAGCTGGTTGTGTTATTAATGACTTTGCTGACCGTCATTTTGATGGCCACGTAGAGCGGACTAAACACCGCCCACTCCCGAGTGGTGACGTGACAGAAAAAGAAGCAAAAATATTGTTTGCAAGTTTAGTGGGTGTGTCCTTCTTGCTGGTTTTAACTTTAAATTTAATGACAATTTGGTTGTCCATTGCGGCGCTTGCTTTGGCATGGATTTACCCTTTTGTTAAAAGAGTCAGTCATTTACCTCAGGTTGTACTGGGCGCAGCATTTGGCTGGTCGATTCCAATGGCTTTCTCTGCGGTGGGTGAAACACTCCCGTTAGTATGCTGGGTATTGTTTTTCATAAATATTATTTGGTCAGTGATTTACGACACGCAATATGCCATGGTTGACCGTGACGATGATTTAAAAATCGGCGTGAAATCAACAGCCATTTTATTTGGCCAGTATGACAAATTAATTATTGGGTTACTGCAATTACTGATGGTCGGCTTGCTGGTGGCTGTGGGATCATTGGCTGCTCTGGGGAGCATTTACTATTTTTCTCTGGCGCTGGTTGTGGGGTTATTTGCTTATCAGCAAAAACTGATGGTCAATAGAGAGCGTGCTCCCTGTTTTAAAGCTTTTATGAATAATAACTATGTTGGTTTTATCTTATTTGTCGGAATTTTTTTGAGTTATTGGTAAACAGGTTGTTGACGATTAACAGGAGCATGCTTTTCAGCTTTTCCTCTCAATGGCTGGAAAAACCCTAACCAAATGGCTAGGGTTTTGAGTGAGCAAATTACTAACGCTGCAGTACTATTTTAGACGATGTCGCGTGGGCAAATTTGCCGTTTGGAAAATCAACGCGGACCACAAGATAAATAGTTTCCCCGATACTGGATACTGCATTGTTTCCAAACTTTATAGTGTTTCCGTCGTCAGTAACAATTGAACCACTGTAAGTCTTCTTACCAACCTGATACTTTCTTGTCACATTAATATTTTCGTTCTTGTATTCACTGATGATTATTGATATCGGTTTGCCATAACCGAGGTGCGAATAATTTATCACCATATTGTACCCATATCCGGAGCGATTCCCTATTTGGTTGCCGTTATATATTTCTACTAGATGTGATGGTATTGCTTTAGCTACAGTGACCTTATTCGATTGAACTTGCGCACCTGTACTCGGTGTTCCGCTTGATGAGCGAGGGATGACATTGAAATAAATTTCACACCCTATATCTGCATCTTGTATGTGATAAGTTCTGCTTGTTGATATCGCCTGATGATTATTGTTACGAAAACAGAACCACTCGAAACTGGTTCCACTCTCAGGATCGCTCGGGCTGTCCCCATCAAGGTAGCGATAATTTCCGGTCAGTAATCTACCAGGCTCTGGCTGACCATCAATTTTCACATCATGAGCTTCTGGTGCCAGCCCTCTAGTAGTGAGAGTTGATGAAGTGAATATAGCGCCAGTTGCTGGTTCTGTGATTTTAGGGTCGGTTTGTGGCGTGACCTCGACCGACAGTTGTTTTCCATTGCCATCGCCGGGGACGAGTTTATAGCTATTTTGCGTGGCTCCTGAAATATTTTTACCATCGAGTTTCCATTGAAAAAGTGATGTTTCTAATGCATCCTTATCTGCATCCGTTATCTTTGGATCAGCGGTGACCGTGTCATTAACGGCGGGTGTCTTATTATTAAATTGAACATCAGTCACGACAGGTGCATGACCGATAACGGGAAGCGTTTGGGTATTGACTTCGATCACAGAAGCGGATACGCCTCCTACGATGACCAATCCTGCTGCCAACGTTATCAGACGAATAAGGGGGATAATTTTTGTCCTCTCTGCCATTTTATGAATATCCTCTTCTGTTATCGCAGTGTGTTATGGGTGCTTATTATCAAAAATACCGCAGCGAAATGTTTCGCTGCGGGGGATAGTGATTATTTGTTCGAAACGATAACCTGAATTTTACGTTTCTGCTCTGTGCTCTTAACCGTGTATGTTGCTGTGGTTGCACCTGAAATATCTGTGTATTTGCTCGAATTCACAGAGTCTTGAATCTGCCACTTGTAAGTCAGGTTATTATCACAAGTCCCGTGACAGGTGACATTTGCTTTCAGCGAATCACCAACCAGCGGTCGTGACCCAGCTCCAGTGAGACCCGAAATAGTTACTGATTTCACGATATTGCCATTCACTGTTGGGATATTAGTGCCGCCCACTATTGTCTTACCACCGATATCGATGAAGGTTGCTGCTGCTACGGCTACACTCTCTGACGGCTCCGTCTTAGCTGGATCCGTTTTTGCGACGGCCTTAACGGTAATGTTTTTACCTAACAATGCCGATATCAGTTTCAGCATGTTGCTCGTTTGCCCTGCAATAACATTTTTGCCGTCATGCCATTCATAGACGATAGACACTAGTGTATCGTTGTCTTTATCACTGAAGTCAAAACCTGACGCTTTCAACTCATCATTCTCACCTAATACACCGTCATTGTTCTTATCTGTGGCCGTGATGGTACCCGCTTTTAGCTCTGGTGCATGACCAATAACCGCAGTTGTTGCTGGGGAGGTTATCGAGATCGGAGTCTGAGTCGTGGCAGCGAGTGCCGATGTACCAAAAGTCATGCCTAACACGGCTCCCGCAATCAGGACAGATAGGTTGTTTTTGCGGATCATTGGGGTTTGTTGATTTTTGTTGCTCATCTAATTATTACCTTATATTTTAAATTTATTAAGTTGCCCTATAGGCGTATTTATTGTGCGGTCGCTCGCAACCTGCGTTTTTGCGTGTCTGCGGTGACTGTATATGTCATGGCTGTAGCGCCATTAATCGCTTGATACTGTCCTGATCCTTGTATTGTCTCCACTTCCCATTGCCAAGCTGTCGGCAAAATGCAGTTGACTTGGCACTCTGGTGTTGCTGTTAGGACATCCCCAACGACGGGGCGCTTTTTTATAACACTGCCGTTATGAAATATTTGTAATCCTACGGGGGCTGCCATCACTTCTATTTTTGTTGACGCTAGATTGATCCCCTCTACCTTCGGACTAAAAATGAGGGTGCCCGGCAATTTTCCAGTGGTGATGGTGGTGGTATAAACACCCGGTGCCGTTTCTTTCAACGCCTCCAACTTAACGCCACTTTGCGAAGGCGATAGTGATGACCCGCCTTTTTGTGTCGTGAAGGCGAACGGCAACTGAATCGATGAAGCCAATTTAGTCATCGGTGCATTCTGCTCATCCCGCATCGTCAGCGTTAATACCTCCGACTGATCGACATTCAGTACACCTGATCCAACAGTCAAACTTGAGTAGCGGTTAGAAAACCCTGCGTCGACAATCACTTTTATATAGGCCGGTTTTGATGCATTTCCCTTTCCATCCCATGCAATAGCACTTAGGGTATAAGTATTGCTTTTACCCGCCTGCCAAGCAGGTAGGCGAATTTGCCAAGCTGTTAAACTTTTGCCAACAGACTGTACTTTCCCACCGTTGGATGAAAACTCTGTCAGCATTCCCCATTTCACACGTTCAGCACCATATTTCGCTTTTAAGATAGCGCTCAGTGACTGTAGGCTGGCACCTCGACCACGGATTTCCTGCGGCAGTATTAAACTGATCAAATCCTGTTTACGGTATTCGAGTACAATGTTGTTATTGCGCTCAACCAGTGCCATTAGGCTGCCTGAGAGCGAACGCAGGCGAGCAACTGAACTCGATGATGTTTGGTCTTTCCAAGGCACACCGAATGAATAGGTCAGTTGTGCCTGAAGTTGCAGATCATCAGTTCCTTGTCCTGTACGCCAGTCAGCCCCAAGGGTAATTAATGGAATAGGTGTGTAATTCAACCCTACAGTCATTGTTTTTGGCGACTTACTACGAGAGTCCTTACCTTTCATTGCCACTTCATCACCGAAATATTGTTCATATTTCAGTTTGCCACCAAGTTGTGGATAAGATGGCAACCAAGCACTGGCGGTCATATCAAATCCGTTGGCGGGGCGTTCATCGTAGTCGTCAAAATCCCGTGACTGATGCCAGTTGTTGAGTCGCAGATAACCATTGGTTGAAAAGCGTAGATTATCGGACCACAATTCTCCGCCAATACCGAGTCGGCTGTTCCCACCTGTAATATCAGCGTCATAAAAGGTGTTGACGCCATACATCCATTGCTCATTGAACCGACGAGCGCCCACTCCTAAGTTTAGGGTGGTGCGATCATTAAGGTTCCGACCTCCTAACTGGGTGAACACCAGCCAATCTGGGTTTTGATATACAGGTAACAGCATGTCGGCAGACAGCGTACTTTGTGACAGTTTATCTCCCGGCTGTACACTAATTTGTGCGGTACCATATTGATTTAACCAACTCTCCATGGTTGATGACGCTGTGCTCACCGCCATATCCTTGGCCTGTTTAGTCAGGTACTCCTCTGCACTTTGTGTGTTCATCGCTTGGAAAAAGTTAGGGGCAGTTTGGGCCAACCAGTTCTCAATTTCACTATCTGAGTCGTTTACTTGTACACCTTTCTTCGTCGTTTTATCTGTCGTATTGGCGATGTAAGTGCTTGGTACATCGATTTGATCTCCAGCTGAAAGTTGTTCAAAAGCGCGGGCGAAATTGCGTTTTTGATTTAATGTTTTTAATTCCTCCACCGTCAGATTGTATTGATGAGCCACACTGTGAACGGTCTCTCCTGTCTGCAGGTGGTAAGGCTTCACTTTGATTCCATCTACAAACCCAGTAGCAAAGACTGAACCAGTTGGTATGATGGATACGGACAGTAAAACGGGAATCAATAAGGGCATCTGAGATGATTTGATACTGTAACGGTTAATACCAAAAATCATTTATTTATTCCTTTTATTCCTTCCTTTAAGTCGTTGTTTCCATAATTAGGATATTTCCATTGTGAATAAATGAACTATCAAAGGTGCTAAACACCAATAATAGAGTGAGATAAGCAGATATTGAGTTGCTGTTATAAATTTCAGTTATGTAATCTAATGCCTCATTTTGGTGGTGGATGTTAATACTCGACTCAATGATTGCATTTCGTCTTGCGGTGAAATTTATATATTTAGATTGATAATGTGAACGTACTTGTTTGGACTAAATAAGAAGTCATAGAGAGTGGGATTAATTAAGAAATGATAATTTATTATGAATTGAAATTATTTTTTGATATTTACCATATTTCAAACTGTGTGTTTTTTTGAATTTATTTGTTATTTATCAATTTTTTATGTTGGGTTTTGGCGGCTTTTCTTTTATTAAAATAATATTGAATACACATAAAAATCGCCTATCCTTCTAGCTATCAATATTAGGTATTGGCTGTTTTGGTTAGTGTGGTGGAATTCGATACTTTTTCAGTGAGTCCTATATATAGGAACCAAAAGTAAGCGCCATTGGTTTGGATTTCTTTAACGAAGCGATGCTCAGAGATAATACCAGATAAATAATTCAGCAACATCACCTTGATTAATCGAACTCAGTGGTTTCAAAAAACAATTCATCATTGGTGCGGCACTTCGAATTATTTAGGACATAGATTATTGTTAGCGCTAGCTCTATTAAATAAAAGGGGTAATGTGAATAACATTACCCCTTTTACTTATTTAGCTCCAAGATTTCTAGTCTGCATTTGTTTCAGTTTCTGTATTCTTCTCTATCGCAGTGGAAAACTCATCGTCTTGGCTAACACTTTCAATAGTTAAACGGATCTCAGGTGACATCAAGCGAGCCAGAACGGCATACAGTTTCTGTGCATTGGTAACAAAGATATCATTTTCATTATTATCAATGTAGCCTTCCTCCCTAAGGGTATCGACCAATGTCGAGAATACCGCTTTATCAAAGAATTCAGGAGCGTTAATACCGTGTAAAACAGAAAGGCGTTGCGCAAGGATACGACTTTGTTTTTCCAGTGTATTACGGCTGATTTCTGGACTCGCATTGAGTAATGACAATGTGATTGCATAACGTTGCAAAGTCTCACGAACGCCTGCTGCTAAGAGCTGTAATGGGCGAATACGGCGAGGATTTAGCACCACCACATCATCTTCTTTTAAGCAAATTAGCTTTTGGTTATTCAGTTCATCAATTAGTGTATCTACCGTCTCATGTAGCTCATCACTGTTATAACGCATAAACAGTTCTGCTTTTAAGAACGGGTAAATTTGGCCTACTTGATAGTGAATGTCTTGGCGGCTTATGCGTTCATGGTGTAACACAATGCTAGTTATTAGCGATGGTAATACTAATAAATGATGGATATTGTTACGGTAATAGGTCATCAAGACGGCATTTTCGCGAGGAAGAATGATAATATCCCCCATGCTGTCTTTTTCGACTTCAAATTTATCCATGTGCAAAGCATGTTCTAACAATTGCTCGGCCGTTTTATTTGGCGTTGTAGCATCTGCGGTGTATGGCACATTGCGCAATAATTGCAGGTAACAGTCGACTTGTTCAACTAGTTGCTCACGAGTCAGTGAGCGTTGACGAGAAGCCAGTAACGCAGTCGCACACAGGTTAATCGCATTGGCTGCAGCTGCATTATTAATATTGACCATAATGTTATCGGCTAACGAACTGACTGTTGGGTTTAGCCAAGTTGGTCTTTGTGGTTCGATAGGGTCGATAGAGTCGCGCCAATCAGGTACACGCTGGTTGAGATAGTGTGGAAGCGAAATTGGCTGGCCAAAGTTAACATAGCCTTGGCCTAGGTTGCGCAATTTACGCAAGCCGCGAACCATAGAGAAAAAGCCTTCTTTCTCTTTTTCTGCACCGCGCAGTTCTTTGGCGTAAGTACCCACTTCCATCACATGCTCATACCCGATGTAGATAGGAACAATGGTGATAGGGCGTGAGTCACCGCGCAACATCGCTTGTAACGTCATGGAGAGAGTACCCGTCTTAGGCTGTAACAAACGACCGGTACGTGAGCGCCCACCTTCCACAAAGTACTCGATGGAGTAACCTCGGGCAAATAGCTCACTTAAATATTCACGGAAAACGGTCGAATACAGTTTATTGCCTTTGAACGTTCGGCGAATAAAAAAGGCCCCTAAACGACGGAAAATAGGCCCAGCAGGCCAGAAATTGAGGTTGATCCCCGCGGCAATATGGGGTGGAACTAGCCCTTGATGGTATAGCACATATGAGAGCAGTAAGTAGTCCATATGGCTACGGTGGGATGGCACATAAACGATTTCATGGCCGTCTTGTGCTAGCTGGCGGACTCGTTCAGCGTGCTGAACATTAATGCCTTGATAAAGGCGATTCCAAGTCCAACTAAGAACCCTATCCGTTAAACGTACTGCTTCATAAGAGAAATTGGCTGCGATTTCTTCCATCATCCCAACGGCATTTTGCTGAGCTTTTTTGAGTGGAATTTTTTTACTGCGCGCTTCGTCTTCAACGGCTTTTTCAATTGCTTTTGACGTCAATAACTTATTAAACAGCTCATAACGTGCAGGGAGTTTAGGCCCAACTGCTGCGAGACGTTGGCGCGAATAGTGAATACGTGCGACACGAGCAAGTTTGTTGGCAATAATGGTGTCTGTACCGTGGTCTTGTGCCATTTTCCCAATTGAGACAATCGGAGATAAACGTACGAAGCTGTCACGTCCTAACCATAAAACGGCGAAGAATTTTTGGATGCCATTTAACAGTTTCAGTGGTGGTGCTGGGGTATGGCCTTCACGACCAGGTGAGCGCCCAAACATCACGGATGCCGGTAGCATTTGAATATCTAGATTTGGGTTGTTTTTATGCAAATCTAAATAAGCATGGAATGTTTTTACTGAATCCTTACGTGGATTCGGTGAATAATAGCGAAAAACACGTGGGCCATCATCGATAAAAACGTAGGCCGGAAGCTTCGTTCCATTGATATCATTGTCGACCAGCGGGTCTGGCAGACCAATAGCTAAGCATTGGTGCCGTAGCGTGAGGAGGTCAGACTTCGAATGATAAGGTAATACGTATAGGGTTGGCCTGTTGACATCAAGCTGCAACTCAGTGATGGGATCCGAAGGAATTAGTTTACTTTTTACCAATAATTTAAGTGGTAAATTCAACGTGTTGTAATATATTTTACGCCATAGTGACATAAATGATTATAGCCTCTTGTTAACAATGCTGCGCAATCATACCAGAAATACATGGTTAGATCTGTTACTGACAATTCACTTTGACCGTAAAAATCGATTATTGTTTGTATTTTTTAAGGAATAAATATGGCGAGTCAAGTTAAGGGCTTCACGCGAGTGATTAAAGCTGCGGGGTATTCCCTTAAAGGTTTGAAGGCAGCTTGGGTTAATGAAGCCGCATTTAGGCAAGAATCTGTTGCTGCAATTATCGCGATTTTTATCGCATTTTATTTAGATATCAGCTATATAGATAGGATTTTGTTAGTGAGTTCTGTTGTTCTGGTGGCAATAGTCGAATTACTGAATAGCGCGATAGAAGCCGTAGTTGACCGTATCGGAAGTGAATATCATGAACTTTCAGGGAGAGCTAAAGATATTGGTTCTGCCGCGGTATTTGTGAGTATCGGTTTAGCGTTGTTTATTTGGGTACTCGTATTATGGCAGCGCTATTTCCCTGGTTAAGGTGTTTGGTTACTTAATCAGGTAAAAAGAAAATAAATCGATAACAAATGCTTAAATTGAGCGATTTAACTGTTCCAAATCTTCATTTACCTGTATATACTCACAGCTTGACTGTATAAACAAACAGGGGAACGGAATGAAAGCACTGACGGCTCGACAACAGCAGGTTTACGATCTAGTGCGTGACCACATTTCGCAGACGGGTATGCCTCCTACACGCGCTGAGATAGCAGCAAGCCTTGGTTTTCGTTCGCCTAATGCGGCAGAAGAGCATTTAAAGGCCTTAGCGCGTAAAGGGGTTATTGAAATCGTCTCAGGTGCATCTCGAGGTATTCGTCTGCTTCTTGAAGAAGAAACCGAAGATCAGGGGTTACCTCTGATTGGACGTGTAGCCGCTGGCGAACCATTATTAGCACAGGAACATATTGAGAGCCACTATCAAGTTGACCCTGAGCTGTTTAAACCACATGCAGATTTCTTATTGCGTGTGAATGGGATGTCCATGAAAGATATTGGTATTATGGATGGCGATTTATTAGCTGTGCATAAAACACAAAATGTACATAACGGGCAAGTAGTGGTTGCACGTATCGAAGATGAAGTCACTGTTAAACGTTTTAAGCAACAGGGTAACCGTGTTGAGTTAATAGCAGAAAACCCAGAATTCGAACCTATTGTTGTTGACTTGCGTCAGCAAAATTTCACTATTGAAGGTTTAGCGGTTGGGGTTATTCGTAACAGTGATTGGTATTAATTTTCGTTAGCAACCAGCTGTGTTACAGACGGTGAAGACGATTGCAGGCAGATTTCATGGTTTTATTCTGAAGTCTGCCTGTTTTGTTTCCTTTCTTATATTTTTCTCTTCTCTATTTTCTCTTTGCATTTCATCAAACGATCTAGCAGTCCGGCTATTTACTTTTTCTTAGGGGTTACAGGTTGTTCGTGGTTATGATGACAATGTTCATGATCTTGGCAGCTATTCACTTCGTCGCAATTTTTACATAAACCATGGTTTTCCACTACGGTATGCCTTAAGCGGAATTGGTGTTCATCTGCCAAATTAATAATTGCGGCTTCTATCGTTGTGCAATCACTTTCCGTTACGCTTCCGCACTGGTCGCAAATTAACATAACAGAGATATGGCTTGGGTTATCAAAATGGTGACAAACAACATAGCTGTTGGTTGATTCGATTTTATGGATAAAACCTTGCTCCATTAAGAACTCAAGGCCACGATAAACGGTAGGTGGCTTAGCCTGAGGTTCAATTTCACGTAGTAAGTCGAGTAAATCATAAGCACTGATCGCACCATGCTGTTGTGCTATTAGGCTCAATACCGTTTCTCTCTGTGGTGTCAACCTGACGCCTCTTGATTGGCAAATATGTTCTGCCATCGCAAGAACTTTTTTTTCACTCATCTTTTCCATTTTATTGACCCCACCCGTTGAAAAATGCAAATGTTTACTGCACACAAGTTTATCACAGTTTCTTGAACTATTGAGAATCAAGAGATGAATGCGGTGCTATCAAAAAATTTTAGCTTTGCTGAGTTTTTTTGACTAATAAATAAAATATAAAAAATGATATTTAATTTTATTTAAAAATAAACAGATAAAATGAAACATATATTAAACAAATTTATTATAAATTCATAACTCATGATGAATAATTAATTGAAAGATTTAGTTTTAATTTGATGTAATTTCAATTAAGACTTATCTTGCCTTTAATTTACAACCTTCTTTTCTCACCCTCTAAAGCTTACTTTATGGGGTTTATGTTTATTATTTTTGCAGGAGCACAGATTAATCTTATTTTATTTATATAATATTAGGCAATGATTAAAGTCATTGCCTAATATATTTAGATTAGTATTTATATTCAATACCTAACCAATAATTACGACCCTCTTCGATATACCCATTAGTATATTCATATGATTTATCGAATAAGTTATTAACTGATGTATTAACAGATATTCCTTGTCCAAAGTCATAATCTAAACGTAGGTCAGTTTTGGCATATCCACGCACTTTGCTATCTGCATCGACATAATTAAAGGCCCAGCTTCTTGCTTCTTCGGTTACAGTGATGCTGAATGGCTCATAAGGGGTAAATTTCACCCAAGCGAAGGCTTTGTGGATAGGTAATTCAGCAACATGTTTAACGCTGTAGTGTTTTGGATCAGCATGAATGTAGCCGTAACTTAAACCCGCTTCCAACCAATCGGTAATTTGCCCGTTAGTCCCTAAATCAATGCCAAAGTAGTCAACTTTGCCGCTGTTACGATTTTCGAGTATATAACCTCCATCCTGATTAGTACCGACACGATGCGCCATAATGGCATCAGTTACATGGTTATAATAGAGACTTGAAGTATATGACCAAGTGGGTGAGATATGTCCCTTATAAGTCAAATCATAGGTAAGAGCACGCTCAGTATCGATATGTGGGTTAATGACGAATGTGTCGTCACTTTTCATTTTTTCTTTGGTATAACGCTCTTTTTGCGTTGGGAAACGGCTTCTTTCTGATATAGAAAATTGAACGGTATCTTTATTTTCTAAATGATAGCGAGCCATGACTTCCCAGTTGAACGCATGTTGGCTATTGCCATCGTATTTTTCAAAATCACCAGATTTGTAATCATAGCGCTTACCATCAGCACTTTTGCGCCAGTCATAGCCAATACCACCAATAATATCTAAGTTATCCATGGCAACCCATTGATATTCGGTAGCAATAGAATAGGTATTATCTTTATAGCGGTCGAATGGGACATCTCTTTTGGCGCGTGCACGGTGGACGTCTTCTTTCCAGTGTGCAGCAAATGACAGCATATCTAATTCACGCACGGTGAAGTCAACACGCATGTCAGCACCGTTACTGTAATCATCGTAACGGCTGTAGTTATAAAGGCCTTTTTCGTAATCTTTGACAGATTTATACTGATGAAGCGTATTTTTGAACGTATCGTGGTATAGGCGACTCTGTAAGGCGATATCGTCGGTGACTTGGGTTGTACCGTTGAAATAAATGCTTTCTTTATCATAAGCAGGCCACTGCCAAATTTGTTGTTTTTTATTCGTTACGCTAGGTGGACTATTTTTATCACCCTCTTGTTTTAAATAAGTCACGACGTATTCATCTGCTTCTCGTGGTGTCCAGCCTACTTTCACCATCATACGTTTGTCATCAGTTGCTGAATTCGGGCGACGGCCATTATTACCCGCTAATGGGTTATTATTTTCTGAGCCCGGTATTCCCATAAAGCGCTGCTTATATTGACTGCCACTGACTTGAATAAAGCCGAGATCGTTACGCCCCCCTAAACGTGCGCTGATATTGTGGGCGTTATCTGCACCGCGAGCAAAACCTTGGTTTAAGCTAATATTGGCTTCAAAGGGTTTTTGAGGCGTGGCGGTGGTTAAGTTGATAGCCCCGCCCATCAGGTTCGGGCCTTGTAATAGAGAGGTATAGCCGGTAGATAGCTCTACGCTGGCTAGCTCGCTAGTCATAAAGCGGCCAAGGTCTAGCGTACCGTCATAAGGCACGTAAGTTGGAATACCATCAAAGAAAATAGGTACTTGGCGGCTATCAAAACCACGTACATTGACTTGAGTTTCATTGCGGTTTCCTGATTTTTGAATAGAAACTCCTGGCATGGTACTCAGCGCCTGTGCGACGTTTGTTTTATTCAACTGCTTCATTTGGTTTTCTGTGATGATGTTAGCATCAGCGGCAAGCGGGGTGCTCCAAACGGACATCACATCGGTATTTTTTTCAGTGTTAGGTGAGGCTGCGTAGCCCTGTGTCGTGAATAAAGCCATCCCAATCCAATAGGTAATTTGTTTTATTTTCATTATGTCTTTCCAGTTTTGTAAATAACGATATATTATTTTTTATACAACGATATGCGTCATTAACCATAGGTGGATGCAGCCTACGGGGTAGGCTGTTTTTACGAACGGTTTTTCTGACGCTAACTTCTTAGCTTACTGCTTAAAGATCTTCACTTTTATATCTCGGGGTGCTGCGTAGTAAGGCGCGGATGTAACTAAGAGTGATACACCAGTTTGCGCGAATGCTTCTATTGTTTTTAAATTAATTCCACCTGCAATCGATAGCTGGCAAGGCCGGTTTTGCTGCTTGGTGAGTTCTTGTAGTTGCTGAATTTGTTCAATAGGCAGTTTATCGAGTTGTACAATATCGGCTTGCGCATTGATTGCAAGAATGGCCTGTTCGTAATCATCGGCCTCGACAATAATCATTTTTTCTGGGGCTGCTTGGCGCAGTGTTTTTATATGGCTTGCCCAATCATCTGGATTTTCAAGGCATTGACGATGGTTGGTGAACAGTAAAATGCTTTCTGCGCTACCCGCTCGATGAATAATAGCGCCCCCTGCCAAAATCGCAGTTAAGGCAAGAGGCTTGGTATAAGGAATAGTTTTTCGAGTACACGCAAGCTGCCCATCCGGTTGATATTGGCGCAAAATACTGACCATTTGCTGGGTGTAGTGGCTGACACCACTACACCATTCAAGCACGTTTTGCACTGCTTTCCAGCCTTGATGCAAGGCTTCAATCGGCCCAGTGGCAGAAATTAAAACACTTTGCGGCTCAACAAGTTGGCCATCTTGAAAGTGGCAATCACAAGTGATCCCCAGTTTCTCTAGCATGCGTTTGGCGATAATCAGCCCACTGATACAACCTCCGAATTTGGATGTAAAGGTTATTACACCCATTTGAGAGTGCAAGCCGAGTGCCCGTGTGGTGAGGTCACCGTATTGAATGTCATCTAGCAGTAGTTGGTCGATTAATGTATCGGGTAGGTAAATCATAATGTCAGTTCCGATTCATCAACCACATCCCAAGATACCATCGCCCAATCTCTGGATGGATAAGGAATTGTTTTACCTAAAGCCGTTTGTTCATCATAGTACTTACGTAAGATAGCGGTTTCTTCTGGTGTGATATTTTTAAGAGACCAATTGACGCTGTCAGCGAAAGTGTCAAAGCTATCAAACCCACCTTTCTTAGGACTTTTGATAAAATCAACGCGCGCATTAATGCCCATTTGATGCAAAATATTCACGGCGTAAATGTAGGTTGGCAAACGAATAACTTCGCGGCCTATCTTGCGAATAATGTGTTCATCAATAAATGTTGGGTTGATGGTATGAGTGGTGTAAACCCGTAATTTTGTTTGGCGATTGAGCTTGAGTAAAGCGGCTTTTAAATCATCAACGAGTGTTGAACGCGATGCCACTGAAATATCCACTTTTGGCAATGAACTCCAATCATCTTCCCATGCGAGTACTTCAAAGCGTGCATGGTGAATAGCGAGTTCTTTTGCGCGCAGTTCAGCCATCTCAAGCATGCCACGACTATAATCAATACCAATAACATCTTTGAATTCATTCGCAAGACACAGACTGATGGAGCCAGGGCCGCAGCCCACATCAAGCAGTGTTTCAGCACCTGTTAAATCCATTAATTTGCGAAACTGGACTAAATATGGGTCATTGGGGTTAGCGCAAGTTTGCGCCATTTGTTGTGCTTTTTTATCCCAATGTTCCGGTTCTTTACGGCTTCGTTGAGCTTGTTGCATATGTTGCTGGTACATTTTTGCAAAATCGATTTGATTGATTAACATGGCTTCTGACCTTAACTAGAAAACGCTGATGGAAACTGAAAGTGAGATTGAATGCTATGTTTATCCACATTATAGAGGGCTGCTAAGTTAGTAAGTGTTAACATACATTTAGATAATCCTTGCCTTGCTTTGTGGTGCTTATCGAGCAAAATAACATTATCAGCGATAGCAGCGGCATGCTGTGGATGGTGAGTTGACATCAAAATTGTCATACCGCGAGATTTTAATTTTTCTATTTGCTCAAGTAGGCGAATTTGATTACCAAAATCAAGGCTAGCGGCAGGTTCATCCATAATTAGAAGTAATGGTTTTTGTATTAAAGCCCTTGCTATCAATACTAATTGCTTTTCTCCTCCACTAAGCGTGCTGTATAGGCGTGATGCTAAATGTGAGATATTCAGATGCTTGAGTTGTTGATAGGCTAAATTTTTTTCTGTTTCTTTAGGAACCGAAAATAATGAAATATGCGGTGTTAAGCCCATCATAACCATATCAAGTACCGTGAAGGTAAAGGGGGTATCATGAGCTTGGGGAACATAGGCGACAGTTTTGGCGATTTCGCGTGGTTTAAGGTTCTTAATCTCTTGCCCATTGAGCCATACCTTACCTTTAATTGCCGGTAATAGTCCCAGTAAAGTTTTCATTAACGTGGTTTTACCGCAGCCGTTGGCGCCTAATAAGCAGCTAATCTCACCTTTAGGTAACGAAAGATTAATACCATCAATGATTGATATGTCATGATAACCAATAGCGACCTCTTGCAAAGACAAAATACTCATTTCACCCGCCTTGTCTGTAACAAAATAGCCAAAAAGAAGGGGGCGCCAATTGCGGAGGTTAAAATGCCTATGGGTAATTCAATTGCCGCAATAGTCCGTGCTAAGGTATCTGTAATGAGTAATAAAATAGCACCAATTGCCAGTGATGCAGGGAGCTGATAGCGAAAGTTAGCGCCCACTATCATTCGAGTGATATGTGGCACAATCAAGCCTATCCAGCCAATAATTCCCGCAATAGAAACCGCACTTGCCGTGAGTAAAGTGGCACAAACAATGAAGATAGCACGAGTTAAACTGACATTGATCCCAAGGCTTTTGGCTTCTTCATCCGATAAACTGAGTAAATTCATTCGCCAGCGTAATAATAATAACGGAATAATACCGATAACCATCATCGGTAACACGGAGACTAGGTCAGCTTGGGTAATCGATGACAATCCACCTAACAACCAAAATGTGATGGAAGGCAGTTGAGTGTAGGGATCGGCAAGAATTTTCATTAAGGAGATGGCAGAACCACATAGTGCACTGATGGCAACACCGACCAGCACCAAGGATAAAACAGGATCATGCTGCCGCGCTAATCGAGCAATAAAACAGACTAAGGAGACGGTGATTAGCCCACCAATAAATGCGCTCAGTTGAATGTAAAATAAGGATTGGCCAAAGAAAATACCGATAACAGCACCCACGCCAGCACCGGCGGAAACGCCTAAAATATCAGGGGAAACTAATGGGTTACGGAACATACCTTGGTAAGCCGCTCCTGCAATAGCTAGACCTCCACCAATGACAATAGCGGCTAACGTGCGAGGAAATCGTATTTGCCAGAAAATAGTTTCATGGCGCGGGTTGCTCAACTCGCTATGAGAAGATAACTGGCTGACAAATAGATGATAAAGCTCATTGAATGTAAGTGAGTACTTACCACTTATTAAGGCGATAATAAAACTTATTAATAAAATGATGATTAATAAAAAGGATCTTCTCCCTTGTCTCAGTACATCATTCATGATTTTTCCATGAGCAACTCAACTTGCTGTGCCGTTAATGATGAATGGTAGAAATGAGTAAAAAACTCAGCGATATCATGCTTAATATTCGCAGCAATATTTTTATCAAAATGGCTTTGTAGGCGTCTCATTCCCAATAGGCGGTTAACCCCTGGAGGCCCATCTAACCAACCAAATGGCATGCCACTAAATAGTAATAATTGGTTGTTGGCAATGGCATCAAGGCCTCTCCATAATGCGGAATTTGTCATTAATTCAATGGATTCGTCATATTGAGTTATAATGATGTCAGGGTTCCATTGATATAATTGCTCCATAGAAACCGTAGTCAGACCATGGAAATTAGGAATATCAACCACATTACGTAACCCGAGTATTTCAATCGCTTCAGTATGAATTGAGCCTTTAGCGCCAGTTTCTAAACCTTTTGCTCCTCTTGCAAGGTAAAAACTCAGCGATTTTTGTTGGTTTTGATTGGCAAATAAAGTGGCATCATTAATATAGCGTTGAGCGAGTTGGCTCAATGTTTGAGCCTGCGGGATAACGCCTAATATTTCACCTAGTTGTGTAAGTTGTTGAGGTGAATCTTTTAACCCGCCGGCGATTAATAAATAAGGTACATGAGTTTGTTTGGCGACCTTTTCCGCTTGTGAGCGATAAGTTTCGTCAATGTTTCCGGTATCAATGATCAAATCTGGACTATAAGACAGCAGTTGCTCAAGAGAAAGGGTGCTCCCACGGCCTGCTAAGCGGCCATAAACAGGCAGCTCAAGCCATTGTGGTGCAAAAAGGCCGGTTTGCCCTTTTTTCAGCGAAATAGAGGCGAAACCCACCATCTTTTCAGGAGCTAATGCGAACATCAGTAAGTCGGAAGGAGGACCTGAACTGATGACTCGGTGAATATTTTCTGGTGCTGGGAGTTTTCCAAATATGGCCGCTTCGACGGCTAGGCGAGTTTGTGCAACACTCGGCAAGCTGTAAAAAATAGCCAGTGCTGCACTGGATTTAAGGAACTGCCTACGATTGATTGCCATAATCTAATTTTATTGCTTCGTTATGATAATAATTATATAACGCGAAAATTAGCGGAGTCATGATAGAGAGTCAACTATAAAAGTTGCCGTGCTCAGAAAATTCGATGTTTATGTGATGTAAATCAGTAACAAAGATTGCTATCCATTAATAGATAGCAGAACATAGTTATCGTTAACGAATTGGATATCGCTTTGAACTTATGAAGAAAAAAAGACCTTCTCTGCAGGATGTTGCCGACCAAGTTGGCGTCACAAAAATGACGGTGAGCCGTTTTTTACGAAACCCAGAGCAGGTTTCAGAAGCTTTGCGCGATAAAATTGCTCAGGCGGTGGAGGCTTCCGGGTATATTCCAAATAAGGCGCCCGATATTTTATCGAATTCAACCAGCCATGCCATTGGGGTATTGCTCCCATCTTTAACTAACCAAGTTTTTGCCGAAGTCATCCGTGGAATTGAAGCAGTGACGGACCGTCATGGTTACCAAACCATGCTCGCTCACTATGGTTATTTAGCAGAAAAAGAAGAAGAGCGGCTGACCTCGCTACTTTCTTATAATATTGATGGTGTGATTTTAGCCGAACGAACACATACTGAACGCACGTTACGTATGCTGAAAACTGCGGGGATCCCCGTTGTTGAGATTATGGATAGCGTTTCACCTTGCCTAGATATCGCAGTGGGTATCGATAACTTTGAAGCTTCCCGCCAAATGACCCAAGCGATGATTGAGCGTGGCTGCCGTAAAGTTGTGTATTTAGGGGCAAGGCATGATGAGCGTACTTTTATTCGTTTAAAGGGTTATGAGCAGGCCATGCTCGATGCAAATCTTGAGCCTCGTAATGTGATGACACAAGCGAGCTCGTCATATTCGCTAGGTGCCCAACTACTGCACGATTGCCGCGCTAAATACCCAGATACCGACGGTTTATTTTGTACCAATGATGACTTGGCGATAGGGGCGATTTTTGAGTGTCAACGTCTAGGGATTCAAATCCCACAAGACCTTGCTATTTCAGGTTTTCATGGCCATGACGTAGGGCAAGTGATGACGCCAAAACTGGCAAGTATTTTGACGCCAAGGGACCAAATGGGGCGCAAGGCGGCGGAAGTTTTGTTGGCGAGAATGTCTGGTAAGAAGCTTGTCGAGACGCATTTTGATGTGGGGTTTAGTCTCCTCACTGGCGAAAGTATCTAATTTTATCCGTCATACTTCGCGCCGTAGCGTCGTTGCCCGCACTTGCTAACTCTAGTCACATACTTGTGTATGCTCCCAGAGGTTAGCTCGATTGGCGTCTAGCTACAACACGAATTATTTAGGATAAAGAGCAAGCTATAATGCGAGTTATTAATTCAAATTATTTCGGGTAGCTTTATCCGTCATACTTCGCGCCGTAGTGTGAATTATTTACGATAGCTTTATTTGTTGAACTTCAAATTATTAAAAACTCATATCTTGGCACCCTCTATATTATTGCGATAACTATCACAGTTCTGTTTTTTTCTTGGCCAATTTTATTGCTAAATAAATCCTCACTGATGATAATGTTACCCGTAACTTGTTACCGGTAACAAATGCCGGTTTTTAACTAAAGCCAGGACAATAGTGAATATCTGAGGAGTTTCCTATGAATGATACCCAAAAACAAAACTATACATTTGTACTAATGGGGGTATCGGGTAGTGGTAAGTCTGCTGTTGCCACAGGTGTCGCACAGCAACTGCAAGCTGCCTTCCTTGATGGTGACTTTCTTCACCCTAAATCAAATATTTTAAAAATGGCATCGGGTCATGCATTAAATGATGATGACCGTAAACCTTGGTTAGTTGCATTGAACAATGCCATTTTTGCAATGCAAAGAACAAATAGGGTATCTCTGGTGGTGAGCTCCGCATTGAAAAAAAGCTATCGAGATATCTTAAGAGAGGGGAACCACAACCTCTATTTTATTTACCTAAAAGGTGATGCGGTTGTTATTGAAGAAAGATTGAAAGCACGTAAAGGGCATTTCTTTAAACCTGAAATGCTGAAATCGCAATTTGATGCCTTGCAAGAACCTGGCGCGGATGAACCTGATGTGCAGGTTGTTGATATTCGCCCATCCTTAGAAAACGTGATTGAAAATACGTGTTCTACTATTCGTAAGATTGTCGCTGGAGATAACTAATGAATACCCCAGAAACATTAAGCACGTTAACGCTCGTGCTGACGGCGGTTGGCTCGGTCGTTTTACTGCTCTTTTTAGTGATGTATGCTCGTTTACACGCATTTGTCGCACTCATGATCGTTTCTATTGGTGCGGGTTTGTTTTCAGGTATGCCAGTACAACAGATCACTGAAACCATGCAAAAAGGAATGGCGGGAACCTTAGGATTCCTTGCTATCGTAGTCGCTCTCGGAGCAATGTTCGGTAAAATTCTGCATGAAACAGGTGCTTTAGATCAGATTGCGAATAAGCTACTGAATCTGTTTGGTGAAAAAAATGCGCATTATGCAGTGGGTGTCGCAGGGTTGATTTGTGCTCTACCACTCTTCTTTGATGTAGCGATTGTTTTGTTAATCGGTGTGGTGTTTGCGGTAGCGAACCGCACTGGCCATAACGTTGTTCGCCTTGCTATCCCATTATTTGCAGGGGTTGCCGCTGCGGCTGCGTTCTTATTACCGGGGCCAACACCAATGTTGGTTGCATCACAAATGGGTGCAGACTATGGCTGGATGATTTTAATTGGGCTATGTGCTGCTATCCCTGGCATGATTTTAGCGGGACCTTTATTTGGTAAATTTATCAGTAACTTTGTTCATATTGATATTCCAGCGGATTATCAAGCGCCAAATACAGAACATGGCAGAATGCCAAGCTTTGGATTTAGCTTGTGTTTAGTGCTTTTCCCATTGGTATTAGTGGGTTTAAAAACCATCGGAACACATTTAGTTGAAAAAGGAACCACGCTTGAGCATTGGTTAGAGTTTATCGGTCACCCTTTCACCGCATTACTGTTAGCGTGTTTACTGGCGATTTATGGCCTAGGTTTCCGTTATGGTATGGATAAAGAAAAAGTCATGGCGATTTGTTCTGCAGCGATTCAACCCGCTGGGATCATTTTACTGGTAACGGGTGCTGGTGGCGTATTTAAACAAATTTTAGTGGATTCAGGTGTCGGCCCTGCGTTAGGTGACTCTTTAATTGGTGCTGGCTTACCGATTGCGGTTGCTTGTTTTGTATTAGCTGGTGCAGTACGAGTTATTCAAGGTTCTGCCACTGTTGCATGTTTAACTGCAGTAGGCTTGGTACTCCCTGTTATCAGTGAGTTAGGTTACTCAGGAGCACAGCTGGCGGCTTTAGCAATTTGTATCTCTGGCGGTTCATTGATCTTAAGCCATGTGAATGACTCCGGTTTCTGGCTATATGGCAAGTTTACGGGTGCGACAGAAGCACAAACGTTAAAAACATGGACGGTAATGGAAACTATTCTTGGCACGACAGGGGCAATTGTTGGTATGGTGTTCTTTATGTTCTTGTAATACGGTTCATAAAAACACACCAAAGTTAAATTCATTGAATTAAACGTCATCAAAGCGCCCACAATCAAGTGGGCGTTTTTCTTTATTAGCTTAATTAGCTTAAATTAATTTTAGGAATAACAATTTCATTGTGATGCTGTGGGGAGCTAATGCGTTTAGCGTGACCCGGTGATAATTCAATATGTGTAGTAAAAAATGAGGCTAACCCTAAGTCATGAGTAGACAAGAAAATAATTGATTTATCTAATTCAAACTCTTGTTTCATTAATTGTAAGAATGGGAGTGCATCAGAGGTCGCCATAAATGATGTTGATTCGTCTAACAAGATCATGTCAGGTTGTTTCATCAGTATAAGAGCAAGCTGTAATTTTTGCTTTTCCCCTGTAGATGCAGCGATATCGGTGACGAGAGTATCATCTAATGTTTCTTTGCTAATCAGTAAGCTCGGGCAGCAGAGTTTAGTAAGACGAACAATTATGTCGTTATCGAATACACCATAGAAATTAAAATTATCGCGAATACTGCCATGAACGAATGTTGAAACACCATTATGGTAGGCAATCTTTTCTGTTAAAAAGCACTGGGAAATTTCATCGATACTAATACCATTGATTGTAATATTCCCTGAGGCGTATTCTGGATGACAAGCTGACCAAGCACAACCCCCCGACATTCGCCGGTCAAACCGAGGCCAACAGCACCGTGACCCTCCAGATTGCGGAACAAGAATTGGTGACAACGGCGAATGCACAAGGCCGTTGGCGCGTCACGGTTGAAAAACCGCTGGCCGATAAACAACATAGTTACACAGTGACGGCGGTGGATGTGGCCGGCAACACAAAAACTGTCGCGGAGACAGTGACCATCAAAACGACGTTGCCGGATGCGACGGCGCAATTAAAAGATATTCAAGGATTTGTCACCAACCAAAATAAGCCGACGTTCATGGGTACAACAGACCCATACTCAACAGTTAATGCGGTTGTAGGCCAAAAAAATACGAAGCTAAATCAGGTGAAAATGGTGAATGGTCTATTCAGCTTAACGAGTTGGCAGATAACGTCTATACATACCGAGTCATAGTGACAGATTTGGCTGGCAATAAAAATGAATTTAGCGATATATTACAAATTGATACGCAATTACCCTCGACAGCGGCGACGTTCACCGAGGGCAGTGATAGCGGGGTTCCAGGCGATAATATTACCCACCATAAATCGCCAGCCTTGACCGGCAAAACCAAACCGCACGCGGCAGTGACGATCTCGATTGAAAACGAAAACGGAAGCTATGAGACCACCGCGAATGCTAACGGGGAGTGGACACAAGCGCTGCCCACGGAATTTACCGAGGGTGAACACACTTATACCGTCAGCGTGACCGATAAAGCCGGTAATCAGGCGACATCCAAGGGCACTTTCACCGTTGATACCGAGGTAGAGAGCCTGTCAGTGGGCTTAGAGGAAATCAGCGACAGCGGTATTCGCATGTCAATTTCACCCGAGCTAACTTTAAAGAGTAGGGAGTGAGTTAGATAAAAGCTATTTTTTATTTTATTTGATAGGGTTTCAATATAGGTATGAAACGATTTTACACAGAAATTAGTCGACATTTTTGAACCTAAATAAATATTACCTACGATTACTACCGTAAAATTATTCTGGTTGTGTCAAAGAATTGTTCACGGTTTCCATTTTTTAACAACAAACCCTGAGCTTGCATAAGATGAAAAGCGGTTTGTCATTACCTCCTTGCTTTATAAACCTCAGCGTATGCGATGTGGTTTACTAGAAGGGACGCAGGGATACTAATTTTATGCGGTGTATATTGATTTAATTAATGGTCACGATTTTTTATGTTTTTTAGAAGGAAAAATAAATTCGAAATTAGTCAGTAGTATTCCGAGAGTGACGTTTTTAATTTGTTGTTTTTATTTGAAATAATTATTTTAGCTTTAAAATTGGAATTGGATTTTTAGAGTGACAAAAAGATAAGTAAGAAAAAAGCTAAAGTGAAATAGCCACTATTAGGCGATAAATATTAAAAATAGTAGTCAATAAAAAGGCAGGGTACGTTGAAAATACCTCTGCCTTATCGTGCATTGAGTCAGTAATTAATTCAATATTTGGCTTAACTGACTATATAAACCTTGAGCACTCTTTTTGTACCCTTCAACAGAAAGGTGAACATTATCTGGGCGGGCTAAATCTTGCGCTGCCCATGTGCGAATTGAACAAGGGCCACCCATAAAGGCTTGCCAGTCCCAAAATAACGTATTTTCCTGAGCAGCAACCGTCTTTTGAATTTGAATCACACTCGTTAAATTTACTGGCATTTGTGCTTGGCAACTCGCTGCATTATTAAATTTAAGTGAATCATTCGGGCCGATAAGTAAAATAACGCTGTTGGGCATTTGTTGGCGAATTAAGCGGATTTTGGCACGTAAATTTTGCTCATAAGCGGCTAAATCTAACGTATCATTAAACGCTTCATTGGTTCCATAAGCTAGAATCACCATATCAGGCGACATTTGCGCTAAAGTTTCGCTCCACTGTGGCTGCCATTTATCAGCCATACTCAATGTTGCACCATTGAGCCCAAGCGCTGAAAGCATCACCCCTGGTTTTTGCGAACGCACTAACCACCCACCGATTTTTAACCCATTACCTTTATTAACAGTAACCTGAGCAGGAAGTTGGGTATTTACAGGGGATGAAAAGACCCACTGGTTCCCCGTGGCGGGTAATGCAACGCTGGGGGAAACAGCTGGAGCGACACGCATTTGTGAATCTCCTGCGCTTTGATAGAGAGTTTGTAGCTGGTAAGCCCCTAGCGCCGGCTGTAAAGGCTTAAGCACCACTTTGCTGTTGGCAGCTTGTGGTTCGGCAATTAGCCCACCAAGTGGGTAATCAAAGCGCTCATCTTTACGACTTGAAGCCAGAGACCATTCTTTCTTTTCACTCATACGGTTAATGGTTGCGGTACGTTGTCCCGGTACTGAAATAGGTGGAATGAAGCCTGGGCCCGCATCCCCATAGCGTTGCTGGAACAAGGTTCTCAAATTGCCACTGAAAAAGTCAGCCGCGGTGTGTGAATCACCAATTTGGACGATATGCACTTGTTGGCTGCCTTGGCGTAGCTTTTTCGCCAGCAGTGGCAAATTAGGCTCTGCGTTATTGATCAACTGCCCTTGTGCAACCGCGGACTGGCCTTTAGGTAGGCTAGTCGTACGTGTTTTGTCTGATGTGTTCTGGCAAGACAATAAGCCCAGCGATAAAAGCGCAATCACGCTACCCGCCAATATTTTGGACTTAGCTTGACACAGTTTGTTCAGTTTCATGAGGTTCCTTTTCTTCCTCTTCTTCGAAATGAATGAGTGAGAATACTTTTTCAGCAATCAATTGTTGGCCTTTTCCGCTGAAATGGATCCCGTCACCACTTCGCAATTTAATTGTACTGCTTGCATCACCGATATAGTCAGAATAGGTATCGCCTTTATATTTAAAGACATCATTGACAGAAAAGTAAATTTCGCCGTTATCCTCAACTTCAGATTGGTAGAGGCTACTCAAGAATTTCATACCATCGGAGAGCGTATTTTTACGCATATTAGGGGGGCCAACCCAAATAACATCAACATTGTGCTGGCGAGCGGTCGATATTATATCACTAATCCGTTCACGGTACACTTTTTCCCAATCTTCACTTTTAAATTTGACGTATTTATAACCCGTTTGTGGTGGCATATCCCAAGGGTCATTAGGTCCTAAAAAAACGACGAGAACCTTAATGTTCGGGTTATCATTCAATGCCTTGGCAATGGTTTGTGGCCAATTGAAAAAGCGTGGATATGCTAATCCTGTACTTTGTTTGCTTAGATTAATGCTATCAATATTATATTTTTTCAAGAGCATGTTTTTAACATGTGGAGCAACACCTTGCATCATGGAGTCCCCCGCAAACAGGACTTGTTGGCCTTTTTCAATATTGGCTACATGTTTTGGCACGATTGGCTGATCTTTTTTGATAGTAAAACCACCAAAGTTAATTTTGGGGTTTTTCTCCCTAGCTTGTGGTCGTTTCAGGCGTTCAGGGAAGGTAATCGATAAGCTTTCAGCTGGATAAATATAGCCATTCACAAAATGAAGGCCAACTTGAAACTCGGTGGGAAAACTGAGTGTTTTGTCTTTATTGGCCAATGCGATTTCTGCCGCTTGCTTGTCTTCTTGCGCTTTTTGCCCTGATGCGTAGTAAGTAAATAGGCTTCCCGCTTCAAGTGCACCATCATGTAAATAAGCTCCATAATCCCAGATAGGATTCCCCGCTATTTTTGCCCATGGGGTATCTTGGTGATATTTCTGCTGCCAAAATCGTTCTAGTGAGCTTTGATTCAACCAAATTAATAATAGGCCGGCAACGAGGACAATAAATAAAATCTGACCAACCTTGATGAGGGTATTTTTAAACTCAGAAGTTAGCATAAATAAACCCCGGCATACCTGAAGGAGAAAGCATAAACATAATGGTTAGAATAATCGCGAGCGGAATAGGATAATAATACCAAGGAATAGTTTGGTATTTTTTCGCTACATAATGGTAGGCTTGTACAAAATAAGGGTAGGTAATCAGTAGTAGCCAAAATGCGACTAATAGCCCCAAGCTTGCATTAATAGAAGCGATAAAACCAGGTGCAGTGATTTGATTTACTATTAGCAGTGCATCATCAAATGAGGCACTACGGAAGAAAATCCACGCAAAGCAGACAAAATGGAAAGTAATAATGCGCGACACCCAAACTGATAATGTTTTATTAGGGATCACTTGGGTCCATCCTAATTTTTCCATGCATAAATTCTTAAGATTGAGCAATACAATCCCTAATCCATGAATGGCTCCCCATACCACAAATGTCATTGCAGCACCGTGCCATAACCCTGAAATGACCATAGCAAGGAATACATTAGTATTCATACGACTAAAACCTTTGCGGTTACCGCCAAGGGGAATATAAATGTAGTCGCGAATAAAGGTTGATAAGCTGATATGCCAGCGAGCCCAAAACTCTTTTAAATTTGCAGCTAAATAAGGCGCATTAAAGTTAACAGGAACTCTAAACCCTAATAATAACGCGATGCCTGTCACCAGATTGGTATAACCAGAGAAGTTAAAGTAAATATTCCAAGCATACGCATAGGTTGCTATTAGAATCTCTCCCGCACTGTAACCCACAGGGGCATCAAAGACAGGGTTTACAAAATTTTCAGATAAGTAAGAGCTAAATAAAAACAATTTCACCAGTGCTAATGAGATAAGCAATATGGCTTTTCGAGGATCTAAAACCTCACGGCTTTCAGCTTGTATTTGAGGAAGAAAGTTCTTCGCACGATTGATTGGCCCCGCAACGATGCTGGGAAAAAATGCAAGGTATAGTGTCACGTCAAAGAAATCGGCTTTGGGAATTTCTTTGCGACAAACCGATACCGTATAGCTTACCGAGTGGAATACATAAAAGGAGAGGCCAAGAGGTGCGAGTATTTCCAATATAGGAAGACCAACACTAAAACCAAATTTGTCGAGTGTTTGTTGGATAGTCTCTTGAAAGAATGAGTAATATTTAAAGGTGGTAAAGAAACCAATAATGACGGCGGTAAGAATACCGTATATCCATCGACTAGAGAGCCAATTAGTTGCGACATTGGTAAGCAAATAAATGATCAGTGTGTAGCTAAATAAAATATAAGCAAAGTCAGGGCTAAATGAATAAACAAAAAAATAGCTAGCAGTGATTAATAAGCCATTCTGTAGTTTTGCACTGGGCTGACAACCCCAATAAATAAGAAAAAAAATTAAGAAAGAGCCAAGAAACTCAAAAGAGAAGAAATTCATATTAGACTCAAAGATGTTAATTATTTTGTTAGAAGGTGAGGGTATATGATATTTGATCTCTTTTTCTATGCAATCAGAATATTGCTCGTCATATTTCGAGCGGTGACTTTGTTGGCTACGTTCAGCTACCCTAGTCACATACTTATGTATGCTCCTAGGGATAGCCTCTCTTGCCGCCT